>NZ_JBHYOB010000004.1:0-474321 GCF_042744565.1 Streptomyces sp. NPDC058812
CGCATCACCCGCGCCCAGATCCGGCGGGCCGCGCGGAACTTGGCGACCTCCTCCAGGATCGTCGTACGGGCCACGAAGAAGAAGGAGAGGCGGGGCGCGAAGTCGTCGACGTCCATGCCGGCCGCGACCGCCGTGCGCACGTACTCGATGCCGTCCGCGAGGGTGAAGGCGATCTCCTGCGCGGGCGAGGCACCGGCCTCGGCCATGTGGTAGCCGGAGATCGAGATGGTGTTCCACTTCGGGATCTCGGCCTTGCAGTACTTGAAGATGTCCGCGATCAGCCGCAGGGAGGGCTTGGGCGGGAAGATGTACGTCCCGCGCGCGATGTACTCCTTCAGCACGTCGTTCTGGATCGTGCCGGTGAGCTGGTCGGCGCCGACGCCCTGCTCCTCGGCGACGAGTTGGTAGAGCAGGAGCAGCAGGGAGGCGGGGGCGTTGATGGTCATCGACGTCGAGACCTTGTCCAGCGGGATCCCGCCGAACAGCACCCGCATGTCGTCGATCGAGTCGATCGCCACGCCGACCTTGCCGACCTCACCGCTCGCGATCGGCGCGTCCGAGTCGTGGCCCATCTGGGTCGGCAGGTCGAAGGCGACCGACAGGCCCATCGTGCCGTTGGCGATCAGCTGCTTGTAGCGGGCGTTGGACTCCGTCGCCGTGCCGAAACCGGCGTACTGGCGCATCGTCCACGGCCGGCCGGTGTACATGGACGGGTACACGCCCCGGGTGAAGGGGTACTTCCCGGGCTCGCCCAGCTTCTCGGCCGGGTCCCAGCCCGCCTGGGCGTCGGGCCCGTAGACCGGTTCGATGGGCAGTCCGGACTCAGACTCGCGCGCCATGGTGTGTTGCCTCCCGCTGAGCACATGTTCGAACCGCTCGAACTACCCGTCAGATACTCGCCAGTACAGACCGACCCTTCGACGGACTGTATCGGCGCACGCGCCACCCGGTGCAGGGGCGCACGCTGGGACCTTGCTCACAACCTCGATGCGGTCCCGGTCACAACGATGCCGCGCCGTTCACGGCGCGTCATCCGCGGGGAACCTCTCAGGGGACGTCCGTGCGGGACGGTGAGACGGCGGGGGGCCGTGATGCGTATGACGAGCATGGGGAACATGAGGAGGGCGGTCGCCGTCGCCCTGGGGGCCGCGCTCGCGGCGGGCGGCTGCACCGTGCAGGGCACGAGCGCCGACGGCGCGGGGCGCGCGCCGGTGCACATAGACGTCACCGGAGCCCCGCCGAAGGAGCCGAGTAGGCCCAGCAAGCCCAAGAGCACGCCGGCCGGCGACCGGCCGGCGACTGCGCCGGCCGCCCGTGCCGAACCCCCGGTGCTGTGGCGGCCGGGCGACACCGGCCGGGACGTCCGTGAACTCCAGGCCCGGCTGCGCCAGGTCGAGTGGCTCGTCGACGGGCCGACCGGGACGTACGACGACCTGACCGAGCACGCGGTGAGCGGCTTCCAGGGCAAGCGCGGCCTGCCCAGGACGGGCCGGACCGACACCGTCACCTGGCAGCGGCTGCTGGGGATGACGCGGGAACCGGGCAAGTGGGAGCTGTACCTGATGGGCGGGCAGCCGGCCGCCGCGCCCGATCCGCGCTGCCTGACCGGCCGGGTGCTGTGCGTCAGCAAGTCGAGCCGGACGCTGCGCTGGATGATCGACGGACGGACCGTGTCGACGATGCCGGTGCGCTTCGGCTCGCAGTACACGCCGACCCGGGAGGGCGTGTTCCAGGTCTACTGGAAGTCCCGCCACCACGTCTCGACGCTCTACGACTCGGCCATGCCGTACGCGATGTTCTTCAGCGGCGGCCAGGCCGTGCACTACTCGGACGACTTCGCCGTGCGCGGTTACGCGGGTGCCTCGCACGGCTGCGTCAACGTACGGGACGAGGCGGCGATCGCGGATCTGTACGCGCAGGTGAGGAACGGCGACAAGGTCGTCGTGTACCGGTGAGGCGGTGGGACTCCGCCGGGGGCGGTGGATGGGGCGCGGGCGGGACCGGGGGAACGTGTCCCGCCCGCGCCGAGGTGCACGAGCCGTAGGTACGGGGGGAACCCCGGCTCGGTGCGAAAGCCGATGACCAGTCGGCTCACTCATTACTGCGCCACGGCGGCCGAAAGTGTCACACCCCGGGTGAGGAAATTCCTGCCACCCCGGGAAAGTGCAGGTCAGGGGGGTGGTCACCGACGGTGGGCGACGTGTGCGGCGGATACGCCGGCCGCTGCTGCGGCAGGGGCGCGAAGGCCGAGGGGGCGTGCGGGCCGAGGTGCTGCCCGGCGGGCGGGGCTATGTGGTGGCCGTCGTCGTCATCACCCTTGTCGCCCTCGTCACCGCCGCCCTTCTTTCCGCCTTCACCGCCTTCACCGCCTTCACCGCCTTCACCACCCTTACCGCCCTTACCCTCCTCGCCGCCTTTGCCGTTCTTGTCGTTCTTTTCGTTCTTGTCGCCGGAGCCCCTCCTGGTCTCCCGGTCCCCGGGCCCCTCCGCGGACTCGTCGGAGTCCCTGCCGCCTTCCCTGGCACCGCTGCGGTCCTGGGCGGCGCTGTCAGTCCCGGCGAGGAGGTTCCCGCAGTACTTCGCGACCCGCGACGAACCTCCGGCCGCCTCCTTCAGGGCGCGCCGTCGGGCGCCGTCGAGTCCCTTGCCGGCGCGTACGTCGCGGCAGGACGCGGCGAGGCCGGTCCGCGCGCCGCCGGATGCCCGGCCGTCGGCGTCGGTGTCCTCGGCCGTACCACCGCCGTCCGTGCCGTCCCCCGCGCTGCCCCGGTCCGGCGCGCCGGGCGTGGGGCTGCCCGGCGCCGACCCGCCCTGCACGCCGTCCAGCGGCGAGGGCGAGGCGAGCGGCCGGTCGGGGGACGCGGCGGCCGAGACGGTGGCGGCGGGGTCCGGCCGGGTGCCGTCGAACGGCGTCGGCAGGACTCCGGTTCCCGCGGCCACCGCCGCCCCGCCGATCATGCCGACGGTCAGCGCGGCGGCCAGCCCGAGGCGCAGTGGACGGTGCCGGCGGGGGCGCCGGGTACCGTCGCCGCGCGGGCCGATACGGACCAGTCCGGCATCGGAGGGCGGCGTCGCGGTGCCGTGCCCGAGGGCGGCCGACGCCCCCTCCGGCGCGTCGGCCCGGTCGGCGCGCACCTTGCGGAAGGCGGCCAGCGCGGCGGCCTCGCCGGGGAGTTCCTCGCTGGTCGGCACGGGCGGGGCGGTGAGCGCGCCCAGGGCCTCGGCGAGCCGTCGGGCCCGGTCGCGGGCCGCGGGGTCGACAGCCTCCAGTGACTCTCCGCGCAGCAAGAGTTCCGCCGTTTCGCGGTCCAGCCACCTGTCCTGCTCGTCGGCCATCACATGTCCTTCTGCGTCCGCGCACGCGTATGCGTCACACTCGCGGACGTCACCGCACGGCCGCGCGGTTCTCGCTGGGGCGGCAGGGCGTCGAGCCCGCCGCCCGATTCCGGATCGCCGCCGAGCAGTTCGGCCAGGCGCTTCAGGCCGCGGTGCGCCGCCGTGCGGACGGCGCCGGGCCGTTTGCCCAGCGTCTCGGCGGCGCTCTTGGCGTCCAGGCCCACCACCACGCGCAGGACGACGGCCTCGGCCTGGTCCTGGGGCAGGCGGGCGATGAGGGAGAGGGTGCTGTCGGTGGCCAGGGCCTCCATGGCCTCGCCCGCGGTGTCCGACTCGGCGGGCTTGCCGGTCAGCTCCGTCTCGTCGCCGCCGATCGCGGGGCGGCGACCGCGCATGCGGATGTGGTCCAGGGCGCGGTTGCGGGCGATACGGGCGGCCCAGCCGCGGAACCGGTCGGCGTCGCCGTCGAACCGTTCCAGGTCACGGGCGATCTGCAGCCAGGCCTCGGACGCCACGTCCTCCGCGTCCGGATCGCCGACCAGTGTCCGCACGTACCCCAGCAGTCGTGGATGCACGGCGCGGTACACAGTCCGGAACGCGGTCTCGTCCCCGCCCTGGGCCGCACGTACCGCGGCGGTCAGCTCCGCGTCGTCCCCCAGCACCGAACGCGCCTCTCCTTGCGCCTGAGCCGGCGCCGCTCTCGCGGGCCGGGTACTCGCCGTCGTGGTTTCTCAATCGATGGTTGCGGTGGCCTACCGCTCACGTGATGCGGGAGGGAAGGCCCCCGCTGGTCGGCGCGAATGGCACGTTACGTCTTGAAACCGCCGCTCGTCCATGTCCCCATCCCATTGCCGTACAAGCTGCAACTAAGCCGTGACGCGGTGGGGTGTGACAGAAAACGCAGTCCCGGCGCTGTAGGGAGTACGGGCCGCCGCGCGGCCCGTGCCGCGCGACGGCCGGGGCCTCTCCTGTGGGGGGTGGCGGCCCCGGCCGTTGCCTTGGCCGCCGCGATCGCCCCTGGTGCGAGGCTACTTGTCCTTGCCGGGAGCCCGGTCCGCCGGCTCCGCCCGTTCCGCGCTCCCGCCCTCGCCGCTGCCGTTGCCGCCGCTGTTGGCGTTGCCGTTCGGGTTGCCGTTCGACCGTTCCTGCGGGGCCGGGTCGGCCGCCCTGCTCGGCTTGTTACCGTCGGTCGCGGCGCTCGGTCGGGCCTGCCGGGGCTGCTGCTCGGCGCAGTGGGCCGCGACGTGCTCCTCGCCGCCCGCCGCCGCGACCAGCCGCTGCCAGGCCGTGGCGTCCAGGGCCTGACCCCGGCCCTCCAGCCGTTCGTAGGCACGGCAGTGGGCCTCGGTCTCCCGGGCGGTGGCCGGACGGTCCGGCCGTGCCGAGGCGCCGGGAGGCTTGGTGGTGGCGGGGCTGGGGGCGGGGACCGGGCGGACCGCGGGGCCGTCCGTGGCGAGGGACGGGCGAGTGCGTTCCGGCCGGGCGGTGTCCGTGGCGGAACCGGCCCCGCCGATCGCCGCGTAGGCGACGCCGCCCAGGGTGAGGCTCGCCAGCAGCACGGAGAACGCGGTCTTCAGCGTCCGTCCCGCGCGCCGCCGCTCAAGGGGCCGCCAGTCGTCCCGCCGGCGGGTGCGCGCGGCCCGGCCCGGCTCCGCGTCCAGGGCGGCCCGGAACGCGGCCACGGCCCGCCGCTCGCCCTCCGCGTCGACGTGCTCCCCCCGCAGCGCCGCGGCGAGCAGCCCCTCCACCCCGGGGGTCTCGTGGCGGGCGGGCCGGGGGCCGACGCGGTGGCCGTTGTCGTCGCCTTCGCCGTGCCGCGCACCCATGTCCGCCTCCGTTCCCGCTCGGTCCGCCGTGGCGCCGCCGTCGGTGCCCGTCATGTCGACTCCCCCAGCGTCCTGGGCGCGTCTTCCGTCACACCGTCGACGCCCAGTTGCCGTGCCAGCCGCTTCAGCCCCCGATACGTCGACGTGCGCACCGCGCCCGGCCGCTTGCCGAGGACACGCGCGGCGGACGGTCCGTCGAGGCCGACGACGACCCGCAGCAGCACGGCCTCGGCCTGGTCGCGCGGCAGTCCCGAGACCAGGGCCAGGGCCGCCTCGGTGGACAGCGTCTCCAGGGCCTGGTCGTGCGTGGAGTGCGGGCCGGGCAGGTCCAGGACGTCCTGTTCCAGCGCCGTCGGTCTGGGCCGTACCTTCTGGCGGCGCAGGTGGTCCAGCCCCCGGTGCCGGGCGATCGTCGCCGTCCAGCCCCGGAAGCCGGCCCCGTCGCCCTTGAAGCGCCGCAGATCGCGCGCTATCTCCAGCCACGCGTCCGCCGCGACGTCCTCGGCGTCGTCCCCGACGAGTCCGCGCAGGTAGCCCAGCAGGCCGGGCTGCACCAGCCGGTAGGCGACCGCGAAGGCGGCCTCGTCACCTTCCTGGGCCCGCGCGACGGCCGCGCCCAGTTCCCCGTCGTACGCCTGTACGCGGCGGGCTTCCCCTCGCTGGCCCAAGAACCGTCCTCGTCCGTACCGAGTTCTCCGCGCGCTCGACCGAGCCCGCCCCCACGGTCATCAGCGTCGGCGCGCACGGAAGTGTCACAGGGATCGGACCGGACGCCCCTCACCGCACGGCGGGCCGCACGCGCCGGGCCCGGCCGTGCAGCGTCAGGTAGAAGGTGTGCAGCGACTCTTCGGGGCCGCCGCCCGCCAGGCGGTTGTGCACCCTGCCCAGCGGGTTCCAGACGCGCCCGTCCGGCATCCGTACGCCGACCGGCTGCCCGAAGTACGCCCGCTGGTCCGGGTCGAAGTCCGTCCACACCGCGCCCGCCCGGCGCACGAGCACCTCACCGACGTAGGCACCCAGGCCGAGCAGCGTGCCGCGCGCCCGCTCGTGGTCGGCGCCTCCCTTGCGCAGCCCGTCGACCAGGAAGTCGACGATGCGCAGGCTGGCCGGGGAGTAGTCCAGCGGCAGCCGGCCGCCGACCGCGACACGGCCGACGAACGCCGTCGCGCAGGCCCGCATCTCGCGGGCACGCGGCATGCCGCCGCCCACCTCGCCCCGCTGCTCCACCCGGACCACCCCACCCCTTCGCTCGGCGACGGGAGGCCGGCACCCACGGCCCGGCTCCCCCGCTGATCCAGCGGGCCGGGTGCCCCGGGCGTCACACGTCCGCGGCCGGAGAACCGTTTCTGTACGGTTGCCGGCCGGTCCCTCACCCGACCGTCGCCGCGTCCCGGCACAGCAGCCGGAGCGATCCGTCGCCGGCGAAGCAACGGCGGGCCTCGTCGATCGGGTCCCACAGCCGGCCGTCGGGCGTGCGGACCCAGTGGTCGCCGCCGCTCGCCCACCATTCGCCACCGGTCTGACGCACGATCACCTCACCGGCGTAGGCGCCGAGTCCGCGCAGTGCGCTCTCCACCGCGGCGTACGGTGCTCCCTCGCACCGGATGCCGTCGATCATGCGATCGACGCGCCACAGGCTCTGCGCCGAGTAGTCCAGGCGCAGCCGGGCGCCCTCGCGCATCGTGGCCACCGCGTCCGCCGCCCACCGCACCGGTTTCGCGGCGGCCGACGGCCGGTTTTCCTGCTGGGTCGTCAATCCGCTGGTCACAGTCGTCACAACCGCTAGAGCGCCGCCGGACGGAGTTTCGTCACACGCGTACCCCGGCCGTTCCGCAACCGGCGCAGGACCGCCCCACCTCCACCACGTCCGCCGCACCGCCGCCGCGTGTTCCCCGCAGGACGGTCACAGGCGGGCCCGGTGGCACGCCCTGTGGTCAGCCCCGTCCGCGCGCCCGGCGGGACACCACCGCACGCAGCACCCGGCGCCCCTCCGTGGAGACCTCCAGGGCCCGGCGCAGCCCGGCCGGGCCGTGGCCGGCGAGCACTTCGAGGACGGTGACCTGGCGGCGCAGTTCGGCGACGACGAGGGGTGACAGCCCCTCCGTGCGGTCCTGAGCGCGGTCCTCCCCGCGGACGTCGGTCTCGGTGGCGGTGTCCGTCGCGGGGTCGAGGAGCCGGTGGATGCGGAGCGAGGCGACGGAGCAGGCGTCGGCCCACGCCCGGACCGCGGCGCCGGAGCACTCGGCCGGCGCCGCGGCCAGCATCCGGCGGGCCAGGAGCACGGCCTCGTCCTCGCCGTCGGCGTCGGGACCGGCGAGCTTGTCGCGCACCCGCGCCAGCCCCCGCGCCCAGTCGGGCCCGTCGCCGGCGTCGCCGGCGAGGGTCGCCCACAGGGGTCTGAGGACCTCGTCGCCGCCGTCCAGCAGGGGAACGCAGCGATCCAAACAAGCCAGTCCGCTCCCGGCGAGTCCGCGTGCGTCGGCCCGCGCGATCAGTTCCACCAGGCTCATCCGGTGCCTCCCTGTTCCTACCGCCTCGGCCCGCTCACCACCACGGAGCCCGCACTTCCCCTTACTGCGTGCGACGGCCCGGGAGTGTCACAGCGGCACCACGCCGAGCCGGTCGAGGAACCGGAAGAAGAGGTTTTCAGCCACCGGACCGGCCTCGGCGACACCGTCGGGACCGGAGCCGGCCTCGGCGACGGCTTCGGGATCGGACCCGGCGTCGGTACCGGGCCAGGGGCCGGCGCCGTCGCCGAGGCCGGGGTCGGCCGACAGCACCTCCGCCAACTCCCCGGCGCTCGCCGTGCGCCCGGCCTCCGCGGCCCAGGCCACGGCACGCTCGGCGGCGTCGCGGGGCTCCAGGAAGTAGTCCTCCAGGGTGAGCCCCTCCTTCTCCGCGCCGAGGTACCCGGCCATCGCGGACCGCGCCAGGCACGTCGTCCACGCCCCGCTCTCGGGCGCCGCCGCCTCCACGACCACGCAGTCGCTGTCCATGACGTACCCGAACAGCGCGGGCGCGCCGGTCTGCCCGGCCAGGTCGTTCATGTTCCCGACGTCCCCGTCACCGCCCGGGAACTCCCACACCTGCCAGCCGTCCGGCGTGGACAGGCGCAGGGTCATGTCCGCGGCGCCCGGCAGCGCGTCCAGCTCCGCGAGCGGCCGCTCGGCGCGGCCCACGACGAAATACCCCCAGTAGCCCATGTCCCGGTCCCCCCGGCGTGTCGGTTCGGCTCGCCAAAAGACCACCACAGCCGTACGGGAGTTCGCAGCCGTATCGGACAATCCGCTCGGTGCCCGGGGGGCGTGCGGGATCAGTCGAGCCGGTTCGCCAGCGACCTGAAGTCGGCCCAGGACAGCTCGGGCTTGTCCGGGTCCCACAGCTTCTGGACCGTCGCCGCCAGCGGGAGCCGGATGCCCTCGGCGACCTGCGCCTGCGTCTGGGCGCTGGGGATGTCGCCCCAGACCGCGAAGCTGCCGCCGAGTATCTGGTCGTCGTACTTGGCGTCGACCGGCGACGTGCCCCGGATCACGCGCGGGGTCCACTGCTCGTAGATGCGCTCGCCGGTCGGGTAGACGAAGGTCTGCGGCTCGCCGAGCACGTAGTAGAGGAACTCGTCGTTGTAGTTGAGGACCTGGCGGCCCTCGCTCAGGTACTCGGTCGGCTGACGGGCGCCGATCTCCTTGCCGGTCCAGTAGGCGACCTTGATCTCCTTCAGGGGCTCGACGGACGTGTCCTCGAAGAAGCCGTCGTTCCAGGCGCGCGGCGTGCGGTCGTGCGCCATGACCGTCTTGGCGCGGCCGTTGAGCCAGCCGGTGGTGAGGTCGGCGACGGTGGCGCCGGAGCCGTAGGCCTCGCGGGCCGCGGCGGCCAGGTCCGGGTAGGACGCCTCGGGGTCGGACACCACGAGCGCCTGGTACTCGTCGGCGCCCAGGTGGAACTGCGATCCGGGGAAGAGGTCCGCGTACTCGTTCAGCAGGTCGTCGACGATCTCGGCGGCCTCCGGCTTGGAGATGTCGATCGCGCCGCGCGTCGGCGTGCCCTGCGCGTTGCGCAGCTGGAGGTCGGGGTGGGCGGCGATCACGGCGCCCAGGTGTCCGGGCGAGTCGATCTCGGGGACGACGGTGATGTGCCGGGACGCGGCGAGGTCGATGATCTCCTTGACCTCGGCCTTGGTCAGGTGGTCGTCGGAGACGATCTCGGGGTGCGAGTCGGACTCGATGCGGAAGGCCTGGTCGTCGGAGAAGTGCAGGCCCAGCTCGTTGAACTTCAGGTCGCCCAGCTCGCGTATCCGGTCCTTGATCCAGTCGGCGTCGTAGTGCTTGCGCGCGATGTCGAGGCTGAAGCCGCGCCGCGGTTTGGCCGGCTCGTCCTTCACGACGCCCTCCGGCGCGGTGCCGCCGCCGTCCACCGCCTGCTTCAGGGTGCGGGTGCCGTAGTAGACGCCGGCCTCGGCCGGCCCGGTGACGGTGACGCGGCCGTCGCGCACGGTCATGGTGTACGACTCGGAGTCCGCGCCCTTGTCCTCCTTGACGTCCAGCAGCACGTCCCCGGCGCGCTCGTCGTCCTTCTCCCCCGCGTACGTCAGCCCCAGCTCGCCGGCTATCAGGCGCCCCTCGTCGGCGAGCCCGGCGTCGGCGACGACGACGCGGTGGGCCTTCTCCGGCTGCCAGCCGGGGCCGCGGGCCGCGGTGTGTTCGCGTACGGCGGGTATGGTGCGCGGCTCCTTCGACAGCGCGTAGGAGCGGCTGGGGCTGGGCGCGGCCGCCTCCGGAGAGGTCCGCGCGGCCGAGCCCGCGGGCCCGCCGTCACCCTCACCGTCGGTGACCCACAGGCCGACTCCCACGCCGAGCGCGGCGACCACCGCACCGGCGATCACGGCCCGCTGCCTCACCTGGTTCGCCGGCGTCCGGCGTCCGTGCTGGCTCACGGCGCCAACCTACGGTCGTGAGCTCCACCCTGCGTCCACCACATGTTCTGAAACTCTCCCGTTCGGGTGAAATTCGGGCACTGGACGGACACGCGATGCCGTCACTCGATAACGTGACGCCACATCTTTTGCACAATCCCCTGCCGACACACACGTGACGCCCACGAGGACCCACGTTGCCTGCGCACCGTCTCCCAGACCTCCCCGCCCGAGTGGCCATACCGGTACCGGCGCAAACCACCCGCGCCACACCGGTAACGGCCTCCGCTCTGGCGCGCTTCAACGCCGCGTCCGCCGATGAGGCCCTCCGCACGCTCCTGACCTGCCTGAACAGCCACCACTGGGCCCACCGCCTCGCCTCCCACCGCCCCTATCCGGACCTGCCGTCCCTGCTGGCCGCGGCGGACGAGGCGGCGTACGACCTCTCCCCGGACGACCTGACGGCGGCCCTGGCGACGGAGGTGCTGCCTCCCCTGCCGGAGGACACGTACGCGGCGGCCCACACGGCCCTGAGCGCGGCGACCGCGGCCTACGAGCGCCGTTTCGGACACGCGTTCGTCCTCTGCCTGAACGGCCTCCCCGCGAACGAGGCCCTGGACCACGCCCTCGCGGACATCCGGTCACGATTGGCAAACGATCCTGACGAGGAACGCGCAGTCGCGGCGGAGGAACTCCGGCGCCTGGCAAGGAACAGGTTGACCGACGTCCTCCAGGGGCGCGGGGAACTGCGCGACCAGCCACCGACGGCCCGCACCCGGCAAACCACCCAAACCCCCACCCCCTAGGCCGCCCCGCGCCCACCCCACTGCTCCTTTGAGTGCAACTTTGATCACACAACCAGGCCCCCCGTAAGCGCCGCAGGCAACCGTCGCTACGATGCTGGGGGCCGGTGGACCGTACCCGGCCGGGCCCGACCGACAAGGAAAGCCGGCGCGGCCCCAATCCCCGCTCCCGGAGGAAACTTCCGTGCCGGCTGGAACGCTGTACCGCGGCCGGGAAGGAATGTGGTCCTGGGTGGCTCACCGAGTCACCGGCGTCCTCATCTTCTTCTTCCTGTTCGTCCACGTGCTGGACACCGCTCTCGTCCGTGTGTCCCCCGAGGCCTACGACACCGTCGTGGCCACGTACAAGTCCCCGATCGTCGCGCTGCTGGAGTACGGCCTCGTGGCCGCCATCCTGTTCCACGCGCTCAACGGCCTGCGCGTCATCGCGGTCGACTTCTGGATCAAGGGCGCCCGCTACCAGAAGCAGATGCTCTGGACCGTCGTCGGTCTGTGGGTCGTGCTGATGATCGGGGCGATCTACCCCGTCCTCGGCCACGCCGCTCGTGAAGTGTTCGGGAGCTGACGCAGATGTCCACCACTGAAACCACCGCCTCCGGTATCGGCCCCGTCGAGGGCGCGGGCGCCTCCGCCTACACCGTGGACAACCCGGCGCCGCTGATCGAGCCGCCCCGCAAGCGGACCAAGAAGTCCCCGAAGTCCACGCGCGGCAACTTCGAGATGGCCGCCTGGCTCTTCATGCGCCTGTCCGGCGTGGTGCTGGTCGTCCTGGTCATCGGGCACCTGCTCATCCAGCTGGTGCTGGACGGCGGCGTCTCGAAGATCGGCTTCGCCTTCGTGGCCGGCCGCTGGGCCTCGCCGTTCTGGCAGGTCTGGGACCTGCTGATGCTGTGGCTGGCGATGCTGCACGGCGCGAACGGCCTGCGCACGGTCATCAACGACTACGCGGAGCGCCCTAACACCCGGCTGTGGCTCAAGGGCCTGCTCTACACCGCCACGGTGTTCACCATCCTGCTGGGCACGCTGGTGATCTTCACCTTCGACCCGAACATCCGCTAGGCACGGGGCTGCGAAAATCATGAAGGTACACAAGTACGACACCGTCATCGTCGGCGCCGGTGGCGCCGGCATGCGCGCGGCCATCGAGTCGACGAAGCGCAGCCGCACCGCCGTCCTGACGAAGCTCTACCCCACCCGCTCCCACACGGGCGCCGCGCAGGGCGGCATGGCCGCCGCGCTCGCCAACGTGGAGGAGGACAACTGGGAGTGGCACACCTTCGACACGGTCAAGGGCGGTGACTACCTGGTCGACCAGGACGCCGCCGAGATCCTGGCGAAGGAGGCCATCGACTCGGTCCTCGACCTGGAGAAGATGGGCCTGCCGTTCAACCGGACGCCGAACGGCACCATCGACCAGCGCCGCTTCGGCGGTCACAGCCGCAACCACGGCGAGGCCCCGGTCCGCCGCTCCTGCTACGCGGCCGACCGCACCGGTCACATGATCCTCCAGACGCTGTACCAGAACTGCGTCAAGGAGGGCGTGGAGTTCTTCAACGAGTTCTACGTCCTGGACCAGCTGATCACCGAGGTCGACGGCGTCAAGAAGTCGGCCGGTGTGGTCGCCTACGAGCTGGCGACCGGTGAGATCCACGTCTTCCAGGCGAAGTCCGTGATCTACGCCTCCGGCGGCACCGGCAAGTTCTTCAAGGTGACGTCCAACGCGCACACGCTGACCGGTGACGGCCAGGCGGCCGTGTACCGGCGCGGGCTGCCGCTGGAGGACATGGAGTTCTTCCAGTTCCACCCGACCGGCATCTGGCGCATGGGCATCCTGCTGACGGAGGGCGCCCGCGGTGAGGGCGGCATCCTCCGCAACAAGGACGGCGAGCGCTTCATGGAGAAGTACGCGCCGGTCATGAAGGACCTCGCCTCGCGTGACGTCGTCTCCCGCTCCATCTACACGGAGATCCGCGAGGGCCGCGGCTGCGGCCCCGAGGGCGACCACGTCTACCTGGACCTCACCCACCTCCCGCCGGAGCAGCTGGACGCCAAGCTGCCCGACATCACGGAGTTCGCGCGGACCTACCTCGGCATCGAGCCCTACACGGACCCGATCCCGATCCAGCCGACGGCGCACTACGCGATGGGCGGCATCCCGACCAACGTCGAGGGTGAGGTCCTCATGGACAACACCACCGTCGTGCCGGGCCTGTACGCGGCCGGCGAGGTGGCCTGCGTGTCCGTGCACGGCGCCAACCGCCTGGGCACCAACTCGCTGCTGGACATCAACGTCTTCGGCAAGCGGGCCGGCATCGCCGCCGCGGAGTACGCGCAGAAGGCGGATTTCGTGGAGCTGCCGGAGAACCCCGAGTCCCTGGTCCTCGAGCAGATCGAGCGGCTGCGCTCCTCCACCGGCACCGAGCGGGTGTCGACGCTCCGCCGCGAGCTGCAGGAGACCATGGACGCCAACGTCATGGTGTTCCGCACCGAGCAGACGATCAAGACGGCCGTCGAGAAGCTCGCCGAGCTGCGCGCCCGCTACAAGAACGTGGCGATCCAGGACAAGGGCAAGCGGTTCAACACCGACCTGCTGGAGGCCGTCGAGCTGGGCAACCTGCTCGACCTGGCCGAGGTCATGGCGGTGTCCGCGCTCGCCCGCAAGGAGTCGCGCGGCGGTCACTACCGCGAGGACTTCCCCAACCGCGACGACGTCAACTTCATGCGCCACACCATGGCGTACCGCGAGGTGGGCGACGACGGCACCGAGTCCATCCGGCTCGACTACAAGCCGGTCGTCCAGACCCGCTACCAGCCGATGGAGCGTAAGTACTGATGGCTACCCCTGTCATGGAGAAGAGCGACTCGGCCCCCGAGCCCGGCTTCGCCGACTCCCCGTACATCACGGTCACCTTCCGCGTCCGCCGGTTCAACCCGGAGGTCTCGGCCGAGGCGACCTGGGAAGACTTCCAGCTGGAGATCGACCCGAAGGAGCGTGTCCTCGACGCGCTGCACAAGATCAAGTGGGACCTGGACGGAAGCCTCACCTTCCGCCGTTCCTGCGCGCACGGCATCTGCGGTTCCGACGCCATGCGGATCAACGGCAAGAACCGCCTTGCCTGCAAGACGCTGATCAAGGACATCAGCCCCGAGAAGCCGATCACGGTCGAGGCCATCAAGGGCCTGACGGTCCTCAAGGATCTGGTCGTCGACATGGAGCCGTTCTTCCAGGCGTACCGGGACGTGATGCCCTTCCTGATCACGAAGGACACCAACGAGCCGACGCGTGAGCGCCTCCAGACGGCCGAGGACCGCGAGCGCTTCGACGACACGACGAAGTGCATCCTGTGCGCCGCCTGCACGTCCTCGTGCCCGGTGTTCTGGAACGACGGGCAGTACTTCGGCCCGGCGGCCATCGTCAACGCCCACCGCTTCATCTTCGACTCGCGTGACGAGGCCGGCGAGCAGCGGCTGGAGATCCTCAACGACCGCGACGGCGTCTGGCGCTGCCGCACGACCTTCAACTGCACGGACGCCTGCCCGCGCGGTATCGAGGTCACCAAGGCGATCGCGGAGGTGAAGCGGGCGCTGATCACGCGCCGCTTCTGACGTCCGTCGGCGCATGACGCCGTACGTCCGTGAGGGCCCCGTCTCCGCTGGAGACGGGGCCCTCTGGCATATGCCACACGATGGGGTGGAGGGTGCTACGAGGGCCGCGCGGGCGGTCTCCGTCCTAGGATGATGGTCTCGACACCAGCCCTCGGGAGGCACGTGATGTCCGCTGCATCCGTCGAGCAGCCCTTCGATCACGACGACGAGCCGGTCACTCTGACGACCATCGCCGACGAGATCATGGAGCGCCATCCGGGCTACCGCGTCGAGATCATCGGAGGGAATCTCCTCGTGACTCCGTCCCCGGATGCCCCGCACGCCCGCGCATTGACCAAGCTCATGCGGCCGTTCATCGCCGCAGGGCTGGACGACGGCGAAACCGAGGTTCTGCAAGGCGTCGGCCTCTGGCTGCCCACCGAGGCGGAGGACTACGCCATCCCCGACCTCGCGGTGGTGGACGCGGACGTCGACGAGCACCTCGTCGAGAACAACGCCTACGACCCCGTCTGCTTCCGGCTGGTCCTGGAGGTCACCTCCGGCAACTGGAAGAACGACCTGCGGACGAAGGTCGCCGCCTACGCCGCCGCCAAGGTCCCCGTCTACGTCGTCGTCGACCGCAAGCACCAGCGCCTCCACGTCCTCACCGACCCGGACGGGGGCGACTACGCCAGCCACCGCGTCCACTCGCCCGGCGAGTCGGTCGCCCTCCCCGACTCCCTCGGCGCCAAGGTCACGCTGGACGTCGATGCGATCCTTGCCGCCGGACGGCGTAAGCCGGCACCCGACCAGGACTGACAATCAGCCGTTCCGGGCGATGATCGACCTACCCTGACGCCATGTCAGATGACCAGTCGTACGAACTGCTCGGGTTCGACAACGTGCTGCTGCCCGTCGGGGACCTCGGTGCGGCCGTCGACTTCTACGAGCGGGCCGGCTTCCCGGTCGCCTTCCGGCTCGACGAGGCCGGCATCGCACTGCTGAAGGCCGGGGGTGAGACGCCGGGCATCCTCCTGCGGGCGGAGGAGGAGTTCGGGCAGCGGCCTCCGCCGTGGCCGTCCGCGCGGGTGTGGCTGGAGGTGGCGGACGCCCGCACGGCCGCCCGGGCGCTGCGCGACGCCGGAGTGGCGCCGCTGGACGAACCCTTCTCCGTCGCCACCGGCTGGACCGTCGAGTTCGCCGACCCGTGGGGCAACGTCATCGGGCTCACGGACTACTCCAAGCGTCCGGAGCTCGGCCGCCGACCGTAGTCGGGTGACGCGGACCACTCCCCCCGCGAGTTGAACACGTTCAAAAGCAGGTCTACAGTCTTCCCTGTCAGCGTTTTGAACGCGTTCAAGAAGGGGTGGGGCATGGACCGCACCGTCATCGCCTACGTCATCTACCTGCTGGTCAGCATCGGCCTGACCATCTGGGTGGCCCGCACGCTCAGCCGCAACGGCCGGGTCTTCCTCGCCGACGTGCTGCACGGCAACGAGAAGCTCGCGGAAGCCGTCAACCACCTCCTTGTGGTCGGCTTCTACCTCGTCAACCTCGGCTTCGTCGCCCTCTATCTGAGCGGTGACGAGACCATCGCCGACACCCGCGGGATCTTCGAGGCCCTGTCGACCAAGCTGGGCGTCGTGCTGCTGGTGCTCGGCGTGATGCACCTGGGCAACGTGTACGTGCTCAACAGGATCCGGCGGCGCGGGATGATGGAGCGGGAGCAGGTGCCGCCGGTCCAGCCGCAGGGCTGGATGGCTCCCACGGCCGGGGCCTGAGCCGATGGCGTCCGCTCCCGCGACGGCCGGCGCCCCCGTGCGCCGGCTCACCGTCCTCTACGACGCCGAGTGCTCCCTGTGCACGCACGTGCGGGACTGGCTGCTGCGGCAGCCGCGGCTGGTGCCGCTGGAGATGGTCCCGGCCGGGTCGGAGGAGGCGCGCCGGCGTTTTCCCGGCCTCGATCACTCCGTCACCCTTGACGAGGTCACCGTGGTCGGGGACGCCGGGCAGGTCTTCCGGGGCGCCGCCGCCTGGATCGTCGTCCTGTGGGCGCTGCGCGAGCACCGCGCGCTCGCCCACCGGCTCAGCACGCCCACCGGGGCGTGGCTGGCCCGTGGGGCCGTCCTGGCCGCCGCCAAGTGGCGGGGCGGGCAGCGGCAATGGGGCGGCAACGGGTACCGCCGCGCCGACGGGTGGGCCTACGAGCCGGGCCTCGGGTGGATGTACATCGGACCCGGCTGCGACGACGGCACCTGCGCCACTCGTTAGGCTCTCGTCCTGTGCCTGCGAAGAACGACGGCCCCGATGACGGAGCCCCCCTCAGCAAGTCCGAGCAGACCCGCGCGCTGATCCTGGAGACGGCCATGCGGCTCTTCCAGGAACGCGGTTACGACCGGACGACCATGCGGGCCATCGCCCAGGAGGCCGGGGTCTCCGTCGGCAACGCGTACTACTACTTCGCCGGCAAGGAGCACCTGATCCAGGGCTTCTACGACCGGATCGCCGCCGAGCACCAGGCAGCGGTCCGGGAGGTGCTGGCACGGGAGACCGACCTGGAGGCGCGGCTGGCGGGCGTACTGAAGGTCTGGCTGGACATCGCGACGCCGTACCACGAGTTCGCGGTGCAGTTCTTCAAGAACGCGGCCGACCCGGACAGCCCGCTCAGCCCCTTCTCCCCGGAGTCGGAGCACGCGCGCGTGGAGGCCATCAGCGTCCACCGCTCGGTGCTGGCCGGTACGAAGACCAAGGTGCCCGCGGAACTGCGGGACATCCTGCCCGAGTTGATGTGGCTCTCCCAGATGGGCCTCGTCCTGTACTGGATCTTCGACCGCACGGAGGGCCGCGAGCGGAGCTACCGCCTCGCCGAACGCGGCGCCCGGCTCACCGCGCGGGGTGTCGTCCTGGCCCGCTTCCGGGTGCTGCGCCCGCTGGTGCGCGAGGTGCACGAACTGTTCACGGACTTCCTGCCCGGGATGACCAAGGCGCTCCCGGACCCGGCGAAGAAGGCGGCGCCCCCCGAGGTCGCCCCCGAGGACGCCCCCGAGGAGGGCCGGCGGCGCGGGTCCTAGGCCTTCAGCGAGGCCAGCTCGATCACCGTGATGTCCGACTCCGCCCCCACGCGTGTGGGCGGGCCCCAGGCGCCCGCGCCGCGGCTGACGTAGAGCTGGGTGTCGCCGTAGCGTTCCAGGCCCGCCAGCGTCGGGTTGGCGGCACCCGCGACGAGGTTGCCGGGCCAGAGCTGGCCGCCGTGGGTGTGGCCGGAGAGCTGGAGGTCGACGCCGTGGTCGACGGCGTCGTGGATCTGCACCGGCTGGTGGGCGAGGAGCACGCACGCGCGGGCCCGGTCCCGGTCGCCGAGGGCCTTCGCGTAGTCCGGGCCCTGGCCGTCGTTCTCGCCCGAGATGTCGTTGACGCCCGCGAGGTCGAAGTGGGGCAGCTCGGTGCGGGCGTTCTCCAGCGGGAGCAGGCCGAGCCGCCGCACCTCGGCGACCCACTGCTCGGCGCCGGAGAAGTACTCGTGGTTGCCGGTGACGAAGTACGCGCCGTGCCGGGCCCGGAGCTGGGCCAGCGGAGCCGCCGCCGGGCCGAGGTCCTTCACGCTGCCGTCCACCAGGTCGCCGACCACGGCGATGAGGTCGGGCTGCGTGGAGTTGATCGTGTCGACGACCTTCTGCGCGAAACCCCGGCCGAGCACCGGGCCGAGGTGGACGTCGCTGACGACGGCGATGCGGAAACCGTGCGCCGCGCGGGGGAGCTTGGCCAGCGGCACGGTGACCCGCTTCACCGTCGGGCCGTTCAGCACGCCGTACGTCCCGTAGCCGACCGTCCCTACGGCCGCCGCGGCGGCGGCACCGGCGACGACGCGGGAGACGAAGAGGCGGCGGGAGGGGAGGGCGAGAGGGCTCTCGGGCGGACCGCCGGCCGCGGCGTCGGGGGCCGGCGCCCCAGGTGCCTCGGGTGCCTCGGGTGCCTCGGGTGCCTTGGGTGTCTTGGGCGGTGCCGTTCCGGCCGGTATGCGCTCCGTGTCCGCGACCGGGGACCTCAGCGGCTCCGACTCCGCCTGCCGCGCGGCCGCCCGCCGCTCCAGGAACCGCAGCAGCAGCGGCCGTACGACCTCGCCGGCCAGCACCGCCAGCAGCAGGTAGATCGACAGCGCCAGCCACAGGAAGCCCGGCCAGGCCAGGACCTGCTGGAGCCAGAAGGGGGCGCCCGCGCGCTCGGCGACCAGCGCGCCGACGGCCAGCACCCAGCCCCCGGCGATCACCACCGCGCCGATACGGCGCACGGGGCCGGGGCCCCGGGTCGTGTCACGGAACAGGCGCCGCCACACGTACCAGTTGGACGCCACGAGGACGCTCACCACTGCCAGCGCGACAAGCGCGAAGACGACCACCATGCCGTCGTATCCCCTCGGTTGCGGCGTCCGTGACGCCTATGACCTTCGGCGCAGTGCGCGCACTCCACGCAACCCGATGACCCCGACGACCGTCCCCAATACGAAGGAGACGACGGCGAGCAGCAGGTGCACCCAGAAGTACGCCGTGGGGTCGCCGTCCTCGAACGCGAGCCCGCTGCTGTCCTTGATCAGATTTTTGACGAAAGTGATCCAGATGATCCAGCTCCACACCCCGAAAGCGAGCAGGAACCAGGAGACGGGGCGGCTGAGCTTCATGCCTCCAGTATCGCCGCCGGGTGTCCGGATCCGTGCGCGGGGTGGGGAGGGGGGTGGGGCCGCGCCCCGCCCGGGAGGTACGTTCTCGCTCGTGCCCGCACCCAAGAAGGCCGTCAGGCGATCCCTGACGGTCGCCTCCGCCGCCCTGACCGCTCTCGCTCTCCTCCCGCCCGCCGCACTCGCCTCCCCGAGCCCTTCGGCGAGTTCTTCGGCGAGCCCGTCGGCCACTCCGCCCGCGTCGATGTCGACCGTGGGCGGCGCGCGGCTCGGGAAGCCGGGGACACAGGTGGATCTGGCGGGCGGGGCGCCCGTGCTGCCGAAGGACCTCACCGCCCGTTCGTGGATCGTGGCCGACGCCGAGTCCGGCGACGTGCTCGCCGCGCACAACGCGCACTGGCGGCTGGCCCCGGCGAGCACGCTGAAGATGCTGTTCGCCGACACACTGCTGCCGAAGTGGCCGAAGACGACCAAGCACAAGGTCGCCCCCTCGGATCTCGCGGGCATCGGCGCCGGCTCCAGCATGGTCGGCGTCAAGGAGGACGAGACGTACACCGTCCACGACCTGTGGCTCGGTGTCTTCCTGCGCTCCGGCAACGACGCCGTGCACGTGCTGTCGGCGATGAACGGCGGTGTCGACGAGACCGTCAAGGACATGAACGAGCACGCCGAGGAACTGCAGGCCCTCGACACGACCGTCGTCAGCCCCGACGGCTACGACGCGCCGAAGCAGGTCTCCTCGGCGTACGACCTGACGCTGTTCGCCCGCTCGGGGCTGCAGAAGAAGGACTTCCGCGAGTACGCCTCGACGGTCAGCGCGAAGTTCCCGGGCGAGACGAAGAAGGACAAGAAGGGCAAGACGTCCCGCAAGCCCTTCGAGATCCAGAACACCAACCGGCTGCTCGCCGGCGACTCGGACGTCGGCGTCTACCCGGGCATCGCGGGCGTGAAGAACGGCTACACCACAAACGCGGGCTACACCTTCACGGGCGTCGCCGAACAGGGCGGCAAGGTGCTGCTCGTCACGGTCATGAACCCGGCGAAGGACGAGCACAACGAGGTCTACAAGGAGACCTCCCGCCTGTTCGACTGGGGCTTCAAGGCGGCCGGCAAGGTGGAGCCGGTGGGCGAGCTGGTGCCACCGAAGAGCGCCGCCCAGGAGAGCCCGCAGCCGGGTTCGAGCACCTCCGCGGAGGCCGGCGGCACCGGGAAGGGCGCCGCGGGCACCCAGCCGGTGGCCGGCGCCCCGGCCGCGGACGGCGCCGGCGGCGTCGGTGTCGCGGCCGGCATCACCGCCGGGCTGCTGGTCCTGCTCGCGGGCGGCGCGTTCCTGATCAACCGGAAGTGGCCCCTGCCGGACCTGGTCCGCCGCCGGACGCGCCCGTGACGCCCTGTCCCTTCCCGTCCTGCTCCCGCCCGTCCGGCCCCGCCTCCTCCCCCTCGACTTCCCGCTCCTTGCTTCCCGTCGCCGTCCAGGAGGCGCTGAACAGCACCAGCTTCGAGGTGAAGTTGATCCACAGCAGCAGGGCGACGGGGACGCCGAAGGCGCCGTACATGCTCTTCGCGGCGACGCCCTGCATGTAGCCGCTCAGCAGCAGCTTCAGCAGCTCGAAGCCGATCGCGCCGATCAGCGCCGCCACCACCAGGCGGCGGCGCGCGGGCTGGACGCCGGGGAGCAGGGTCAGCACGTACAGGAGCAGCAGGAAGTCGGCGAATACAGCGACGGCGAACGCGGCGGCGTAGAGCAGCACCCCGCCGAAGCCGCCGTCGAGGCCCAGCTGTCGGATGATCCAGCCGACCAGCGCCGAGGCGACGGTGGAGATGGCGACGGTGACCAGGAGGGCGCCGCCGAGACCGACGAGGACGCCCGCGTCCTTGACCCGGTGCAGGACGGGGTTCTCCTCCTCCTCGGGCAGCTCCCAGACGGCGCGCAGGCAGCCCCGGGTGGCGTCGACCCAGCCGATGCCGATGAAGAGCAGCAGGGCTCCGGCGATGAGGCCGACGGTGCCCGCGTTGTCGATCAGGCTCTGGATGTTCAGCTGGTCGGAGATGCCGGGGATCTGCTCGGCGATCTTGTCCTGGAGCTGGTCCTGCTGGTCCTTGCTGAGCGTGGCGGCGGCGATGGCGGCGGCCAGGCTGAGCAGCGGGAAGAGCGCGACGAAGCTGGTGAAGGTCATGGCGGCGGCCAGCCGCGTCCACTTCACCCGGTCCAGCCGCTCGTACGAGCGCCACGCGTGCGTGGTCATCAGCCGGGCCAGCCACGGCCCGACCACGGGGAGCTTCTTCAGCCAGTCCATGATCCGACTCTGCCCCCGCTCGCCCGGGTCCATGATCCCGTCGTGTCACCGGTTCCTGCCCCGGTACGGAAGACCAGTGTTCTTGTGCCCCAGAAACGCAGGATGGTGGCCAGGACCATGCCGATTCCCGCGCCGGAGACCGTGTCGGCGCGCTGCGAGGTGAGGCCGAGGCCGTAGTGGCTGACGGCCAGGCACAGCAGCTGTACGGCGGCACCGGCGGCGTTCACCGCGAAGAACACGGCGTACGGGCGCAGGCCCTGCGGGCGGGTGTGCCGGTAGGTGCCGAGCGCGTTGCCCGCGTAGGCGACCGAGCAGCCGGCGACGAAGGACAGGGCCTTGGCGGTGAGCGGGTCGAGTCCGGCCGGGCCGCGCAGCCAGATGAAGAGGCCGAGATCGACGGCGTAGGCGAGGAGGCCGACGGAGACGAAGCCCAGCAGCTCGCGCCGGGCGCCCGCCGGATGGCCGCCTACCAATTGGCCACCGCCAGGCCGTACATCGCCACCCAGACCACGCCGATCAGCGCGAGCGCCCGGTCGCGCAGGACGACGTCCTCGGGTTCGCCGGCGGTGCCGCGGTCGGCGAAGACGGCGTAGCGCAGGACGGCGAGGATGAAGGCGACCATGGACAGCTGGCGCCAGGGCAGCACGCTCGTGTGCGGGACGCCGCCCTCCTCCATGGCCCACAGGCAGTAGCCGAGGACGGCGACGCCGGCCGCGAGCTGCCAGACGAAGCGGAGGTAGCCGGTGGTGTACTCGGTGAGCAACGCACGCGTGGCACCCGCTTTTTCGGCCATCTGGACGGCTTCGGAGTAGCGCTTGGCGGAGACCATGAACAGCGCGCCGAAGCCGGTCGTGATGAGGAACCAGCGGGACAGAGGGATGCCGAGCGCGAGTCCGCCGATCATCGCCCGCATCAGGAAGCCGGTGGTGACGACGGCCAGGTCGACGACCAGGACGTGCTTGAGGCTGATGCAGTACGCCAGTTGCATGGCGAGGTAGGCGGTCAGCAGGGCCGCGACGGCCGGCGGGCAGAGGAAGGCCGCGACGACGGGCGCGAGGACGCCCAGGGCGCCCCCGACGGCGTAGGCGACGGGCACCGGGACCTGTCCGGCGGCGACCGGGCGGTGCCGTTTGACCGGGTGGGCGCGGTCGGCCTCGGCGTCGCGGGCGTCGTTGACGAGGTAGACGGCGGCGGCGCAGGCGGTGAACAGGACGAAGACCAGGGCGAGCCGGGTCAGGGTGTGCCAGGAGAGCAGTTCGCCGGCGGCGGCCGGAGCCGCGACGACCAGGACGTTCTTGATCCACTGGCGGGGGCGTGCGGTCCGCAGCAGCCCCGCCGGGATGCCCGCCCTGCGGCGCGGCGCGGGTTCCTGCTGCTGTTCGGGGGCGCGTTGCCGCAGGACGGCCGTGTCAGTCACGGGTGCCTCCGCGCATCCAGTCGGTGCCGAGCCGGGCGGTGAGCGCGCCCAGGGCGGCGCCCGCCGCGATGTCGGAGGGGTAGTGGACGCCGACGACCAGCCGGGAGACGCACACCGCGGCGGCGAGCGGCCAGGCGGCGTGGACGCCGAGCGCGCCGAAGGCCACGGCGGCCGCCGTGGCCGAGGTGGCGTGGGAGCTGGGGAAGGAGTGCCGGCCGGCCGTGCGCACCAGGGGTACGACGTGCGCGGGACGGGGACGGCGTACGACCCGCTTCACGCCCATGCTGGCGAGGTGGGCGCCCGCCGTGAGCGCGGTGCCGCGCAGCCAGGCCGCGCGGCGGGTGCCGTCCACGGCGGCTCCGGCGAGGCCCGCCGCGAGCCACAGCGCTCCGTGCTCCCCGGCCCAGGACAGGGCACGCGCGGCACCGGCCACGCGCGGGTCCGTGCCGCGGGCTCTGAGCGCCGTGACGATCCGGTGGTCCATGTCGTCGAGGTCGTCCATGTGGACTCACTGTTCACGCCAACTGCGCGGTAAGTCCGGCAATATCGAGCGACATACCATTAATCACCCGTTTCGGGGACCACTGAGATGTTCTGGGACTAATCGTTCACATGAGGGCGATACGGTCACCGGCATGTCTGCCGACACCGTTCCCGTCACCGGCTGGGGCCGCACGGCGCCCACCGTCGCCCGCGTGATCCGCCCGCGCACGTTCCAGGAGGCCGCCGACGCCGTCCGCGACTGCGGCGTCCGCGGCGGCATCCCGCGGGGTCTGGGGCGGGCGTACGGAGACGCGGCGCAGAACGCCGGCGGCGACGTGCTCGACATGACGGCCCTGGACCGCGTCCACGCCATCGACGTCGACGGCGGCACCGTGCTCTGCGACGCGGGAATCTCCCTGCACCGGCTGATGGAGGTGCTGCTGCCGCTCGGCTGGTTCGTGCCGGTGACCCCCGGCACCCGCTACGTGACGGTCGGCGGGGCGATCGGCGCGGACATCCACGGCAAGAACCACCACGTGTCCGGGTCCTTCGCGCGGCACGTGCTCTCCTTCGAGCTGCTCACCGCCGACGGCCGGGTCCGTACCGTGGACCGGGGCACGCCCCTGTTCGACGCGACCGCCGGCGGCATGGGCCTGACCGGGGTGATCCTCACCGCGACCGTGCGGCTCCAGCCGGTCGAGACGTCACTGATGTCGGTCGACACCGAGCGCGCCGACGACCTCGACGACCTCATGGCCCGCCTGACGGCCACCGACCACCGCTACCGGTACTCGGTCGCCTGGATCGACCTGCTGGCCCGCGGCGCGGCGACCGGCCGGGCGGTGCTCACCCGCGGCGACCACGCGCCCCTGGAGGCGCTGCCCGACCGGGCTCGGCGCGAGCCGCTGGCCTTCCGTACCTCCCGTCTCCCGGCCGCCCCCGACCTCGTCCCGGAGGGCCTGCTCAGCCGGGCCACGGTCGGACTCTTCAACGAACTCTGGTACCGCAAGGCCCCCCGCCTGCGCAGGGGCGAACTCCAGCGGATCTCCGCCTTCTTCCACCCCCTGGACGGCGTCCCGCACTGGAACCGGATCTACGGCCGCGGCGGCTTCGTGCAGTACCAGTTCGTCGTCGGCCACGGCCGGGAGGACGCCCTGCGCCGGGTCGTGGGACGCATCTCCGCCCAGCGCTGCCCGTCGTTCCTGGCCGTCCTCAAGCGCTTCGGGGAGGCCGACCCGGGCTGGCTCTCGTTCCCCGTGCCCGGCTGGACCCTCGCCCTGGACATCCCGGCGGGTCTGCCGGGGCTCGGCACCTTCCTCGACGGCCTCGACGAGGAGGTCGCGAAGGCCGGCGGCCGGGTCTACCTCGCCAAGGACTCCCGGCTGCGGCCGGAGCTGCTCGCCGCGATGTACCCGCGCCTGGACGACTTCCGCGCGCTGCGCGCGGAGCTGGACCCGCGCGGGGTCTTCACCTCCGATCTCTCCCGCCGACTCACCCTCTAGGAGCTGTCGTGAAGGACGCCTTCGGCCTCCCCCAGTCCCTTCTCGTCCTCGGCGGTACGTCCGAGATCGCGCTCGCCACCGCGCGCCGTCTGGTCGCCCGCCGCACCCGTACCGTGTGGCTGGCCGGCCGCCCCTCCCCCGCCCTGGACGCGGCGGCCGAGCAGCTGCGCGGCCTCGGCGCCGAGGTGCGCACCGTCGCCTTCGACGCGCTCGACCCCGAGTCCCACGAGGCGGCGCTCGGCAAGGTCTTCGCCGAGGGCGACATCGACCTGGTGCTGCTGGCCTTCGGCGTCCTGGGCGACCAGGCGCACGACGAGCGTGAGCCGCTGAACGCCGTGCGGGTCGCGCAGACCAACTACACCGGCGCGGTCTCGGCCGGGCTGGTGAGCGCCCGCGCGCTCCAGGCGCAGGGCCACGGCTCCCTGGTGGTGCTCTCCTCCGTGGCCGGCGAGCGGGCCCGCCGCGCCAACTTCATCTACGGCTCCAGCAAGGCCGGCCTGGACGCCTTCGCGCAGGGCCTCGGCGACGCGCTGCACGGCACGGGCGTGCACGTCATGGTCGTACGCCCCGGGTTCGTGCGGTCGCGGATGACCGCGGGGATGGAGGAGGCGCCGCTCGCCACGACTCCCGAGGCGGTCGCCACGGCCATCGAGCTGGGGCTGCGGCGGCGCTCGGAGACGGTATGGGTGCCGGGCGCCCTGCGCGTGGTGATGTCGGCGCTGCGGCATCTGCCGCGGGGAGTGTTCCGGCGGCTGCCGGTGTAGAGCCGCGGAGCGGGCCTACCGGGCGGGCAGGGAGCCGCTCTCCACGCGTCCGGCCTGCGGGGGCACGGTGGTGCTGCCGAAGGGGAACTCGCGCAGCTTGCGCCACACCCCGTCGGCGCCCTGCTCGTAGAGCGCGAAGCCGGTGCAGGCCCACTGGGCCTCGTAGTCGGACAGCTCGTCGTAGGCGCGGTCCATCGCCGCTTCCTCGATGCCGTGCGCCACGGTGACGTGCGGGTGGTACGGGAACTGCAGTTCACGCGGCACCGGCCCGGAGCTGTCGCGGACCCGCTTCTGCAGCCAGGAGCAGGCCGCGGCGCCCTCGACCACCTGGACGAAGACCACGGGCGACAGCGGGCGGAAGGTCCCGGTGCCCGACAGCCGCATCGGGAAGGGCCGGCCGCGCGCCGCCACCTCCGCCAGGTGCGCCTCGATCGCGGGCAGCGCGGCGCCGTCGACCTCGGTCGGCGGCAGCAGGGTGACGTGCGTGGGGATGCCGTGAGCGGCGGCGTCGCCGAAGCCCGCGCGCAGCTGCTGGAGCTTGCTGCCGTGGGGCTCCGGGACCGCGATCGACACGCCGATCGTTACGGTCCCCACGTCGTCTCCTGTCGTTACGTGTCGTTACGTGTCACTCGTGGTATGTCGCTGAGTCGGACACCCGGTTATCGACTGTACGGCCACGACCGTGCCCGGGGCAGGCGCAACCGGAGTGATGTGCAGCGCTACGGCGGCGTGCCGGGGCGCGAGCGGTGCTGGGGCGGTGGTCGGGGCGGTGCCCCGGTCAGTGTTTGGCGGGAAGCAGGCCCAGCATGTCGTACGCCCGGGCGAGGGTCTCCGCGGCGACGGCCCGTGCCTTCTCCGCGCCCTTGGCCAGGATCGCGTCGAGGGTCTCCGGGTCGTCCAGGTACTGCTGGGTGCGCTCCCGGAAGGGCGTGACGAACTCCACCACGACCTCGGCGAGGTCCGTCTTCAGCGCGCCGTAGCCCTTGCCCTCGTACTTCTGCTCGAGTTCCGGGATCGCCGCACCGGTGAGGGTGGAGTAGATCGTGAGCAGGTTGCTGACGCCGGGCTTGTGCTCTCGGTCGAAGCGGATCACGGTGTCGGTGTCCGTGACGGCGCTCTTCACCTTCTTCGCCGTGGCCTTCGGCTCGTCGAGCAGGTTGATCAGACCCTTGGGGGTGGCCGCCGACTTGCTCATCTTGGCGGTCGGGTCCTGAAGGTCGTAGATCTTCGCCGTCTCCTTGAGGATGTACGCGGAAGGGACGGTGAAGGCCTCGCCGAAGCGGCCGTTGAAGCGCTCGGCCAGGTCGCGGGTCAGCTCGATGTGCTGGCGCTGGTCCTCGCCGACCGGCACCTCGTTCGCCTGGTAGAGCAGGATGTCCGCGACCTGGAGGACCGGGTACGTGAACAGGCCGACGGAGGCGCGGTCGGCGCCCTGCTTCGCGGACTTGTCCTTGAACTGGGTCATGCGGCTCGCCTCGCCGAAGCCGGTGAGGCAGTTCATGATCCAGGCGAGCTGGGCGTGCTCGGGGACGTGGCTCTGGACGAAGAGCGTGCAGCGGTCCGGGTCGAGTCCGGCGGCCAGCAGCTGGGCCGCGGCGAGCCGGGTGTTGGCGCGCAGCTCCTTCGGGTCCTGCGGGACCGTGATCGCGTGCAGGTCGACGACCATGTAGAACGCGTCGTGGGACTCCTGGAGGGCCACCCACTGGCGGACGGCGCCGAGGTAGTTGCCGAGGTGGAACGAGCCTGCGGTGGGCTGGATTCCGGAGAGCACACGAGGTCGGTCATTCGCCATGCGCACCATTCTCTCAGAGAGCTCGGGTGGTGCTGTCGCGGGGAACTGCGGGACCGCTGTGGGTGGTCGCGCAGTTCCCCGCGCCCCTTACGGAGCGCTTCAGCCCAGGTCGATCTCCGGATAGAGCGGGAAGCCCGCCACCAGGTCCGTCGCGCGGTGGGAGATCTCGTCCGCGATCTTGGCGTCGAGGACGTGCGCGGCCTTCGAGGGGGCGCCCGACTTGGTGGTGCCCGCCTCGGTGGTGGTGAGGACGCGGTCGATGAGGCCGGCCACCTCGTCCATCTCCGCCGTGCCCAGGCCGCGGGTGGTGAGCGCCGGGGTGCCGATGCGGATGCCGGAGGTGTACCAGGCGCCGTTGGGGTCGGCCGGGATGGCGTTGCGGTTGGTGACGATGCCGGAGTCGAGGAGGGCGGCCTCGGCCTGGCGGCCGGTGAGGCCGTAGGAGGACGCCACGTCGATCAGGTTCAGGTGGTTGTCCGTGCCGCCGGTGACCAGGGTGGCGCCGCGCCGCATCAGGCCCTCGGCGAGGGCTCGCGAGTTGTCGACGATGCGCTGGGCGTAGTCCTGGAACGCGGGCTGCCGGGCCTCGGCGAGGGCGACGGCCTTGGCGGCCATGACGTGCGGGAGCGGGCCGCCGAGGACCATCGGGCAGCCGCGGTCGACCTGGTCCTTGAGGGAGTCGTCGCACAGGACCATGCCGCCGCGCGGGCCGCGCAGCGACTTGTGGGTGGTCGTCGTGACGATCTGGGCGTGCGGGACCGGGTCGAAGTCGCCGGTGAGCACCTTGCCCGCGACAAGACCCGCGAAGTGCGCCATGTCGACCATGAGGGTCGCGCCGACCTCGTCGGCGATCTCGCGCATGATCCGGAAGTTCACCAGGCGGGGGTAGGCGGAGTAACCGGCGACGATGATCAGCGGCTTGAACTCGCGGGCCGAGGCGCGCAGGGCCTCGTAGTCGATGAGGCCGGTCGCCGGGTCGGTGCCGTAGGAGCGCTGGTCGAACATCTTGCCGGAGATGTTCGGACGGAAGCCGTGGGTGAGGTGGCCGCCGGCGTCCAGGGACATGCCGAGCATGCGCTGGTTGCCGAAGGCGCGGCGCAGCTCGGCCCAGTCGGCGTCGGTCAGGTCGTTGACCTGGCGGACGCCGGTCTTCTCCAGGAAGGGCACCTCGACGCGGGCGCCGAGGACGGCCCAGAAGGCGACGAGGTTGGCGTCGATGCCGGAGTGCGGCTGAACGTAGGCGTGGCGGGCGCCGAACAGCTCGCGCGCGTGCTCGGCGGCGAGGGACTCGACGGTGTCGACGTTGCGGCAGCCGGCGTAGAAGCGGCGGCCGATGGTGCCCTCGGCGTACTTGTCGCTGAACCAGTTGCCCATGGTCAGGAGCGTGGCCGGGGAGGCGTAGTTCTCCGAGGCGATCAGCTTGAGCATCTCGCGCTGGTCGGCGACCTCCTGGCCGATGGCGTCGGCGACGCGGGGCTCGACGGTGCGGATGACGTCGAGCGCGGCGCGGTAGGCGGTGGACTCGGGGGTGAGATCTGCGGGCATGGGGACCTCCGGACGGTGCGGTCGGCGTTCGGGTCGGCCCAGGCGCACGGCGCTCGTCTTCTTCGGACCGCTCCCCGATGGTTGTCCATCCCAGCGCGCCAGTCACGGCCCACGCGCAGCCTACCGGGCGGCACGGAGTGCCGGGCCCCGGCGTCCACCATGCGAGCGACGGTCCTCAGAGGATCACGTGGGGCAGGAAGCGGGCGTACTCGTCCGTCACCAGGCCCGACGACTCGCGGATGCCCAGGCCCGCGGACTCGTTCTCCACGACCCACGCGCCCAGGACGACGCGGTTGCCGTCGAAGTCGGGCAGGGGGGCCAGTTCCTGGTAGCAGCAGAGGTCGGTGCGCGGGGGCGCTTTTGTGCCGGGGCGGTGGATGGTGACGCCGGCGCCCTCGCGGCCCAGGAGGGGCTTGGCGACGTAGCCGGTGGTGTGGGCCAGCTCGCGGGGGCCGTCCAGGTAGGCGGGGAGGAGGTTGGGGTGGTCCGGGTACAGCTCCCAGAGGATCGCCAGCAGTGCCTTGTTGCTGAGCAGCATCTTCCAGGCGGGCTCGATCCAGAGGGTGGTGCCGGTGCCGCCGCCGTTGTCGAGGGTGTCCAGGACGTGGTCGGCGAAGCGGTCGGTGGTGAGCCACTCCCAGGGATAGAGCTTGAAGATGCTGCGGATGAAGCGGAGCTTGCCGTCGACGAAGCGGCCGGACAGGCGGTCCCAGCCGATCTCCTCCATGGAGATCCACTCGGTCTCCAGGCCGGCCTGCTCGGCGGTCTCCTTGAGGTAGGCGACCGTCATGAGGTCCTCGCCCAGCTCGTCGGCCTCGGAGTTCGCGAAGTACAGCGGGCTGCCGGGCGGGAGGAGGGCGGCCTGCTTCTTCCAGGCGTCGATGAGGCGCTCGTGGAGGCTGTTCCACTGGTCGGCGCCGGGGAAGCTCTCCTCCATCCAGAACCACTGCGGGGACGCGGCCTCGACGAGGGAGGTCGGGGTGTCCGCGTTGTACTCCAGGAGCTTGGCGGGCCCCGTGCCGTCGTAACGCAGGTCGAAGCGGGCGTAGACGGAGGGGAGTTCGGCACGGCGGTGCCAGGCCTCGGTGACCGCCCGGACCACCCGCGGGTCGGTCATGCCGAGGTCGGCGAAGCGGCCGGCGGTGACGATGTGCTCGGCCGCCGCCAGGCACATGCGGTGGAGTTCCTCGACGACCTCCTCCAGCGCCTCGACCTCCGGGAGGGAGAAGACGTAGTAGGCGCTCTCGTCCCAGTAGGGGCGCAGGGAGTCGTCGGGGTAGCGGGTCAGGGGGTAGATGCACCCCTGTTCCTCCACCGTCTGCTGCCAGCCCGGGCGCGGCTCGGTGGTGCGGCGTTCCACGGCCGGCCTCAGCCGCCGCCGCTGCCGGAGCCGGAGCAGCCGAAGCCGCCGCGGTCGACGGCCTCGTCGCGGCTGAAGGTGCCGTAGTCGGCCCAGCCGTTGCTGACGTCCGCGTCGTAGTACCAGTCGGCGTCGGACACCTTGGACGAGCCGGGCTTCTTCTTGCCGCCCTTGCCACCCTTGCCGTACGAACCGCCGGACGAGCCCGACTTGCAGTTCTTGTCGGCGACGACCTTGTAGCCGTTGATGTAGTCGTAGCTGTCGCGGTCCACGCAGCGGCGGTCGGGGTCCGATCCGCACGCGCTCAGGGCCGCCGCGAGCACTCCCATGCCGCCGAGCACCACGGTGCTCGACCGCAGCCGTCGCCGGGTCTCTGCCATTTCCTTGTCTCCCCGTTGTCCACGCCGCTGTACGACAGTTGGGCCGATCGAGTGTACGGCCCGTGCCGCGGGTGGACTCTACGGCAGCGCCCGGCACAGCGCGTCCAGGGCCCCCGCCCAGGCGTGGTCGGGCGGGGTGCCGTAGCCGACGACGAGGGCGTCCAGCGGGGAGACGGCCGCGTCCGGGTGGCGGAACGTGGACAGGCCGTGGACGGCGAGGCCGTGCCAGGCGGCGGCCCTGACGGCCTGCTGCTCGGTGCCGGGCGGCAGTTGGAGGACAGCGTGCAGTCCGGCCGCGATGCCGGTGACGCGCACGTCGGGGGCCCGCTCGGCGAGGGCGGCGACCAGCGCGTCACGGCGGCGCCGGTAGCGCAGGCGGGCGGCCCGGACGTGCCGGTCGTAGTCGCCGGAGCCCAGGAACTCCGCGAGGGTCAGCTGGTCCAGGACGCCCGGGGTACGGCCCGCCATGCCGTCCATGGCCTCCTCGACCAGCGATGACGGCAGCACCAGCCAGCCCAGGCGCAGGCCGGGGGCGAGGGACTTGCTGGCGGTGCCCAGATAGACGACGCGGTCGGGGTCCAGGCCCTGGAGGGCGCCGACGGGCTGGCGGTCGTAGCGGAACTCGCCGTCGTAGTCGTCCTCCAGGACCAGACCGCCGGTGCGGCGGGCCCAGTCGATCAGTGCCGTGCGGCGCTCGGGGAGCAGGGGCAGGCCCAGGGGGAACTGGTGGGAGGGGGTCAGCAGGACGGCCCGGGCGGCGGCCGGGTCGTCGAGGGGGCGGGTGCCGCGGTCGTCGAAGGGCAGCGGGGGCGTGTCGCAGCCCGCGCGCCGGAGCAGCCGTCGGTGGTGGGGCAGGCCGTAGGACTCGACCGCCACGGAGCGCGCTCCCCTGTGGCGCAGCAGGTCGGCGAGCACACCGAGGCCGCCGAGGAAGCCGGCGCAGACGACGATCCGGTCGGGGTCGGCGCGCACGCCGCGGGCGCGGGAGAGGTAGCCGGCGAGGGCGGTGCGCAGTTCGATCCGGCCGCGCGGGTCGCCGTAGCCGAGGGCCCGGTCGGGGGCGGCGGTCAGGGCGCGGCGGGCCGCCTTCAGCCACTGGGCGCGGGGGAAGGACGCGAGTTCGGGAGTACCGGGGACGAGGTCGTAGGCGGGCCTGCCCGGTTCACGCCGGTGCGGTGCCGGGCGCCGGGCGGGGGTGGCGGGCGTCCGGTCGGCGACCCGGGTGCCGGAGCCCTGGCGGGCGGCGAGCCAGCCCTCGGCGACCAGGTCGGCGTAGACGTCGGCCACCGTGTTGCGGGCCACGCCCAGGTCGGCGGCGAGCGAGCGCGAGGAGGGCAGCCGGGTGCCGGGCGCCAGCCGGCCGCCGCGGACGGCCTCGCGCAGGGCGTCGGTGAGGCCGCGGCGCAGGCCGGGGCCGGAGCGGTCCAGGTGCAGGTCGACGCCGAAATTGGCCCATGGTTTCCCCATGGAAATGGACCATACTCCTGGGCTGCTTCGCTTCTAGGCTCAAGACCATGACGACGAACGAGAACACCACCGCCGCCCCCGGCTCCTTCGCCCCCGAGGAGGCGCCCCGCCTGGAGTGGGCCAAGCACGCTCCCGAGGTCTACAAGGCGATGATCCGGCTCGACAGCGCGGCCAAGCGGGGGCTGGACCCGACGCTGTACGAGCTGGTGAAGATCCGCGCCTCCCAGATCAACCACTGCGCCCTCTGCATCGACATGCACTCCAAGGACGCGCTCGCGGCCGGCGAGAGTGTGGAACGGATCGTGCAGCTGAGCGCGTGGGAGGAGTCGCGGCACTTCTACACGGAGAAGGAGCTGGCGGCGATCGAGCTGACCGAGGCGGTGACGGTCCTGACCGACGGCTTCGTGCCCGACGCGGTCTACGAGAAGGCCGCCGCGCACTTCGAGGAGCCGGAGCTGGCGCAGCTGATCGCCGCGATCACGGTGATCAACGCCTGGAACCGCTTCGGCGTGACGTGCCGGATGACGCCGGGTCACTACACGCCGGGGCAGCACGGATGACGGCCCGTACGACCCGTCTGGACGACGGGGTGCGCTCGGCGCTGGGGGCGATGAGCGCCGCCGCCAAGCGGGGCCTCGGCGATCCGGCCCTCGCGGAGCTGGTGCAGATCCGTGCCTCGCAGCTCAACCACTGCGCGTTCTGCCTGGACATGCATCTGGGCATCGCGCGCAAGGAGGGGGTCGGTGAACGGCAGCTCGATCTGCTCGCCGCGTGGGAGGAGGCCGAGGGGGTCTTCGACGCTCGGGAGCGGGCCGCGCTGGCGCTCACCGAGGCGGTCACGGTCCTGACCGAGGGTTTCGTGCCGGCCGAGGTGTACGAGGAGGCCGCCCGGCACTTCGACGCCGCCGGGCTGGCCCATCTGCTCGCGCTGATCACCGCCATCAACAGCTGGAACCGGCTGATGGTCGGCCGGCGGATTCCCCCGGGGAGCACGCAGTGGTGACCGAGGCCGACCGCTTCCGCGCCCTGCACCACGGCCGTGTCCCCGGTGCCCCCCTCGTCCTGCCCGGGCCCTGGGACGCGGCGAGCGCCCGGGTGTTCGCGGAGGCCGGGTTCCCGGCGCTCGCGACGCCCAGTGCGGGGGTCGCGGCCTCCCTCGGGTACGAGGACGGGGCGACCCCGGCCGACGAGATGTTCGCGGCGGTGGCGCGGATCGCGCGGGCCGTGGACGTGCCCGTGTCGGCGGACGTCGAGGACGGGTACGGACTGGCGCCGAAGGAGCTGGTGGAGCGGCTGCTGGAGGCGGGCGCCGTGGGCTGCAACCTGGAGGACTCCGCGAACGGGGCGCTCAAGGAGCCGCGGGAGCACGCGGAGTGGCTTGCCGAGGTGCGGGCGGCGGCCGGGGACCGGCTGTTCGTCAACGCCCGCATCGACACGTTCCTCCACGGTGTCGACGACCCGGGCGCGACGATCGAGCGGGCCGCGCGGTACGTCGCCGCGGGCGCCGACTGCGTGTACCCGATCTTCGCCCCGCCCGGCGTACTGCCGCTGCTGCGGGCCGGGATCCAGGGACCGGTCAACGTGGGCGCGGTGCCCGGCCAGGGCCCCTCGCCCGCCGAACTCGGCGGACTCGGGGCCACCCGGATCACGTTCGGGCCGGGCCTCCAGCGACGCGCGGCGCGGGCCCTGCGGGAGATCGCGGCCGAACTGACGGAACCGACGGAACCGACGGAGTGAGGGTCAGGGCAGCCACTGCTTCCAGACGGACTCGTGGCTGTCCACCCACTTCTTCGCCGCCTCCTCCGGCCGCATCTTCTGCTCGGCGATCATCAGGGAGACCTGGTTCTGGTCCTCGGTCGTCCACTTGAAGTTCTTGAGGAACTCCGCCGCCTTGCCGCCGTCCTTGGCGAAGCCGGCGTTGAGGTACTTCTGCAGCGGGGTGACCGGGTAGGCGCAGTCGACCTTCGCCGGGTCGGCGTCGCAGCCCTCCTTGTAGGGGGGCAGCTTCACCTCGGTCATCGGAACCTTCTCGAAGAGCCACTGGGGGGTGTACCAGTAGGTCAGGAAGGGCTTCTTCTCCTTGGCGAACTGCTTGATCTGGGTGATCTGGGCGGCCTCGGAGCCGGCGAAGACGACCTTGTAGTCCAGGTCGAGATTCTTGACCAGGGCCTTGTCGTTGGTGACGTAGGACGGGGAACCGTCCATCAGCTGGCCCTTGTCGCCGCTCTCCGCGGTGCGCATCAGCTCGGCGTACTTGTCGAGGTTCTTCCAGTCCGTCACGTCCGGGTGCTTCTTCGCGAAGTACGTCGGGACGAACCAGCCGATGTGCCCGGTGACGCCGAGGTCGCCGCCGGGGGCGATGGTCTTCTTGTCCTCGACGTAGCGCTGTTCCTGCTCGGGGTGGCCCCAGTCCTCCAGGATGGCGTCCACCCGGCCCTGGCTGAGCGCGTCCCAGGCGGGGACCTCGTCGACCTGGACGGTGTCGACGCGGTAGCCCAGCTCGTGCTCCAGGAGGTACTGGGCGACGGCCACGTTGGCCTGGGCGCCGACCCAGGACTGCACGGACAGGGTCACCGTCTTGGCGCCCTGGGCGCCCGCGTACGGGGACGCCTGCTTGGTCATGTCGGCGGCGCCGCAGCCGGTGAGCAGCGTCAGCGCGGCCACGCCCGCGAGGGCGGAGGTCGTACGCATCCGCATGTCAGGCTCCCTTCTTCGTACGGCGTTCGGTCGGCTGGGTGACCCGGTCGAGCATCAGGCCCAGGCAGACGATCGCCGCGCCGGCCACCAGGCCGGTCGCCAGGTCGCCCTGGGCCAGGCCGAAGACGACCTGGTAGCCGAGCGCGCCACCGCCGACCAGGCCGCCGATGATGACGACGGCGAGGACGAGGACGACGCCCTGGTTGACGGCGAGCAGCAGGGACCGGCGGGCCAGCGGGAGCTGGACCTGGCGCAGTTGCTGCCCGCTGGTGGCGCCGAGCGAGCGGGCCGACTCCAGGGCGGCCGGGTCGACCTGACGCAGGCCCTGGGCGGTGATGCGGACGACGGCCGGGAGGGCGTAGACGACCGCTGCGGCCGCGGCGGGCGCGCGGCCCACGCCGAAGAGGGCGACGACCGGGATCAGGTACACGAACTGCGGCATCGTCTGGAAGACGTCCAGGACGGGCCGCAGCGCGCGCTCGAAGCGGTCGCTGCGGGCGGCGGCGATGCCCGTCGCGAAGCCGATGACCAGGGTCACGGCGACGGCGGCGAGGACCTGCGAGAGCGTGTCCAGGGACGGGTTCCACACGCCGAGCACGCCGATCGCGGCCATGGCGAGGACGGCGGTGAGCGCGGTGCGCCAGGTGCCGATCAGCCAGGCGAGGGCGGCGACGATCAGCAGCACGGACCACCAGGGCAGCCACTGGAGGCCGTCGCGGAGCGGGTTGAGGACCCAACTGGTGAAGTGGGCGGCCCAGTCGGCGGTGCCGCCGATGACGGGCACGCCGGAGTACAGGTGGGCGGTCATCCAGTCGACGGCCCGGTTGACGGTCTCGGCGATGTCCACCTCCCACGCGTCGGGCCACTCCAGGAACCCGGCGGTCCGCCCGGCGACCGCGACGGCCGCGGCGGCGGCCAGGGCGTACAGCCAGTTCAGCGGGGACTTCCCGGACTCCCCGAGCCGCTCCCCCGCCGCGCCGGTCACGCGGTCCAGGACGACGGCGAGCAGCACGATCGGGATGCCGGCCGCGAGGGCCGCGCCCACGTCGACCGAGGCGAGCGCCTGGTAGACGCGGTCGCCGAGGCCGCCGGCGCCGATGACGGAGGCGATGACGGCCATGGAGAGCGCCATCATGATCGTCTGGTTGACGCCGAGGAGGAGTTCCTTGCGGGCCAGCGGGACGCGGGCGGTCAGCAGCCGCTGGCGGGCGGTGGTGCCGAGGGACTCGACGGCCTCCAGCACCTCCTTGTCGGCGCCGCGCAGGCCGAGGGCGGTGAGCCGGGCCATGGGCGGGGCGGCGTAGACGACGGTGGCCAGGACGGCGGCGGGGACGCCGATGCCGAAGACCAGGACGACGGGGAGGAGGTAGGCGAAGGCGGGCAGCACCTGCATGGTGTCGAGCACCGGGCGCAGGACGCGGTCCATCCGGTCGGAGAGACCGGCGGCCAGGCCGAGCAGGGCGCCGACGACGACCGACGCGAGCACGGCGACGACCATGAGCGCGAGGGTCTGCATCGTCGGCACCCACATGCCGAGCAGCCCGCACGCCAGGAACGCGGCCGCGGTGCCGAGGGCCAGCTTCACGCCGGCCACCCGCCAGGCGACCAGGGCGCCGATCGCGGTGACCCCGGCCCAGCCGACGGCGAGGAGGGCGAGGTACACGGCGCGTACGGCGATGACGACGACGTTGCTGACGTGGCCGAAGAAGTAGAGGAACAGCGGGTGGCTGTCGCGGTTGTCGATGATCCAGTCGCTGGCCTTGCCGAGCGGCTCGGAGACGTCGACGGTGAGGGCGGTCGGCCAGGTGGTGCCGCCCCACTGGGTTACGGCGAGGGGGACGAGGACGGCGGCGGCGACCGCCAGTACCAGGAGCTTGCGTACGGCTGGGTGGGTGAGGATGCCTGGCGGGGCGGGCTTTTGGGCCGGTGCGGTGATCGTTGCCACTAGACCGGCTCCTCGCTGGTGGCGGGGGGCGGGGTGGTCGGCTCGCGGCGCTGGGCCGGTGCCGCCGCTGCGGCGGCGGCCGCGTCAGCCGTGCCCGCTACCACTGCCAGCAGTGCGTCCGCGTCGACCACCCCGACGCAGCGGCCGTCGTCCATCACGCGGGCCGGGGAGCCCGCCCGGGCGACGGCCTCGATGGCCTCCGACACGGTGGCGTCGGGCCGGAGTGCCGGGCCGGTGCCGGCCTCGTCGGCCGAGGACGCGGGGCGCATGGCCGTACGGACGGTGAGGACCTGCTCGCGCGGGACGTCGCGGACGAACTCGCGGACGTAGTCGTCGGCGGGCGAGCCGACGATCTCCTCGGGCGTGCCGAGCTGCACGACGCGGCCGTCGCGCATCAGGGCGATGCGGTCGCCGAGCTTGAGGGCTTCCTGGAGGTCGTGGGTGATGAAGACCATCGTGCGGCCCTCCTCGCGGTGCAGCCGGACGACCTCCTCCTGCATGTCCCGCCGGATCAGCGGGTCGAGCGCGCTGAACGGCTCGTCGAAGAGCAGCACCTCGGGGTCGACGGCGAGGGCGCGGGCGAGGCCGACGCGCTGACGCTGGCCGCCGGAGAGCTGGCCGGGACGCCGGTGCTCCAGGCCCTCCAGGCCGACCTTGGCGACGATGGCGGCGGCGCGCTCGCGGCGCTCGGCGCGGCCCATGCCCTGGACCTCCAAGCCGTAGGCCACGTTGTCGAGGACCGTGCGGTGCGGGAGCAGGCCGAAGTGCTGGAAGACCATCGCGGCGCGGTGGCGGCGCAGTTCGCGCAGCCTGGACTTGTCCATGGCGCGGACGTCCTCGCCGTCGATGGCGATGGAGCCGGCGGTCGGCTCGATCAGCCGGGTCAGGCAGCGTACGAGGGTGGACTTGCCGGAGCCGGACAGGCCCATGACGACGAAGACCTCGCCCTTGCGCACGTCGAAGGAGACGTCCGCGACGGCGGCCGTGCAGCCGGTGCGCGAGCGCAGCTCGGCCGGGCTCAGGGCGGTCAGCTCGGGGTCGGCGGGGATCCGGGCGGCCTTGGGGCCGAAGACCTTCCACAGACCGTCCACGGAGAAGACGGGAGCGGTGGACTCGTCGGTACCCGGCGGCGTACTGGCGCTGGTGGTGGTACTCATCGGGCGTCACCACCGATCAGCTCGACGGCGCGTTCTCCGACCATGAGGACGCCGATCATCGGGTTCACGGCGGGCATGGTCGGGAAGACGGAGGCGTCGGCGATGCGGATGCCCTCCAGGCCGCGGACGCGCAGCTCGGGGTCGACGACGGCCCGCTCGTCGGTGGCGGCGCCCATCTTGCAGGTGCCCGCCGGGTGGTAGACGGTGTGGGCGACCTTGCGGGCGTACTCGCTCAGCTCCTCGTCGCCGGTGACGTCCGGGCCGGGGCAGACCTCGCGCTTGAGCCAGCCGGCCAGCGGCTCGGCCTTGGCGACCTCTCGGGCGATCCTGATGCCGTCGACGAGGGTGCGGCCGTCGTAGTCGTCCTCGTCGGTGAAGTAGCGGAAGTCCAGGGCGGGCTTCACGGACGGGTCGGCGCTGGTCAGGTAGAGGCGGCCGCGGGACCTCGGCTTGGGGATGTTCGGGGTCATCGAGACGCCGAACTCCGGGCGCTCGTAGCCGAGGCGCTCCGGGTTGTCCGTGAACGGGATCTGGTAGAAGTGGAACATCAGGTCGGGGCCCGCGTGTTCGGGGTCGCGGCGCACGAACAGACCGGCGTCGGAGTCCATCGCGGAGTTGTCCGGGATGGGGCCGTTGGTCTCCCACACGATCACCGACTCGGGGTGGTCGAGCAGGTTCTCGCCGACGCCGGGCAGGTCGAGCGCCACGGGTATGCCCAGTGCTTCCAGGTCCTCGCGGGGCCCGATGCCGGAGTGCATCAGCAGGCGCGGCGAGTCGACGGCGCCGGCGCACAGCACCACCTCACCCCGTGCCTTGACGAGGATCTCCTCGCCGTCCTTGGTGCGCACGTGGACGCCCTCGGCGCGGTTGCCGTCGAGCTGGAGCTTGTACGCCCAGGTCTCCAGCATGATCGTGAGGTTGGGCCGCTCGTCCATCACCGGGTGCAGGTACGCCACCGAAGCCGAGGAGCGCTTGTTGTTCTCGGGGTGGTAGGCGAGGTCGAAGAAGCCGACTCCCTCGGCGAACGGCTTCTTGTTGAAGCCCTCGACGCGGGGGACCTCCAGGGCCTTCTGCGCGGAGTCGACGAAGTCGCGGGCGATGGCGTTCCGGTCCTTCTCGTCGACCGGGACGATGTTGTTCTTCAGCCGCGCATAGTACGCCTCCATCGGCACCGCGCCCCAGCCCTTGGCGCCGGCCGCCTCCCACTCGTCCCAGTCGGAGGGCAGCGGCTTGAAGGCGATGAGGGTGTTGTGCGAGGAACAGCCGCCGAGCACGCGGGCGCGGCTGTGCCGGATGTGCGAGTTGCCGCGTGGCTGCTCGGTGGTCGGGTAGTCGTAGTCCAGCTCGCCGCCGAGCAGGCCCATCCAGCGGCGCAGGGTCAGCACGTCGTCGCGGCCCACGTCGCTGGGGCCGCCCTCGATGACGGCGACGGTGACGTCAGGGTTCTCGGTGAGGCGGGAGGCGATCACCGATCCCGCGGTGCCGCCGCCTATGACGACGTAGTCGTAGACGTGGGAGGTCTCGGGCATGGGGGTACTCCAGAGGGTGAGCGGACGAGAAGCTGGGCGGGGCGTGCGGTGAACCGGGCCGGGGTCAGCCGGCGAACCAGCGGACGGGCTTCGGCGCGAGGTTCTGGTAGACGTGCTTGCTCTCGCGGTACTCGGCGAGGCCCGCGGGACCCAGTTCGCGGCCGACGCCGCTCTTGCCGAAGCCGCCCCACTCCGCCTGCGGGAGGTAGGGGTGGAAGTCGTTGATCCAGACGGTGCCGTGGCGGAGCCGGCCCGCGACCCGGCGGGCCCGTCCCGCGTCGGCGGTCCAGACGGCTCCGGCCAGACCGTACTCGGTGTCGTTGGCGAGGGCTACGGCCTCGTCCTCGGTGCGGAAGGTCTCGACGGTGAGCACCGGTCCGAAGACCTCCTCCCGTACGACCTTCATCTCCCGGTGGCAGTGGTCGAGGACGGTCGGCTCGTAGAAGTAGCCCGTCTCCGGCCGCTGGGGGGACGGCTCGGGGCGCTTGCCGCCGCAGCGCAGCTCGGCGCCCTCGGCCAGCGCGGAGGCGACGTAGTCCTCGGTCTTGGCGCGCTGCTGCTCCGAGACGAGCGGGCCGCACTCGACGCCGTCCTCGGTGCCGCGGCCGAGGCGGATCTTCGTGGCGCGGCGGGCGAGTTCGGCGACGAAACGCTCGCGCACCGACTCCTCGATGATGAGCCGGCCGCCGGCGGAGCAGACCTGGCCGCTGTGGATGAAGGCGGCGTTGAGGGCCTGGTCGACGGCGGTGTCGAAGCCCTCCTCGGTCTCGCAGGCGTCGGCGAAGACGACGTTGGGGTTCTTGCCGCCGAGTTCGAGGGCGACCTTCTTGACCGTGACGGCGGCGGCCTGGGCGACCTTGGTGCCGCTGATCAGGCCGCCGGTGAAGGAGACCAGGTCGACGTCGGGGTGCTCGGCGAGGCGGGCGCCGACCGTGTGGCCGGGGCCGGTGACGACGCCCGCGACGCCGGTGGGGAGGCCGGCCTCGGTCAGCAGGTCGATCAGGGCGACGGTGGTCATCGGGGTGATCTCGCTGGGCTTGATCACGAAGGTGTTGCCGGCCGCGAGCGCCGGGGCGATCTTCCAGCTGGCCTGGAGGAGCGGGTAGTTCCAGGGCGTGATCATCGCGCAGACGCCGACCGGCTCGTGCACGACGACGCTGTGGATGTCGGGCGAGCCCGCGTCGACGACCCGGCCGGGGGCCTCGCCGGCGACCAGGTCGGCGAAGTAGCGGAAGGCGTCGGCGACGCAGTCGATGTCGACCCGGCCCTCCTCGACGGTCTTGCCCGCGTCGCGGCTCTCCAGCAGGCCGAGCGTCTCGCGGTCGCGTACGAGGAGGTCGGCGACGCGGCGCAGCAGGGCGGCGCGTTCGGCGACCGGGGTGTGCGGCCACTCGCCCGTGTCGAAGGCGCGCCGGGCGGCGGCCACCGCGAGGTCGGTGTCCTGCTCGTCGCCCTCCGCGACCACGGCGAACGGCAGGGCGTCCGCGGGGTCGAGGATGTCGCGGGTGGCGCCGGAGGACGCCGCCAGCCACTCGCCTCCCGCGTGAATGGTCCGGTGCGCCCGCTCCGCCGGAGTTTCCGTGCTGTTCGCCATGATCGGTATTGCCTTCCGTTCCTGTTCAACCCCCCTGTGTCACACGCGTGTCACTCCCGGGGACCGTGAGCCCCTGCCCAACGGCCCCGCATGCATGCCGAACCGGCGACCGAAAGTGCGGCGCATCACTAAGAAAAGGGGCGGAGAGGGATGAAGCGCGCACATGGACGCGTCGTTTTCCTTTGACTAGAGTCAAAGGAATGGACCCAGTGACAGAGGGCGCGGTGACAGCGGGCGCGGTGACAGCGGGCGCGGTGACAGCGGGCGCGGTGACAGCGGGCGCGGTGACAGAGGACCCGGCTACGGAGGACGTCACGGCGCTGCGGCACTTCAACCGCTACTTCACGCGTCGCATCGGCGTCCTCGACGACCGCTATCTCGGCCAGGACCGTCCGCTCGGCGAGGCTCGGCTGCTCTTCGAGATCGCCGAGAGCGGCTCCGGGGTGGCCCTGCGGGACCTGCGCGTCCGCCTCGGCCTGGACGCCGGGTACCTGAGCCGGATGGTGAAGGCCCTGGAGGCGCAGGGCATGGTCCGGCTGGGCGTGCACCCCGACGACAGCCGGCTGCGTACGGTCGAGCCGACCCGCGCCGGACGGGCCGAGGTCGCGGAGCAGAACCGCCGGGCCGACGTACTCGTCTCCGGGCTGCTCCAGGGGCTCGCCCCGGACCAGCGCCGGCGGCTGACCGACGCCATGGCCACCGCCCAGCGCCTGCTGCGGCTGGCCGCCGTCACCGTCACACCGGTCGACGCCCGCGCCCCGGACGCCCGCGCCTGCCTCGCCGCCTACGCCGCCGACCTGGACGCGCGCTTCCCCGAGGGCTTCGCCCCCTCCGACCTCGTGGGGCCCGAGGAGGTGTCGGGTGACGCCGGGGCGTTCCTCGTCGCCTACGAGGAGGGGCGGCCGGTGGGCTGCGGGGCGCTGCGGCGGACGGCACCCGGGGTCGGCGAGATCAAGCACGTGTGGGTGCACCCCGGCGCCCGGCGGCTCGGGCTGGCCCGACGCCTGCTCGACGCGCTGGAGGGCGAGGCCGCCGCGCGCGGCCTGACCGTCGTACGGCTCGACACGCACGCCGTGCTCACCGAGGCGCGGGCGATGTACGAGGCGTCCGGCTACACCGAGATCCCGGCGTACTCCGACCATGTCTACGCCGGGCACTGGTTCGAGAAGCGGCTGCCGGGAGCCTGACAACGGGCGCGGGCCCCGTCCCGGAACCGGAACGGGGCCCGTGCGGGCGGGAGCGGCTCAGATGAGGCCGAGAGCGCGGACCGCCTCGCGCTCCTCCGACAGCTCCTTGACGGAGGCGTCGATGCGGGCGCGGGAGAACTCGTTGATGTCCAGGCCCTGGACGATCTCGTACTTGCCGTCCTTGGTGGTGACCGGGAAGGAGGAGATGATGCCCTCCGGGACGCCGTAGGAGCCGTCCGACGGGATGCCCATGGAGGCCCAGTCGCCCTCGGCGGTGCCGTTGACCCAGGTGTGGACGTGGTCGATGGCGGCGTTGGCGGCGGAGGCGGCCGACGAGGCGCCGCGGGCCTCGATGATGGCGGCGCCGCGCTTGGCGACGGTCGGGATGAAGTCCTCGGCCAGCCACTTCTCGTCGCCCACGACCTCGGCGGCGTTCTTGCCGGCGATCGTGGCGTTGAAGATGTCCGGGTACTGGGTGGCGGAGTGGTTGCCCCAGATGGTCAGGCGCTTGATGTCGGTGACCGACGAGCCCGTCTTCTTCGCGAGCTGGGTCAGCGCGCGGTTGTGGTCCAGGCGGGTCATCGCGGTGAAGCGCTCGGCCGGTACGTCCGGGGCGGCGGCCTGGGCGATCAGGGCGTTGGTGTTGGCCGGGTTGCCGACGACGAGGACCTTGATGTCGTCCGCGGCGTGGTCGTTGATGGCCTTGCCCTGCGGCTTGAAGATGCCGCCGTTGGCCTCCAGCAGGTCGCCGCGCTCCATGCCCTTGGTGCGGGGGCGGGCGCCGACGAGGAGGGCGACGTTGGCGCCGTCGAAGGCGACGTTCGGGTCGTCGGTGATCTCGATGCCCTGGAGGAGCGGGAACGCGCAGTCGTCCAGCTCCATCGCGGTGCCCGCGGCGGCGTTGAGCGCCGGGGTGATCTCCAGGAGGCGAAGCTTGACCGGCACGTCCGCGCCGAGCAGCTGGCCGGAGGCGATGCGGAAGAGCAGGGCGTAACCGATCTGGCCGGCCGCGCCGGTGACGGTGACGTTCACGGGAGTGCGGGTCATGGCGTTCTCCGTATGACAGCTGGCGGTGGGGCGTCCCTGCCCCGGGCGTTTGATCGATCTCTTGGTATCAAGAGATCGATCCAGCCGTCAGGCTATCGCGCCTCCCGTGCCCGGGACGTCCGGGTCGGTGTGGCCCGGCCCACAGGACCACCGCCGGATCACCCGCGCGCGCGAACGGCCTGCCGAAACGGCGTGCGTAACCGAGGACATGGCGTGCGGAACCGGTGACATGGCGTGCGGAACCGAGGACATAAGAGGCGGCCGCCTGTCCGGGAGAGGGGGGACGAAGGCGACCGCCGTTCGGGGATACCGTTGCCGGACTCCCGTGGGGGTACTTCTCGCGTGCCCCTGACGACGCGGGCCATGCCTGCCGTGAACGAATTTTCTCCCGGTGCGGCCGCGGGCCGTTGCCCACCGGCATCGCGGCCCGGCTCCGTGCGGCCCCTCGCGGTCCCGCGGCTACTCCGTGCAGCCCTGCCGGCCCGCCGCCAGCGTCACGCACGCCTTGGCGTCGGCCGCGGACTTCACCGCCACCATCGGGGTGTACGCGACGGTGTCGGCGGCCCCGGTGATCGAGCCCGTCTGCGGGCTCGCGCCGTCCGCGCTCACCTGCACCTCGTCGCCCTGGGCGGCCTGGGTGACACGGGCCCACGCCGCGCCGCAGATCTTGCTGTAGCGGACCTCGACGGCGGCCGTGCCGACGGTGGCGGTCGCGGCGGTGGTCACCAGGTCGCCGCCGCAGCCCATGATCTCCGGGTCCTTGCCGGTGCAGGCGTCGCCGCTGCACTTCACGCCGGGCGGCAGCTCGGGGTCGGAGCTGACGGTGGGCGACGGGGACGGTTCGGCGCCCTCGTTCTTCTTCTCACCACCGTCGTTCAGGAGGAAGAAGGCACCGGCGATCACGACGAGCACGCCGACGACGCCCGCGACGAACGTCGTCATCCGCTTGCTGCCGCCCCCGGAGGGCCGGGTCCGGGGACGGGGGCCGCCGTGCGGGGGCTCGCCGTACGAACCCGAGGGTGTCGGGGAGCCCGAGGGTCCGTGGCCGTTCGGTGCGGCGGCGGTCGGCGTCACCGAACCCCGCGCGGCTTCCCCCGAGTCGGCCCGGGTCCCGGACCGCGGCGTACGGTCACCGGTCGGTGCCGGTCCCCGGTACCCGGCGATGCCCCACGAGTTGCCGTCGCTCGCGCCGCCGGACGACGGGACGGAGGGAGCGCCCGGCGCACCGCCGCCCCAGCCCGTGCCGACGGCCGAGTCGGGGCTGTCGGCGGCCGTCGGCTGCGCGGGCACCGTCGGCGGCAGCGTGGGCGCCACACCGGCCGGCCCGGCGATACCGGGCGTGGCCGTGGCGCCGCCGCCGTGACGGCCGGTCCGGCTCCCCTTGCCGTTCCTGCCGCCGTTGCCCGACTTGGCCGCGGGCGCGCCCAGCTCGCCGAGCGCGGCGCGCGCCTGGGAGATCCGGATGGCCTCCATGGTCATGTCATGGCGCATCTCCGAGCGGCTCCAGGCCCGCTCGGCCAGCTCCCACATGGTGGTCAGGTGGACGGGATTGGTCCGCGTCACCTCGGCAAGGGCCACGATGGCGCCCTTCGGCGCCAGCAGCCGGCCGTTCAGATAGCGCTCCCAGGACGTCTTGCTGTAGCCCGTGGCATCGGCCACCGACGCGATGCTCAGCTCACTGCGGTCCACGAGTCGGCGCAACTGACTCGTGAACTCTCTGATCTGCGGATCGAGTTCATCCGGCAAGGCCTTCCAACGAGGCATTGCTTCCCCCCTCTTCCCCCCGGTGACGTGCTGTTCGTTCCCCGCTTGGTCCTCGCGCGCGGCGTCCCGCGTGGAGTCCTCGTTCTGGCTACCCACAGGGATGCGCCCGGTCAGGATCTCAGTTCCCGGGGTGGGGGCGCACAGGAGCACAGGGGTCGCGAACGTGCACCGTCGCACGCCCATCGACCCGTGGTCCAGTGTCCCACCGGCGTTCCCCTGCCCGGAACCGAACCCCGTTTTTCACGGCTCGCGCAGCGGAGTAGCGGAACGGTCACTTCCGTGCCACAGCGCCCCGACAGGCGTTGAACAGGGCGTTCGCAGTGCAGGAGGGTTGGTTCCGGCGGCGGCCCGTCCTCCTACGGGGGTGAGGACGGGCCGTTCGCTAGCTCACCGTGAAGTGCAGGGTGTCCTTCAGGAACGGGATCTCCAGCATCGGGTTCGGCTGGGCCATCAACGCCAGCAGGGCGATGGAGAGGCCGAGGACGCCGTAGGTGGTGATGTCCGTGAAACGCGAGCGCACCGCGAGCATGCCGACGTCGGGCAGCACCCAGCGCAGCGCGGCGCCGACCAGCAGGGCGGCGCCGATCAGCAGCGTCCCGACGCGGAACACGTCCAGCGCGGTCAGCAGCAGGCCGACGCCGACCAGGCCGATCACGAGGAGGATCGGCCACTGCCGGGCGGGCGCCGGGGCGTCGCCGGCCGCGGCCCGGCCACCGCCCTCGGGGCGCGCGGTGTCGCGGGTGAAGAGCGGGAACCGGCGGGTGATCCGCCGCGGCCTGCCCTCGGCGTCGGGCGCGCTGACGGGGTCCCGGACGGTAAGGCCCTCCGGGTGCTCCGAGTCCTGCGCGTGCTCCGGGCGCTCGGCGTCGGTGTCGTCAGCCGGCACTGCGCTCCGCCGCCTCCACCACGTTGACGAGCAGCTGGGCCCGGGTCATGGGGCCGACGCCGCCGGGGTTCGGGGAGATCCAGGCGGCGACCTCGGCCACGCCGGGGTGGACGTCGCCCATGATCTTGCCCTCGGCGTTGCGCGAGACGCCGACGTCGAGGACGGCCGCGCCCGGCTTGACGTCCTCGGGGCGGACCAGGTGCGGGGAGCCGGCCGCGGCGACGACGATGTCCGCGCGCTTGAGGTGGGCGGACAGGTCCCGGGTGCCGGTGTGGCACTGGGTCACGGTGGCGTTCTCGCTGCGCCGGGTGAGCAGCAGCGGCATCGGGCGGCCGATCGTGACACCGCGGCCGACGACCACGACCTCGGCGCCCTTGATCTCCACGCCGTAGCGGCGCAGGAGGGTGAGGATGCCGTTGGGGGTGCAGGGCAGCGGTGCCGGCTCGTTCAGGACGAGGCGGCCGAGGTTCATCGGGTGCAGGCCGTCCGCGTCCTTGTCCGGGTCCATCAGTTCCAGGATGCGGTTCTCGTCGATGCCCTTGGGCAGCGGCAGCTGGACGATGTAGCCGGTGCAGGCCGGGTCGTCGTTCAGCTCGCGGACGACCGCCTCGATCTCCTCCTGCGTCGCCGTCGCCGGCAGTTCACGCTGAATGGAGGCGATGCCGACCTGCGCGCAGTCGCGGTGCTTGCCGGCGACGTACTTCTGGCTGCCGGGGTCGTCGCCGACCAGGACGGTGCCGAGGCCGGGTGTGACGCCCCTCTCCTTCAGCGCCGCCACGCGGGCGGTCAGTTCGGACTTGATCGCGGCTGCGGTGGCCTTGCCATCGAGAATCTGGGCGGTCATACCCCCATCCTCGCGGATGACCGGCCCCCGGTTCCAATCCGGCCGTCATCCGGGCACCCACGAGGCGCTCACCGGGCGCCGACCGGGCATTCAGGGGCGCGTCCCCCCTGCCGGATCATGATCGACGTTGTTGCACTTGCACAACACCTTGCGGCCGGGCTGGACAAGTAAGAGATAGGTCAAGAACGATTGGGCATCAGCACAGTGCCGCGGGGCCGTACCGGGGGGACGAACCGCCACGGAGTACCTCCTCCTCATCGAGCCACGCGTCGTCCCCGCACGTAAGAGCTACGGAGGAAGTCCCGCATGAGTTTCGGCGACCCGAACAACCCCTACGGTCCGCCGCAGGGCCAACAGGGCCAGCAGCAAGGCCAGCAGCCGAACTACGGCTACCCCCAGCAGCAGCCCCAGGGCGGCCAGCCCGGCTACGGCTACCCCGCGGCTCCGCCGGTCCAGCCCTACGGCGGCGGCTACGCCCCCGCCCCCGCGGTCATGCCCGGCACGGTGAAGGCCGCGCGCGTGATGCTGTTCGTGCTGGGCGCCTGCCAGGTCATCGGCGGCGTGCTGATGATCGCGGCCAGCTCCTGGTTCGCCGACTACATCGAGGACGAGGTCAACTCCGACCCCACCATCTCGGCGCAGGACGCGGACACCGTCACGAGCATCGGCGCGGGCCTCATGATCGGCGTCGGCGTGATCTTCCTGGCGTTCGCGTTCTGGGCGATATTCACAGGTGTCAAGTTCGCCACCGGCCGGGGCGGTCCGCGGGTCTCCGCGATCATCTACGGCTCGGTCGTGACGCTGGTCAGCGTGATCAACCTGCTGGGTGCCAACATCTTCGCCCTGATCAGCCTGGTCCTCGGCATCCTGATCATCGTCTTCTGCGCCAACAAGAACGGCAGTTACTGGTTCAACCGCCCGCAGTACTGAACCGGCGCCCGCCACGGCACACTTCGCGCCAATCACGCCATGGGGCCGTGTCTCACCCGTACGAGGGGAGACACGGCCCCGGTGCGTCGCAATAGTCTGACGTGGGTAGCCGTCAGGCACGGGGAGACGCACCTTGTACAGCATCATCGTGGTACCTCCGCCGACCACGGAGGACGAACCCACCCGCACCCAGTTCCGGCTCGCACCCGGCGAACGGCTCGTCTTCGGGCGGTCCGTGCCCGAGGGCGGACTGCTGATCGGGCACGACGGGGTGTCCCGCAGAGCCGGTGAGATCACCGCCCACGGCACCTTCTGGGCCCTGAGCAACCTGTCCGCCCACCAGACCTACGTGGTGGAGAACCCCGAGGGCGCCGGCGAGCACATCAAGGTGGCGCCGGGCCGGCTGGACGCCCCGGTGCCGTTCGAGTTCTCGCGGATCGTGCTGCCCGCCGCGGGCGACCTGCTGCCGGTCGAGGTGTGGGCACCGCGCCACGACTACCTGCGCGCCGAGGACGGCGCCGACGGCGAGCCGACCGCCCCGGCCTTCTCGGTCGACCGCACCAAGCGGTACTTCGCGGTCCTGGCCGCCCTGTGCGAACCGCGGCTGCGCGGGGCACCGCACGCGCCGCTGCCGACCGTCGAGCAGGTCGTCGAGCGGCTGCGGCCGGGCTGGCCGGCCGCGTCGCGCACGTCCGTCCAGTGGAACATCGACTACCTGGCGGTGAAACTGCGGCTGAAGCCGGGCCCGGAGACGGCGGAGGCGGGCGCGCGGCTCAACGGCAAGAAGGAGTCCCTGGTGTCCATGGCGCTCCGCTTCGACCTCGTACGGGAGGACGACCTCGTGGTCCTCGCGGCACCGCCGCGCCGGGTGCCCCGGTGACCGAGCCGTACGCCGTCCCCGTGCCGAAGGGCTACCGGGTCGGCGCCTGGGAGGTGCGGGCACCGATCGCGACGGGCGCCTTCGGCAGCGTGTACGAGGCCCGCAGGGTCGGCGGGGGCGACGCCGACGGTCTTCCGCGCACGGCCGCCCTGAAGTTCCTGCCCACCGGTACGGGCACCCCGCGCCAGCTGACCCACCTGCGCGAACTCGTCGAGCGCGAGGTCGAGTTGCACCGCCGACTGCGGCGGCCCCGGTTGGTGCGGATGTACGAGACCCTCGTCGTCGACGACCCGGCCCGCCCCGCGCTCGACGGCGCCACCGTCCTCGTACTGGAGAAGGCGGAAGGATCCCTGTCCGCCCTGCTGTCCGCGTCGCCGCGCCCGGCCGCCGGGCCCGCGCTGGTCGCCCAGGTGTGCGAGGGCCTGGCCCAGCTGCATCACGCCGGGTGGGTGCACGGGGACCTGAAACCGGCCAACGTACTGCTGATGAGGGACGGTTCGGCCCGGCTCGCCGACTTCAACATGGCCGCCGAGCTGGAAGGCACCCACGCCTACACCCCGGCCTTCTCCACCCCGGACTACACCCCGCCCGAGCTGCTCTGGTCCGAGATCGGCGAACGCGGCCGCCGTATCCGTCCCTCCGCCGACGTCTGGGCCTTCGGCGTCCTCGCCCACCTCGTCCTCACCGGGTCCTTCCCGCTGCCCGGCGGCACCCCGGCGGCCCGCCGCGACGCCGGGGCCGCCTACGCGCGCGGCACCGAGGAGCTGCGTCTGTCGCCCGCGCTGCCCGAGGTGTGGCGGGAGATCGTGCGCGCGTGCCTGACCCGTACGCACGCGGAACGCATCGGCACGGACGCCCTGTTGCGGCGGGTGGCGGCAGTCGCGGGAGGTACGGGCGGCCGGTCCGTCCCGCCGCGCCGCGCGGGCCCCCGGCGCGTGGCCCTCGCCGCGGCGGCCGCCACCGTGGCCGTCGCCGCGCTCGGCTACGGCGTCAGCACCCGCACCGGCGACGACGGCCCCCGCTCCGCCCCCGGCGGCCGGGGTCCCGGCGGCACCGCGACCGTCTCCGCCGCCTCCTACGGTGCCGCTGAACTGCGCACCGACCGGGACGTGCCGGCCGCCTACCGCCTGCTGATCGTCGAGACGGCGCACGACTGCGACCGCGAGGAGGTCACCCCGCCACTGATCGCGGCCATGCTGAAGGTGGAGAGCGACTTCGACCCGGCCCTCTCCGACCCCGCGAAGAACGAGTACGGCATCGCCCGCTGGACCCCGAGCGTCCTGCGCTGGTGGATGAACGAGGACGGAACACCCGGCGAGACCGTCCCCGAACCACCGTTCCCGCCCGCCGAGTCCGTCCCGGCGATGGGCCGCTACCTGTGCTGGATCACCCCGCGCCTCGACGCCGGCCTGCCGGGCGACCGCCGGGTGCTGATCGCCGTGGCCTACCGGACGTCGTACGACAAGGTGAACGACGCGGGCGGAGTTCCCCCGAAGTACCGCGACTACGCCGACCGCGTCGCTCACCACCTCAAGGAGTACACGCCGCCGGAGAGGAAGTGACCCTGAGAGTTCCGAGGTACCGCGCGGCGGTCGCCCCGGGCACGGTGTGAGCACACCGCTCCGGCGGTACGACACCGACGTTCATGGGGGAACAACAGTGAACATCATCAAGCCCGCCGCGCTGCTCGTCGCGGCCTCGGCCCTGGTCGCCGGCTCCACGGTCGCGGCCACGGCCGCCGCCGACCCGGCCGGCACCCGGGTGACCGCTCTCCAGCAGGCCGCCGACCAGGTGCTGGCCGACAAGCCGACGCCGCTGCGCGTGTCCGCCGACGCGGTCCAGTACGAGGGGCTGACCGTCACCGAGGCGCCCAGGACCATGGGCGCCCAGGACCTGGCCTGCGACTACGGCCACCTGTGCATGATCGTCAAGGGCACCAAGTTCGACTTCTACAAGTGCCAGACGTGGAACGTCACCAACTGGACCGGCGACGGACCCTTCACCAACAACCAGACGCGCGGCACGGTCGCCAAGTTCTTCAACAAGGACGGCAGCGTCCGCTGGACGTCGACGGCCTACCAGGCGGGCACGGCCACCTGGGACCCGATCTGGTCGCTGCGCCCCTGCTGATTCGCTGATCCGCGCGGGAGCGTGTTTGCACGGCGGCCCCCGGTTCCCTCTGCGGAGGGGGCGGGGGGCCGCTTCCACGTCTGCCACGTCTTTTGCGTCTGAAGTCCGCCGCTTTTGCGTCTGAAGTCCGCCGCCCCGGCGGCCCGTCGACCCGCCGACGCGTCCGAATGCTTAGGTCGCCCTCACCCGCCTCCCGTAGCCTGCCCGTTGTTGGACTGGGGAATGTTGACCCCGAGCAATCGGGGGAGGGGGACGACTCCATGTACAGCGTCATCATCGTGCCGCCGTCGTGCGGCAGTGTGGCCGACCAGTTGAGGATCAGCGCGGGCGAGCGCATCGAGTTCGGCAGGACCGAGCCGAGCGGCGGGGGACTCGCCATCGCGCACGCGGGGGTGCCCCGGGTCGCCGGGGAGATCGCGGCGCACCGGACGTTCTGGCTGCTGAGCAATCTCAGCGAGGACCAGACCTACGTGGTGGAGAACCCGGAGGGCGCCGGCGAGCACATCAAGGTCGCTCCGGGCCGCGTGGAGGCGCCCGTGCCGTTCGAGCTGGCGCGCGTGACCCTGCCCGCCGCGGGTGACCTGCTCACCTTCGACGTCTGGGCGCCGCGGCACGCCTTCCGCAGCGTCGAGCGCCGCGGGCTGGAAGGGGCCGGCACCGTCCCGGCGTTCGCCCTGGACCGCACCAAACGGTACTTCGCGGTCCTGGCCGCCCTGTGCGAGCGGCGCCTGCGCGGAGAGCCCCGCGCCCCGCTGCCCGCCGTCGAGGAGATAGTGGAACGGCTGCGCCCGAGCTGGCCCAAGGTCAGCCGCTCCGCCGTCTACTGGAACATCGACTACCTCGCCGTCAAGCTGCGTCTGAGACCCGGCCCGGACACGGCCGAGCCGGGCAGGCGCACGCACGGCAAGAAGGAGTCCCTGGTCTCGCTCGCCCTCCGCTTCGACCTGGTCCGCGAGGACGACCTCGTCGTACTCGCCCCGGCCCCGAGCGGAGCGGCACGGTGACCGGGCGGCCGTACGCGGTCCCGGTGCCGAAGGGCTACCGGATCGGACCGTGGGAGGTACGCGAGCCGCTGGCGTCCGGCGCGTTCGCCACGGTCTACGACGCGACCCGCGCCGTCGGCGACAGCGAGCTGCCGCGCCGGGCGGCGCTGAAGTTCCTGTCCACCGGTACCCGCACCCCGCGCCAGCTGCACCACCTGCGCGACCTGGCCGAACGCGAGGTGCAGCTGCTGCGGCGGCTCCGGTCGCCCCGGCTGATCCGGATGTACGACACGCTGACGGTCGACGACCCGGACCATCCCGAGCTGGACGGCGCCACCGTCCTGGTGCTGGAACGAGCCGAGGGGTCCCTGGACGCCGTACTGGCCCGGGCCCCGTCCCCGGATGCCGGACCAGCCCTGCTGGCCCAGATCTGCGAGGGCCTGCACCAGCTGCACCACGCGGGCTGGGTGCACGGGGACCTGAAACCGGCCAATGTGCTGCTGATGGCGGACGGTTCGGTCCGGCTCGCCGACTTCAATCTGGCCGCGGAGATGGAAGGCACCCACGCCTACACCCCCGCCTTCGCCACCCCGGACTACACCCCGCCCGAACTCCTGTGGCCCGAGGTCGACGAGCGCGGAACGCGGATCCGTCCGTCCGCCGACGTCTGGGCCTTCGGCGTCCTCGCCCACGTGGTCCTGACCGGCGAGTTCCCGCTGCCCGGCGGCACCTCGGAGGCACGCTCCGACGCGGCGATGCGCTACGCCCGCGGCCGTGAGGAACTGCGCCTGTCCCCCGCCCTCCCCGCGGCCTGGCAGGACATCCTGCGGAACTGCCTGGCCCCGACCCACGCGGAACGCACCACCGACTCGGCGTCGCTGCTGCGCCAGGTGGAGGAGGCCGCGGGCACCTCCCGCTCGGCCCGGCTGCCGAGGCTGCGTCCCCGGCGGTGGCGGCGCCCGGCCCTGGCGGTGGCGATCGCGGCGGCGATCGCGGGCGCGGCGAGCCTGGCCTACACCACGCCGTGGGAGTCGGCCCCGGCGGCCGCGGCGCCTCCCACCTGCGAAAAACCCATGGTCTACGAGGACGCCGCCCACGGCACCGGCTACACGGCCGGCCACAGCGGCACCTGGGACTTCACCATCAAGCGGGGAGACGGAGGCAGCCAGGTCAGAGAGTTGCAGTGCCTGCTCAGGCATCTGCACGGCATCAAGGAGGTCGGCGAGGTGGACGGCGACTTCGGCCCGATGACCCACGGCGCGGTCGTCATCTTCCAGAAGCGGGCGGGGCTGGACGCGGACGGGATGGTCGGGCCGCGGACCTGGCGGGCGCTGCGGAAGGGCGGGGAGGCCTGACGGCCGAGAGCGTTCCCACCGTCGAGAGCGCTCCGAGGGACGGACGCCCGGCCATGGCCGCCCTACAACTTTGGAGGTACCCCCGCACTCGGATCACAGCCACGGTGAACCCCTACCCCTCCGGAAAGGGACGTCACGTGGCAGACGAGATGGTCCGCAGGGCCCAGAGATTCGTGAACAGCGTCTACGGCACAGACAAGATCGGCATGAAGGTCGAGGAGAACGGCAGCACCGGCTGGCAGCTGATGTACGCCCTGACCCGCGCCCTCCAGTACGAGCTCGGTATCACCGATCTGTCGGACAACTTCGGTCCGAAGACCCTGGCCACACTGCAGGCGACCTGGCCGAGCATCGGCCTGCGCGACACCCCCGCCAACGTCACCATGATCATCCAGTCCGCGCTCTACGCCAAGGGCTACGACGGGAGCGGGATCAACGGGATCTACGACGAACGCACCGCCGGCTCGGTCACCCTCATGATGCAGCGGATGGGCGTCGCCGCCGTCTACCCCGGATCAGACCTGGTCCCCAAGGTCTTCAAGGCCCTGCTGACGATGGACGCCTACGTGGTGGTGAACAACGGATCGGACACGGTCCGTGACATCCAGCGGTGGCTCAACGGCCGCTACGTCAAGCGCCGCGACTTCTTCGTCATGCCGTGCGACGGCCACTACTCCCGTGACGTCGCCAAGTCCATGATCCTTGCCGTCCAGTACGAGCTGGGCATGTCCGACGACGTCGCGACCGGCTGGTTCGGCGACAAGACCAAAGCCGGACTGAGCCAGCACGTCCTGGCCGTCGGGGCCTCGGGGAACTGGGTGCGTCTGTTCTCCGCAGCGATGATCTTCAATCAGCGGTTCAGCGCGTTCACCGCGGCCTTCGACAGCACCCTGTCCAAGGCCGTCAGCTCCTTCCAGCGGTTCGCGGCGCTCGACGAGACCGGCAAGGGAGACGTCCGGACCTGGGCATCATTGCTGGTCTCCTACGGCGACCAGGACCGCAAGGGCGGCGCGTGCGATGGCGTCACCAGGATCACCAACGCCCGCGCCGCGACCCTCAAGTCCGAGGGCATCAGGATCGTCGGCCGCTATCTCACCCCTGGCGGGAGCTCCGTGCCGGAGAAGCAGATCCAGCCGGGGGAACTGGACACCATCGCCCGCAACGGCCTGCGCTGCTTCCCGATCTACCAGACGTGGAACCGCAGCGTGGACGACTTCTTCTACGGCGCGGGCGTACACGCTGCGCTCGCGGCCATCGACTGGGCGAGGTTCTACGGCTTCAAGAACGGCACCACCATCTACTTCGCCGTCGACTACGACGCCGTCGACTGGGAGGTCACCGAGCACATCATTCCCCACTTCAAGGGCATCTTCCGGACGATCGGCGAGAACTCCGACTACAACGTGGGCATTTACGGTCCCCGCAACGTGTGCCAGCGCGTCCACAACCAGGGATACGCCGTCACGAGCTTCGTGTCCGACATGTCCAGCGGGTTCTCCGGAAACCTCGGCCATCCCCTGCCCAGCAACTGGGCCTTCGACCAGATCGTCACCAAGTGGATCGGCTCCGGCGACGGCAGGATCGAGATCGACGTCGACATCGTGTCCGGCCGCGACGAGGGACAGGACTCCTTCGACCCGCCTCTGGACGCCGCCGGCCTCGACACCGACTTCGCCGACTCCTACCACGACGCCGCCCTGAGAGACGTCCAGGACTACCTGGTGTCGATCGGGGTTCCCGAGACCGGCGGCGACAACTGGAACGACGACGACTGGGCCACCATCGGCGGTATCTCCACCACCGAGGCCTTCGACGCCGTCATCGGCATGGACCGGCTGTTCACCGACCTCGCCAGGGTGCTGCGCCTGCGCAAGGCCCTGGTGCAGGCTCCCGTCCTGTGGGAGCTGCGGAAGTGGAACCCCCTGGACGCGTTCGCCGACGACGCGGTCAAGAACGGCGACCGGGACGACTCCAGCACCGGGTGGGGGCAGATCTTCGCCTCGACGGCCATCAAGGCCCGCAACTACTGCATCGACCAGGGCATCATCAACGGCAGCCGTCTCACCGACGCCGACAAGTCGTCCGTGTGGACCCGCCTGCACGAGGACCCGATTTACAACATCACCACCGCCGCCTACGTCACCCTCTGGGACGCGGCCGAAATCGGCGTCGCCCGCCCCGGCCTCGACACGAGCGTCAGCGACTCGCAGGCCATCCTCGCCCGCTACAACGGCACGGGCGACGGAGCCGAGAAGTACGGGCGCGAACTGATCGGCCTGTACGAGGTCCTGGAGCAGTACAACCGGACCATCCGGACGAGCTGAAGGGCATCGACATGAGCGCACACCTGAACCGACGTTCCGTCCTGGCCGTCGGCACCGCGACAGCATCCGCTCTTCTCCTTCCGACCGGCGCGGCCACGGCAGCCGACCGCACCGCGTCGACACCTCGCACCCGGCCGACGAGGCGCCCACTCTCGGAGAACGGCTGGGAGATCCAGAACCAGGCCAACCACATCTCGACGGTCCTGACCCGCTCCGTCTCCGGGACAGGGCTCCACGTGGACGTGAGGATCGGGCTGCCGGAACTGCTTCTGCTCCACATAGCGCGCCGCTTCCACTACGAGGTCCAAGAGCTCCGCGCCGGCGATCTGCAGGGCTGGAGCAGAATCGGCCGCACATCGTTGACGAGCCCCGCATCCAATCTGTCCTCGGGCACGGCCCTGCGGATCGTCCCCGGCGCCAGGTCGCGGGGCAGCTACTTCCCGCAACAGGTCCGAACGATCCGGGACATCGTCGGGGACTGCGCGGGAACGGTCCGCTGGGGCGGCGACGACGACTCCGTCGACGAGTCCCTCTACTACCTGGCTGCCGGGCCGGGCAGCGGCGAGCTGCTGCGCGTCGCCCCGAAGTTCCAGGAGTGGTCCGACCGGCTGGGAGCCGGGGCCGGTGTCCTCACCGCACCCTGGTCCGCCCGAGGCTGAGCCCACCGACGAACAGGGCCCAGGCCGACCAGCTCCGCACAGCGCGCCCTGGAACTTTGCAGGTACTCCAGCTCCCGCACATCCCGCACATTGAGCACACGACCTCCGCCGGAAGGGAACTCACGTTGAAGAAGCAATGGAAGATCGGCCTCGCCGCCCTGGCCTCGGGACTGGCCGCGGTGCTCACCATCACCCCCGCGCATGCCGCGTACTCACAGAACTCCGGGGCGTACAGCACCTCGTTCGTGGACGGCGCCGGCTCTCTCACCGACGACTTCGGCGACCACTTCGACGAACTCGGCAATTCTCTCTGCTACGGCTGCGGAGAATCCTCGAACACCGACATCGTCGTCCTCTGGCAGAGCATCCTCGTGGCCGAGGATCTGCTCGATTTCGGTGACATCGACGGCCAGTTCGGCCCCACGACGAGGAACGCCACCATCAAGTGGCAGCAGCGCTACGGCCTCAGCGCGGACGGGAAGGTCGGCGACAACACCTGGAGCAAGGCCGACGACCGGCTCGTGTGGCTGTCCAACATCGATGTGTCCTACACCGGGAAGTACAACACCGGCGCGGCGATCTTCCACCGCGGCAGCACGTCGAAGCAGACGGACAGCGGGGCCTACAAACTCGCCGAGGTCTACCAGTACGACGGCGTCAAGTCGATGCGCGGCACGCGGGTCCAGTTCCGCTCCCTGACCACCCTCTGAACCCGCACACCTGATCTCTCGATGCCAGGAGGACACACTCATGCGCAGGCCTCGCTGGAGGCTCGGTCTCGGGGCACTCGCCGCAGGACTGTCGATGATGCTGACCGTCAGCCCCGCACACGCGGCGTACGCGGGTAACTCCGGGGCCTACAGCACCTCGTTCGTGGACGGCGCCGGCTCGCTGACCGACGACTTCGGCGACCACTTCGACGAACTCGGCAACTCGCTGTGCTCCGGCTGCGGGGAATCCTCGAACACCGACATCGTCATGCTCTGGCAGAGCATCCTGGTCTCCGAGCACCTGCTCGACTTCCAGGACGTGGACGGGTACTTCGGTTCGCAGACCAGGGCGGCCACCATCAAGTGGCAGCAGCGCCACGGCCTCGACGACGACGGCATGGTCGGCGACGCCACTTGGAGCAAGGCCGACGACCGTCTCCAGTGGAGCGGCTCCGTCGTGAGATACCGCAGCGGCGGACCCTTCGGCTTCGTTGAGCTCCATCGAGGCGACAGCTCCAAGTACCGCGACGGCGGCGCCTACCATCTCCACAAGATCATGCAGGGCGACGGGGTCCAGGTCTTCGAGAGCGGGACACGCGTCCACCACCGCGGCAAGACCGTCAGTCAACGCTGACCTCTCCGGTGCCCCGGACCGGTCCGGGGCACCGGCCCGGGGCACGGGCGTCCGCGTCAGTGGAAGAAGTGCCGCGTCCCCGTGAAGTACATCGTCACGCCGGCCTTCTTCGCCGCCTCGACGACCAGTTCGTCGCGGACCGAACCGCCGGGCTGGACCACGGCCTTCACGCCGGCCGCGGTGAGGATCTCCAGGCCGTCCGGGAAGGGGAAGAAGGCGTCGGAGGCGGCGTACGCCCCCTGCGCGCGCTCGGCGCCGGCCCGCTCCACCGCGAGCTTCGCGGAGTCGACGCGGTTGACCTGGCCCATGCCGACGCCGACGGAGGCGCCGTCCTTGGCGAGGAGGATCGCGTTGGACTTGACGGCCCGGCACGCCTTCCAGGCGAAGGCCAGGTCTGCCAGGTCGGACGGGGAGAGGGCCTCGCCGGTGGCCAGCGTCCAGGTGGCGGGGTCGTCGCCCTCGGCCTGGAGGCGGTCGGTGACCTGGAGGAGGGCGCCGCCGTCGATGGGCTTGACCTCGACCGGGGCCGCGGGGGCCTCGGGGGCGCGCAGTACGCGGATGTTCTTCTTCTTGGTGAGGGCTTCGAGGGCGCCGTCCTCGTAGTCCGGCGCGACGATGACCTCGGTGAAGATCTCGGCGACCTGCTCGGCCATCTCCTTGGAGACCGGGCGGTTGACCGCGATCACGCCGCCGAACGCGGACAGCGGGTCGCAGGCGTGCGCCTTGCGGTGCGCCTCGGCGACGTCCGCGCCGACCGCGATGCCGCACGGGTTGGCGTGCTTGATGATCGCGACGCAGGGCTCGGCGTGGTCGTACGCGGCACGGCGGGCGGCGTCCGTGTCCGTGTAGTTGTTGTACGACATCTCCTTGCCGTGCAGCTGCTCGGCCTCGGCGAGGCCGCCACCTTCGGGGGAGGTGTAGAGGGCGGCGGGCTGGTGCGGGTTCTCGCCGTAGCGCAGGGTGTGGGCGCGGTCGTACGTGGCGCCGAGGAAGTCGGGGAACCGAGAGTCGTCGACCGGGGCGTACTCGGAGGCGAACCAGGAGGCGACGGCCACGTCGTAGGCGGCGGTGTGCTGGAAGGCCTCGGCGGCCAGGCGCCCCCGGGCGGCGAGGTCGAAGCCGCCGTCCTTCACCGCGGAGAGCACGTCGGCGTAGCGGGCGGGGCTGGTGACGACCGCGACCGAGGGGTGGTTCTTGGCTGCGGCGCGGACCATCGACGGGCCGCCGATGTCGATCTGCTCGACGCACTCGTCGGGGGTGGCGCCCGAGGCGACGGTCTCGCGGAACGGGTAGAGGTTGACCACGACCAGGTCGAACGGCTCCACGCCCAGCTCGCCGAGCTGCTGCCGGTGGCTGTCCAGACGCAGGTCGGCGAGGATGCCGGCGTGCACCTTCGGGTGCAGGGTCTTGACGCGGCCGTCCAGGCACTCGGGGAAGCCGGTCAGCTCCTCGACCTTGGTGACGGGGACACCGGCGGCGGAGATCCGGCCGGCCGTGGACCCGGTGGAGACGAGTTCGACGCCCGCCTCGTGGAGCCCGCGGGCGAGGTCCTCGAGCCCGGTCTTGTCGTAGACGCTGACGAGCGCGCGACGGATGGCCCGCTTGTTGCTCTCGGCGGTGGCGGTCACTGGATAACTACCTTTCGTCCCTCAATGCGATAGCCGTTGCGGGCGAGCCGCCCCACGACATCGACGAGCAGCCTTCGCTCGACTTCCTTGATGCGCTCGTGCAGAGCGCTCTCGTCGTCCTCGTCCCGGATCTCCACCACGCCCTGCGCGATGATCGGCCCGGTGTCGACGCCGTCGTCGACGAAGTGGACGGTGCATCCGGTGACCCTGGCGCCGTACGCGAGCGCGTCCCGCACACCGTGGGCCCCCGGGAAACTGGGGAGGAGGGCGGGGTGGGTGTTGACGAACCGCCCCCCGAAGCGGGCCAGGAACTCCTTGCCCACGATCTTCATGAACCCGGCCGAGACGACGAGGTCCGGCTCGTGGGCCGCGACGGCCTCGGCGAGTGCCGTGTCCCACGCGTCGCGGGTCCCGTAGTCCTTGACCTTCCGTACGAACGTCGGCAGTCCGGCGCGCTCGGCGCGGGCCAGCCCCTCGATGCCCTCGCGGTCGGCGCCGACGGCGACGATCTCGGCTCCGTAGGTCTCGACGCCGGTGGCGGCGATCTCGTCGAGGAGCGCCTGAAGGTTGGTGCCGGATCCGGAGACCAGCACGACGAGGCGCTTGGCTCGCTGGGCCACGGGCTTGGCGGCCACGGTGGGGGCCTTTCTCGGGGGAGCTGGTCTGTGCGGTCGGTTTCGTACGGCCGACGGTTGAGCATGTTCATCGGTTTGTGCAGTCATACGAATGCTTCGCGCCCCGGGATACGGGGAAGTCTACGAAGCGGCCGACCGTCAGCAACGATACCGGCACACCGGACGGCCCCCTCGGGACGGGGGCGCGGCCGGAAGGTAGCGTCTGCGTGGAGCCGGCCCGGGAACGCCACCTGCGCGTCACGCGTTCACCAGTCGTGCCGACCGGTACGCCCGTTCCACCAGATCGCCCGTTCCACCAGATCGCCCGTCACTGTCGCCAAGGGGAAGACGCTCACTTGATGCCGGACCGCAGCCTGCGACTGCTCACGCTCCCCCAGCAGTCGGCGCAGCAAGGGGAGCGCAGCACCGTGTTGCTGCGGGAGCGCCCCTCTTCACCACCCGACACCCCCTCGGACCGGGCGGACGGCGGCGAGCAGGACGGCGCCACCGACAAGGACAATCCGTTCGCACCGCCCCCGGAGGGCACGCCGGACCGCCCCTGGCAGCCGCGGCACCCGTCGGGCGACGGCGGCGATTCCCGAGGTGACGGCGGACGTTCTCCGTGGGGCCGTCAGTGGAGCGACCGGCAGCCCGGCCGCTCCCCCGGCGGCTTCGGCGAGCGGCCCGGCGGTTCCGGTTCCGGCCCCGAGGGGTCGGGCGGTGGCACGGGCCCGCGCTGGGACCCGACGGACCCCGCCCAGCGGCGCGCCCGCTATGCCCTGCTGTGCGGCATGTGGGCCCTCTTCTTCGCGCTCTTCACCTGGCCGTACGTGGCTCTGCTGCTCGGCGCTCTGTCCCTGTACTGGGGCATCAGCGCGCTGCGCGCCAAGCCCCGCGCCGCCTCGGACCCGGACACCCCGGCACCGCCCGCCGACCAGACCGGCCGTCCGCAGCGGACCGCCGCGATCAGTGGCCTGGTCACGTCCTCCCTGGCCATCGTCCTGGTCGCCGCGTCCTTCGGCGCACAGCTGGTCTACAGCGACTACTACACCTGCCGGAACGACGCCCTGACCAACGCGGCGAAGCAGAACTGCGAGACCCACCTCCCGGAGCAGCTCCGGGACCTGCTGGGCACGGAGGGCTGACGCCGGCTCACCTCTCGACGCCGGTCGCGGCAATCAGCCCGTCCGGCGTTTGAGGACAAGGCCCGTTTGAGGACAAGGCCCGTTTGGGGACAAAGCCCGTTCAGGGCCGAAGCGGGGCTTGGGGGCGGCAGCCCCCGGGGACGGGAAGGGTAGGGGCGGCGGGGGCGAGGAAGCCCTGCAGCGACGCCGCGCCGGCGCCACTCAAGGCACCCGCGGCGGCCCCTCCCCAGGGGAGTCGACCGGCAGCAGATCGTACGGCGCATCGCCACCGGCGCCGGCGCCATCCCCCCGCCCCCACCACCGCCCCGCCGAGGGCAACGCAACCCACCCCCACCGGCGCCCGCCACCGGAATCAGCCACATCCCCGCCCTCCACCACCTGCGCCGAAACGGCAGCGCCCCGGCCCCGCCACGCCCTGACCAGCACCGCCACCGGCAGCGCCACCACCCCGACCCACGCCAGCGTCGCGCCTCCGGCCTGCCACCACACCGGCCCGAACCGGGCGAGGGCACCATCCCCGAGCGGCCCGCCCGCCAGCGCGGCCAGCAGGGCGACGAGGACCGCGCACAGCACGGCGGCCAGTACCGAGGCGGCGACGGTCCGCCGCCACGACCACGCCCCAGCATCCTCAGCCCCGGCGGCCTCATGAGCGCCCGGGTCCGCCCCCGTCGCCGCCCGCGCCGTGAACCACCCCACCACCGCCCCCGCCACCAGCGGCACCGCCCCGGCCGTCCAGTGCAGCGGCGTGCCCGGACCCGCGTCCGGCACCGCCGTCAGCAGCGGGAACGGCGGCAGCAGCGGTGCCGGGGCGGAAGCGAAGGGGTCCACGACATGGCCGGTACCGAGCGCGAATCCGGGTCCGAGGGCATACGCCGCCGCCCACACCGCCGCGTTCGGCACCAGTGCCAGACAGAGCAGCAGCACGGCGAACCGCCCCGACCACCCCTCGGTCAGCTGAAGGAACGCCTCCCGCGCGGCGGCTCCGTGCCACACCAGCGACACCGCGAGCAGCAGCGCCCCGCCGCCGACGAGCACCGCCGCACCGGCGCCCGCGGCGCGCGGCGCGGCGCCCAGGCGCGCGTCCGGTTCCACCATCAGCTCCCGCAGGTTCCGGGGCAGCACACGCAGCGCCCGTCCCACCGGCCCGCCCGGACGGCCGAACGCCGTCCACACGCCCGCGCCCGCCGCGCCCATGGTGACCAGCGGCAGGCACACCGCCGCCCACCACCAGGAGGGCCGCAGCGCACCGCCCGCCGCGTACAGCACGACGGGCGTGGCGATGGCGAGGTAGCCGAGGACGACCCCCGCCCAGGCGTTGCGCGCGGAGACGGGCGGTGGTCCGGCGTCCGGGAGGATCCCGCCCCCGCCCAGACGCACACCGACCCCCGCCTTCGCACCCGCGCCCACGGCCACACCCACGCCGTCCCCGGGGTCCGTGGCGTCCCGGGCCGCCCGGTGCAGCAGCCACACCGGCAGGAGGAGGAGCAGCAACGGGGTGACGCCGACGGGCGCGGGGGCGCCGGAGAGCGTGTCGGCACGGACCAGTTCGGCCCCGTGCGCGAGCACCCACAGGGCGGCGGCGACGTGCAGTGCGCCGTCGGGCCCGCTGTCGGGGTACGGCGAGCTGATCCACAGCAGCGTCACGAGCGCGGCACACGACGCCAGCCCCAGTCCCGCCGCGACCACGCCGCCCAGGAGGCCGGCGGCCAGCCCGGGCGACCGGTCGCGCCAGCGGGTGCGCAGCAGGGACAACGGGGCTCGGCGAGCGGTCGTCTGGATCACGCCCGCCATGCTCCCAACGACACGCGCTTTACCGGCGTAACAGGCGAAGCTCCGCTGTGTCGCTCAATATATGTTTATGTACTTTTTCGTACGAAGGGGCGCCCTGTGACGCGGAGCCCTGCATCCCCGCTGCCTCCTCCCAAGGCACGCCGACGCCTGCGTGAGGCCGCCGCCTTGACGCAGGCTCAGCTCGCGGCGCGGGTGGGTGTCACCCGCGAGACGGTACGTGCGTGGGAGAGCGGCCGCACGACCCCGCGCGGCCGGAAACGGGAGGCGTACGCGAAGCTGCTGAACACCCTGGCCGAGGAGGCGACGGCGCGGCGGGCGAAGCCGGGGCCCACCGCGGCGCCGGAACCGACCCCTGAAGCGGCCCCGGTACCCGTCGTCGTGGCCGTCGGCGCCGGATCGGCGGACGCCTCCGAGGAGGCCGCCGACAGCCTCGTACTCCCCGCGAAGCCACTGGACGAGCGGCGGTCGGACCCGGGCCCGAAACCGGAACCGGGTCCGGGTCCGGGTCCGGAACCGGGTCCGGGTCCGGGTCCGGGTCCGGGTCCGGGTGATGAGGCTGAACAGGAGTCAGGACCGGAACCGCGACCCGGGCCAACGCCCGAGCCGGTCGCCTTGACGCCCGCTCAGGCCTTCGACGCGCTGTACGAGTTCAGCGCCCCCGCCCTCGTACGGCAGACCTTCCTGCTGACCGGCCGCCGTGAGCTGGCGCGCGAGTCGGTGGAGCGGGCCTTCCAAGTCGCCTGGGAGCACTGGCCCGAGGTGGCCCGCGACCGCGACCCGGTGGGCTGGGTGCGGGCGGCGGCGTACGAGTACGCGCTCTCGCCCTGGCAGCGGTTCCGCCTGCGCCACCGGCATCCGGAGCCGCCGCCCGCCGACCCCGGCGACCGCACCCTGCTGAACACCTTCCTCAGACTCCCCCCGCCGCACCGCCGCACGCTCCTGCTGTACGACGGTGTGGGCCTGGGCCTGCCCGAGACGGCCGCGGAGACGGAGGCGAGCACCCCGGCGGCGGCGAACCGGCTGCTGCACGCCCGCGAGGCCGTCGCCGACCGGCTGCCCGAGCTGGCCGACCCGCAGGTACTGCACCGGCGACTGGCCGAACTGGCGTCGGCCGAGCGGCTGCGGACCGCCAGGCCGCCGACGGTGCGGATGGGCAGCGAACGCCGGGCACGGTTCCTGACCCGGGCCGCGATCGCCTTCACTGTCGCCCTCATCGGCACCACGGCCCTGACCCTGCGCACCGCGCCCACGCACTACGAGCCACCCGTGTCCCCGGGGGAGACGGTGCGTGGGGTGCCGCCCAAGGTGGCGCCGGGGGCGCTGTCGGACGAGGAGCTGGAGCTGCGGCAGAAGCTGCGGGACCAGTTGCAGGACGGACCGGAGCGGCTCACGCCCCGGATCGAGTGACGTGCCCGTACGCCGAGTGGCCCGCCCCCGTGATCAGGGGCGGGCCACTCGGCGTACGGAATCGGCTGGGAAGCCGGTGGGGCCTTGTCAGCCGGCCAGGATGGCGCGGGCCAGCTTCGCCGTCTCGGTCGGCGTCTTGCCGACCTTGACGCCCGCGGCCTCCAGGGCCTCCTTCTTCGCCTGGGCGGTGCCGGACGAACCGGAGACGATGGCACCGGCGTGGCCCATGGTCTTGCCCTCGGGCGCGGTGAAGCCCGCGACGTAGCCGACGACCGGCTTGGTCACGTTCTTCGAGATGTACTCCGCCGCACGCTCCTCGGCGTCGCCGCCGATCTCGCCGATCATGACGATCAGGTCCGTCTCGGGGTCGGCCTCGAACGCGGCGAGCGCGTCGATGTGCGTCGTGCCGATGATCGGGTCGCCACCGATGCCGACGGCGGTCGAGAAGCCGATGTCACGCAGCTCGTACATCATCTGGTACGTCAGCGTGCCGGACTTCGAGACCAGGCCGATGCGGCCCGGCTTGGTGATGTCGCCCGGGATGATGCCGACGTTGGACTGGCCCGGGGTGATGATGCCGGGGCAGTTCGGGCCGATGATGCGGGTCTTGTTGCCCTTCTTGCCGGCGTACGACCAGAAGGCGGCCGAGTCGTGCACGGCGATGCCCTCGGTGATCACGACGGCCAGCGGGATCTCGGCGTCGATGGCCTCGACGACGGCGTCCTTGGTGAACTTCTCCGGCACGAAGATGACGGAGACGTTGGCGCCGGTCTTCTCGATGGCCTCCTTGACGGTGCCGAAGACCGGTACCTCGTTGCCGTCGAAGTCCACGGAGGTGCCCGCCTTGCGCGGGTTCACGCCGCCCACGACCTCGGTGCCGTCACCGAGCATGAGCTTGGTGTGCTTCATGCCGGTGGCACCGGTCATGCCCTGGACGATGACCTTGCTGTCCTTGTTGAGCCAGATAGCCATGGTGTGTTGGTGTCCTCGTCCTGAGTGCTTACTTGGCGGCGTGGGCCAGCTCGGCGGCCTTGTCGGCCGCGCCGTCCATGGTGTCGACGCGCTGGACCAGCGGGTGGTTGGCGTCGGTGAGGATCTTGCGGCCCAGCTCGGCGTTGTTGCCGTCGAGGCGGACGACGAGCGGCTTCTCGACCTTCTCGCCGCGGTCCTCCAGGAGCTTCAGCGCCTGGACGATGCCGTTGGCGACCTCGTCGCAGGCGGTGATGCCGCCGAAGACGTTGACGAACACGGAGCGGACGTCCGGGTCGCCGAGGATGATCTCCAGGCCGTTCGCCATGACCTGGGCGGAGGCGCCGCCACCGATGTCCAGGAAGTTGGCGGGCTTGACGTTGCCGTGCTTCTCACCGGCGTAGGCGACGACGTCCAGGGTGCTCATGACGAGACCCGCGCCGTTGCCGATGATGCCGACCTCGCCGTCGAGCTTGACGTAGTTGAGGTTCTTCTCCTTGGCAGCCGCCTCGAGCGGGTTGGCGGCGGCCTTGTCGTGGAGCTCCTCGAAGTCCGGGTGGCGGAACTCGGCGTTGTCGTCCAGCGACACCTTGCCGTCGAGGGCGATGACGTCGCCGGAGACGACCTTGGCCAGCGGGTTGACCTCGACCAGGAGGGCGTCCTCCTTGATGAAGGTGTCCCACAGCTTGACCAGGATGTCGGCGACCTTGTCGGCGACCTCGGCCGGGAACTTCGCGGCCTCCGCGATCTCGCGCGCCTTCTCGGGCGTGACGCCGTCGATCGCGTCGATCGGGGTCTTGGCGACGGCCTCCGGACGGGTGGCCGCCACCTCCTCGATCTCCACGCCGCCCTCGACGGAGGCGATGGAGAGGAAGGTGCGGTTGGCACGGTCGAGGAGGAAGGAGACGTAGTACTCCTCGACGATCTCCGGGGCGGTCTCGGCCAGCATCACCTTGTGGACCGTGTGGCCCTTGATGTCCATGCCGAGGATGTCCGTCGCCCGTGCGACGGCCTCGTCCGCGGAGGCGGCCAGCTTCACGCCACCGGCCTTGCCGCGACCACCGACCTTCACCTGCGCCTTGACGACGGACTTGCCGCCCAGACGCTCGGTGATCTCGCGCGCCGCCTCAGGCGTGTCGATGACTTCACCGGCCAGCACCGGTACATCGTGCTTGGCGAAGAGGTCCCTCGCCTGGTACTCGAACAGGTCCACGCGCTTCCGTCCCTATCAGTGATCTCGCGGTTCGTTGGATGCGTGGGCGTGCCGCGAAGGGCAACGTGACGTCCGCTGTGAGTCACAAGGGGGGCGCACACGGTGTCCGAGCGCGCGGCATGTCCGTCTCGCAGGTTATCGCCGCTTGCGGAGGGTCTCTAAATCGTGGGTCACACCTGAGCGGTGATGCCTGTCACATGATGCCGCGCTCACTGGCACGGGGTGCCGGGTGTGAGGGCTCGGCAGGGCGCGGGGCGGATGACTCCGCGAACCGGCGGAGGGGCCTCACCGGGCTGGGGTCGACCCGGTGAGGCCCGTGGAACGCCCCGGGGTCCGCAGCACTGCGGACCCCGGGGTGCGGGGCGGCCGGCCCCCACCCCAATGGGGACCGGCCGGCCCGATCCGCGGGGCTACGGCCGGACGGAGGCCGACGGCTTTCGGCCGGACCGTCCGGGGCCGCGCGCTCCGCGAAGCCCGTGGTTCACCTGATGTCCAGGTGAGCGGGTATCAGACGCCGTACGGGTTGCCGAGCGCGCCGTAGGCGCTGTCCCGGAGGTCCGGTGCGTAGGCGGGGGTCACCGACCGGGTGACGTCCCCCACACCGGTGACGGCGTTGCCGGCCAGCGGGGTGTGCTGGACGGTTCCGGTCAGGTCCTGCGCGAAGGGCGCGGCCTGTCCGGCGACGCCGTGCGCGAAGGGCGCCACCTCACCGGTGACGCCGTACGTCAGCGTCGTGGCGCTGCCGCCGACGCCCTCGACGACCGGCTGGACCGTCTCGGCGACGGCGTCGACGACCGGCTGGACCGTCTCGGCGACGGCGTCGACGACCGGCCGCACGGCACCGGTGACGCCCTCGGCGAACGGCCCCACCTGCCCGGTCACGCCCTGCGCCAGCGGCGGTACGGTCCCGACGACGCCGCCCGCGAAGGGCCGCACGTCGCCCACGACGCCGTTCGCCAGTCCGCCCGCGTCCCGGACGGCCTGCCCGGCGACGGGCACGACACCGTCCACGGCGGTGTTCGCGACCGGCGGCAGTACGGCGTCCCTGGTGTCACCGGTGGCCTGGCCGACCAGCCCGGTGGCGTACGTCCGCACGTCCTCGACGACAGCCTCGGCGACCGGCACGGCACCGGTCACGGCCCGGTCGGCGACCGGTGGCGCGACGGCGTCGACCGTCTCGTGGGCGGCGGTCTGCGCCTGGTGCTGGGCGTGGGTTCGTGTCTGGGTCAGGGCTTGGGCCTGGGCCTGGGCCTGGGCCTGGGCCTGGGCCTGGGCCTGGGCCTGGGGCTGGGGCTGGTCCAGCTCCGGCGCGAAGGCGGAGAGGGGGCCGAAGAGGTAGTCGACGTCGTCGGTGACGGGGGCGAGCTGGTCGCGGTCGGAGGTGACGTCGGAGGTGACGTCAGACGTGACGTCGGAGGTGACATCGGCGGCGGCGGTGGCGTCGTCGTCGGTCTTGGCGGTGGTGTCCGTCACGACGTCCGTCACGTTGTCGGTCGCGGCGTCCGGAACGGACACGGAGGCGGTCGGCAACTCGTCGGCACTCGCCACGGAGGAGCCCAGCGCCCAGGCACCGGTGACGCCGGCGGCGATGACTATGGAACGGCGGATGTTCTTGTTCATGGGTACGTCAGGGTCCTTCGAAGAGCTTGGGGACATTTCCGAAAGCCGGGCCGGGTGATGCGGCGCCGGCGGCACCCGCCCGGAAGAGTGAGAAGCGTCCGGACGGTGGGCAGACCTCTCCGCCCCCGCGCGGCGGGTCTGCGGCGGGGGAAGGCCCTGCTCTAGGCGGGAGAGACGGGAATGTCCCGGTACCGGTCCCGGGTCTCGGCGGCCTCGGCACGCGCGAAGGCGCCGGGCACGAGTCGGAACGGGATCCGGTGATGCGGGGTGACCGCGTGCGCGTCACCGTGGCGCGACGTGCCGTGGTCGGCACCGGCTCCGGTGCCCAGCGTGCCGTCGGGATCGCCGGTGGGTGCCTGGTGGGCGGGGGCGTGCTCGGTGGGCGCGGGCATGCCGCGGTGGGTGTCGGCGTGCGCCGCGGCGGGCGACCCGCCGACGACGGGCTCCGGACCGTACGCGACGTGTGGCGCGACTCCGGCACCGTCGGAGGCCCGGGCGTCGGTGGCGTCGGTGTCGGGGGCGTCGGGGGTGTCCGGCACGGTGATCGAGGGCCCGGGCCGCGTGTCCGTGCCGACCGGCATCAACCGACCGGGAACGTCGGCCATGTCGGACGGGCCCGGCAGCGAGGGCACCGCCGGCAGCGAAGGCCGCGAGGGCGTGGGCAGCGAGGGCGAGGGCGGCGAGGGCGGGGAGGGCGGGGAAGGAAGCCGTCGCAACGCCTCCAACGGCGGCACCTCCGTCTGCGCGACCACCCCGAGCCCGTCGGCCACCGTCTCCACCGCGTCACCGACCGGCCGCACGACCCGCGCCTCCACGGACCGGACGACGTCCTCGGCCACCGGACGAAGCTCCGAAAGCACGACGCCAGAGCGCTGGGCGGCCCCGAGGCCCTGGGTGGCCCCGAGGTGGGCGGTCCTGGTGCTCTGGCCGGTCCCAGTTGCCTGGCCGGTCCCAGTTGCCTGGCCGGTCCCAGTTGCCTGGCCGGTCTTGGCGCTCTGGCCGGTCAGAGAACCCTGGCCGGTCCGGGAGTCCTGCGGGACGGTTGATTCCCCTGCTTCCCGCGGGCGCTCCGTGGGTACGTCGACGACCTGTCCGACCGCGTCCCGCGCGGACGGCGTTCCCTCGGCCGCCTGCGCCCGCTCTCCGCAGAGGATCCCGAGCACGACCATCCCGCCCACCAGCAGCGCCACGTGCAGCGCACGCCGCCCGGCCACCGTGCGCATCACGCGCAGAGCGGCACCGGGCAGGACTGCTGACCAGATCAAGAGGGGGAGATTCCTCCCGTGCGGTGGAACGGATCGCGCGTCGAACATCGCATCGACACGACGCGCGATCCTCGCACGTGACTCCGGAGGTCGCGCAAGCCCGCTCCTACCGTTGGGTAGTCATGTCCGGTTTACCGGCAGGAATCGGGCCACCTCGGATCGACAAATCGTCACCCGGCATCCGGTATCGGCAGGGGACGCTTTTCGATCGCCGCCGCCATCACCTCCGGGAAGAGATCCGGCGTGCAGGCGAAGGCCGGCGCGTCCAGTGCGGCGAGCGCCGCCGCGTGCTCCCGGTCGTACGCGGGCGCCCCCTCGTCGGACAGTGCCAGCAGCGTCACGAACTGCACCCCCGCCGCCTTCATCGCCGCGACTCGCTTGAGCATCTCGTCCCGTATGCCTCCCTCGTACAGGTCGCTGATCAGCACGACCACCGTCTCCGTGGGCCGGGTGATCTGCGACTGGCAGTACGCCAGCGCGCGGTTGATGTCCGTACCGCCGCCGAGTTGCGTGCCGAAGAGCACGTCGACCGGGTCGTCGAGCTGGTCGGTGAGGTCGACGACCGCCGTGTCGAAGACGACGAGCCGCGTGTCGATCGACCGCATGGACGCCAGCACCGCGCCGAACACGGACGCGTACACCACGGACGCCGCCATCGACCCCGACTGGTCGACGCAGAGGACGACCTCCTTCTTCACGGACCGGGACGCCCGCCCGTAACCGATGAGCCGCTCCGGCACGATCGTCCGGTACTCGGGCAGGTAGTGCTTGAGGTTGGCCGCGATCGTGCGGTTCCAGTCGATGTCGTGGTGGCGCGGCCGGCTGATGCGGGCGCTGCGGTCGAGGGCGCCGGTGAGGGTGGCTCGGGTGCGGGTGGCCAGCCGCTTCTCCAGGTCCTCGACGACCTTGCGCACGACCGCCCGCGCCGTTTCCCTCGTCGTCTCCGGCATGGCCTTGTTGAGGGACAGCAGCGTGCCCACGAGGTGCACGTCGGCCTCCACGGCCTCGAGCATCTCCGGCTCCAGCAGGAGCGCGGCGAGACCGAGCCGGTCGATCGCGTCGCGCTGCATGACCTGCACGACGGAGGAGGGGAAGTAGGTCCGGATGTCCCCCAGCCAGCGAGCCACGGCCGGCGCGGAGGCCCCGAGCCCCGCCGAACGGTCCCGCCCCGCCCGTGGCCTGTCCCCCTTTCCGTAGAGCGCGGTGAGCGCTGCGTCCATCGCGGCGTCCTGTCCGGCGAGGGTGCGGCCGGTGCCGTCGGCCGGGTCACCGCCCAGCACGAGCCGCCATCGCCGCAGCCGTTCCTGTGCCGTGTCGGCGTCCACCGGCTCGGTCGTCATGCGTCCACCCCCACGAGGTCGTTGTCGTCGGCACCCGACCGCCGGCCGCCGGCGCTGGCCCCGGCAGTGCGGTTGCCCGCTCCCACCCCGTCCGCCGTGCCCGCTGCACCCGCCGTGCCCGGTGCTCCCGCCGTGCCCGGTGCTCCCGCCGTGCCCGCTGCACCCGCCGTCCCCGGTGCTCCCGCCGTGTCTGCCGCGCCCGATGCGCCCGCCGCGCCCGCCGCGCCTGCCGTGTCTGCCGCTCCCGGTGCGTCCGCCGCGCCTGCCCCTCCCGATGCGTCCAGGCCCAGCAGCAGCCGGACCACCGGCAGCACGGCGTCGGCGCGTCCGGTGTCCAGCCCGGCCGCGAAGCCGGGTATGCCGGAACCGGCCGTCGTCACACTCCCCCGCCACTCCGGTCCACGCCGGACCAGCTCGCCGAGGCTGCGGCGTACTCCCGGCTCGTAGGCCGAGAAGGTGCGCCGCAGCAGCGGCAGCACGTCCGTGAACGCCTCCGCCGGTACGCCGGTCAGCCAGGCGTCGACCAGCGCCAGCAGCCGCTCGTCGTGGAGGAGCAGCATGCCGCCGCCTGAGCCGCCTCCCACGAAACCCTCGATCCAGGCCGCCGCGTCCGCCGGTGCTGTCCCCGGGGACAGCACCAGGCCCATGAGCCGCGCCGCCTCGTCCGGCGCCAGCTCTCCGCCGTCCAGCAGGAGCCGTACGGCGCGCCCCCGGACGACGCCGGGCACGGTGTCCCGCGCGGAGAGGGTGCGCAGCACGGCCTGCCAACGGGACCGGAGATCGCCGTGGCCCGGGGCGGGGGCGTCGCCGAGAAGGCCCACCGCACCGTGCACGGCGTCCACGTGCCGGCGCATCTCCTCGGCCGCGTCGGCATCCAGCGCGGCGCAGGCCGGGGGCAGGCCGACGAAGACCCGCTCGGCGAGGCCCGCGGCGACCTCGGCCAGTGCCCCGGTGTCGGTGCCGCGCACATCGCCGTACCGCAGGGAACGGACCAGGGCCGGCAGGGCCTGGGCGAGGTGGCCGACGTCCGTGTCGAGCGCCGCGCGGTCGGCGAGTATCCGCATCACCGGGGGGAGCGCGTCCGGCAGTTCGGCCAGCAGGCAGCGTTCGGCGAGCGCGGTGACCTCGGCGAGGCCCCGCGCGGTGACGGCGTCCGCCTCGGCTCTGGCGGTCGCGGCGGCGAGCACGGTGGTGCCCCACACCCCGGCCTCGGCGACCCGCACCGACAGCTCCGGCTCCCACCGCAGCCGCCACGTCTCCCGGAACGTACCCGTGCTGCCCCGCGAGGCGGCCGGCTCACCCCACCCGACGCCGAGCAGCCGCAGCCGGTGCAGCAGTCTGCTGCGCCCCGCGTCGGTCTCCTTGCGCAGGTCGAGCTCCAGCTCCCGCTCCAGCGCCTCCGGTTTGAGCCGCAGCCGCCGCTGGGTCCGGGCGAGGTCCCGCTGCAACGGCACCGCCGGCGCTCCGGCGGGCACCTCCCCCAGCACGTCTCCCACGACCAACCGGTCGTGCACCAGCGCCAGCGGCACGTCCGAGCCCTCGCACATCACCGCGCGCACGGCGTCCGTCGTCTCGCTCAGCCCGGGCAGCGGACGGCCGCGCATCACCGCGAGGGTCTCGGCCAGCCGCACCGCCTCGATGACGTGTGCCGAGGAGACGATCCGGTCCTCCTCCCGCAGCAGCCCGGCCACCTTGGTCAGCCACCGCTCGACGGGCCGGTCCGCCGCGCCGAACAGGTGCCCGTACCAGCCCGGCGACTCGATACCCGCCCCGTACCCACTGGCCCGGGACAGCCGGCGGTGTGTCCAGGGCACCCAGGTCATGTCCACCTTGGTCCTGGGCAGCCCCTTCAGCAGCGCCCGGTCGGCGGCGACGGTGGCCTTGCGGCGGAGCGCGGGCACGTGCCAGGCCCCGCAGACCACGGCGACGCCCTGGGCGAACTCGCGCCGTGCCGCCCGTACCTGGAGCCGCATGTACGCTTCCCGCACGAGGTCCCGGTCGCGCCCGCCGCCCTCCCCCGTCTCCCGCAGCGCCCCCATGGCCTCCTCCAGCGCCGTGAACGGTGCGAGCGCGTCCCCGTCTCCCGTGCCCCGGTGCTCGACGACGTCCTCCCACCAGCGTTCGGGGTCGTCGTGGCCGGCGGCCTCGGCGAGCGCTGCGAGCGGATCTGCCCGGACGCCGGGGAAGTCGGACCCGGGCTCGCCCCCCTCGCCGAAGCCTGGCTCCCCCTCCCCGGGCTCCGGCTCCTCCCCGTCTCTCCCCTCGTCCTCTTTGCCCTCGTCCCCGGCGCACTCCGCTGCCTGCCACGCCAGCGTGTGCGTGGCCGGGAGGTCGATGAAGCGGGCCGGGACATCGTGCTCCAGGGCCCAGCGGACGGCCACCCACTCCGGGGAGAACTCGGCCAGCGGCCAGAAGGCCGAGCGGCCGGGCTCGTCCACGGCGTGGGCGAGGAGTGCGACCGGCGGCCGCATGTCCTCGTCGGCGGCCAGCGGGATCAGGGCGTCGGCCTCCGGCGGCCCCTCGATCAGCACGACCCCCGGCCGGGCCGCCTCCAGCGCGGCGCGGACCGCGCGTGCCGACCCCGGACCGTGGTGGCGTACGCCCAGCAGCAGCGGCCCACCACCGGAGCCAGCGGCCCCACCCGGCGTGCCGGACCCACCGCTCCCGGCCCTGTCAGTGCCCGTCACACCGTCCCCCTCGCCTACGGGTCCAGGACGAGTCCCCGTCGTCCCCCGTCGCGCCGGCCACGGGGGCTCCCGTCCGGAGCGGCGTCCGCCCTCGCATGCCGTTCACGCGCTCACCTCCCGGCAGGCCCGGTAGAAGTCCTTCCAGCCGTCGCGCTCGCGGACGACCGTCTCCAGGTACTCCTGCCAGATGACGCGGTCGGCGGCCGGGTCGCGGACGACGGCGCCGAGGATGCCCGCGGCGACGTCGCCGGACCGCAGCACCCCGTCGCCGAAGTGGGCGGCCAGCGCGAGGCCGCCTGTGACAACGGAGATGGCTTCGGCCGTCGACAGCGTGCCGCTGGGCGACTTCACCTTCGTACGCCCGTCGCTCGTCAGTCCGTCGCGCAGCTCGCGGAAGACGGTGACGACACGGCGGATCTCGTCGATGCCGTCGGGTGAAGACGGCAGGTCGAGGGAGCGGCCGATCTCGTCGACGCGGCGGGAGACGATCTCGACCTCCGCCTCGGCGGTCTCCGGCAGCGGCAGCACCACGGTGTTGAAGCGGCGGCGCAGGGCGCTGGACAGCTCGTTGACCCCGCGGTCGCGGTCGTTGGCGGTGGCGATCAGGTTGAATCCGCGGACCGCCTGCACCTCCTGGCCCAGCTCCGGTATCGGCAGGGTCTTCTCCGACAGGATCGTGATGAGCGTGTCCTGCACGTCGGCCGGGATACGGCTCAGTTCCTCCACACGGGCGGTCATGCCGTCCGCCATGGCCCGCATGACCGGGCTGGGCACGAGCGCGCCGCGGCTGGGGCCGTGGGCGAGGAGCTGCGCGTAGTTCCAGCCGTAGCGGATCGCCTCCTCGGGTGTGCCGGCCGTGCCCTGCACCAGCAGGGTCGAGTCGCCGCTGACGGCCGCCGCGAGGTGTTCCGACACCCAGGTCTTCGCGGTGCCGGGCACGCCGAGCAGGAGCAGGGCGCGGTCGGTGGCGAGCGTGGTGACGGCGACCTCGACGATGCGGCGCGGGCCCACGTACTTCGGGGTGATCACCGTGCCGTCGGGCAGGGTGCCGCCGAGCAGGTAGGTGGCGACGGCCCACGGCGACAGCCGCCAGCGGGCCGGACGCGGGCGGTCGTCCTGCGCGGCCAGCGCGGCGAGTTCGGCCGCGAAGGCGTGCTCGGCGTGCGGCCGCAACGCCTCCGCCCCGGGCGCGGGCCCGCTCCGGCCCGGGTCGACGGACGGCGGTGCCACGAACGGCGGTTCCACGGGCGCCGGTCCCGCGGGCGTCGGTTCCACGGACACAGGCATGGCTGATTCCCCCTCCAGCTCGGCCGGTTCGATCTGTCATCCACGGTGCACCACGCCACTGACAATCGATCTGACCTGCAAAAACGCTCTCGATCGGTCGATTGTCAGTGGTGGGACCTACCTTCGATGGCATGACTCAGCAGGGGGTGCGCTGGACCGCGGACCAGGTGCTGGCACTGGCGCCTGACGCCGCGTCACGCAGGGCGGGCGGCAAGCTCGGCGCGGCAGGGCCGTGGTCCGAGGTGGGGAGTTCCGAGGAGGGGGCGGTGTGGGGGCTGTGCGAGGGCAGCGGCAGCGAGCCGTATCAAACGGTCGTCGACATCTCGGACATGTCCGGGCCCGCGTACAAGTGCGGTTGCCCGAGCCGCAAGTTCCCGTGCAAGCACGCGCTCGGGCTGCTGCTGCTCTGGGCGGGCGGCGACGGTGTGGTGCCGGGAGCGACGGCTCCCGACTGGGCGGAGCGGTGGATCGCCGGACGGCGCGAGCGCGCGGAGGAGAAGAGGACGGCGGAATCGTCCGGATCCGCGGCCGGGACCGCCGATCCGGAGGCGGCGCGGCGCCGGGCGGAGCAGCGGGCCGGGCGGATCACCGCGGGCGCGACGGAGCTGGAGCAGCGGCTGACGGACCTGCTGCGCGGCGGCCTGGCCGGCGCGGAGCAGACGGGCCATGAGCTGTGGGAGGAGACGGCCGCCCGCATGGTCGACGCCCAGGCGTCGGGGCTGGCCTCGCGTGCGCGGGAGCTGGGCACCATACCGTCCTCCGGCTCCGGATGGCCGGTCCGCCTGCTGGAGGAGTGCGCCCTTCTCCATCTTCTCGACCAGGGCTGGCTACGTCGTGAGCAGTTGCCGGACGGCCTGGCGGCGACGGTCCGTGCACGCGTCGGCCTGTCGGTGTCCGCGGACGGCCCTGCGGTGCGGGACCGCTGGCTGGTCCTCGCCCAGTACGACACCGCGGACACGCGGCTGACGACCCGTCGCATCTGGCTGTACGGCGCGCAGACGGAACGCGCCGTGCTGCTCCTCTCCTACGGCGCCGCGGGCCGGGCCCCGGAACCGGCGCTGCCGGTGGGGCTGGCCCTCGATGCGGCGGTGTCGGCGTATCCGGGCGCCGGACAGCAGCGAGCCGCCCTGGGCAGACAGTTCGCGCCGCCCACCCCCACGGAGCTACGCCCGAAAGGGCTGACGACGTCCCGGGCGGCCGTTCGTTACGGCGAGGCCCTCCGCGACGACCCGTGGCTGGAGTCGGTGCCGGTGACCCTGGATCAGGTCGTCCCGGTACCGGACGGCGACCACTGGCAACTGGCGGACGCCGACGGGGACACGGCGCTGCCGCTCGCCCCGGCGGCCGGAAACCGTCCGGGCCTGTGGCGTCTGGTCGCCCTGTCGGGCGGCGCGCCCGTCAAGGTCTTCGGCGAGTGCGGCCACCGGGGCTTCACTCCGCTGACGGCATGGCCGGCCGGACCGGGCCCGGCGGTGCCGCTGTGCTGACCCGTCCCACGTAACGGAAACGGAATGCGAGCGGAAGGGAACCGCATGACCAGGACGCCCGCTCCCGCGGACGCGCCCGTGCCGGGCGTCTGGGAGGAACTCGTCACCTCGGCGCTGCTCGGCACGGACCGGCGCACTCCCCCGGGCTGCGAGCCCGGCCCGCACGCACCGGCGGCGCTGCTGGACGCGGCGGCGGCGGAGACCGTTCGGCGGCGCGCCGGACTGTGCCCGGCCCGCGCGGCCCGCCGCCCCGAACCGGCTCCCGAGGATCCCCGCCCACCGTTGCCGGCCGCGGCCGCCCGCCGGCTCACGATGCTGCTCACCGATCGCCCCGGGACGGCGGGCGGCGGCCGCAGAGGCACCGCGCCCGACCTGATGGAGCTGCTGCCCCAGTGGCTGGCGACGGCGAACGCCCGCGGTTTCGCGGCACCGCCCCAGGCGGTCCCGGCTCTGCTGGACGCGGCACGGGGGCGTACGGACCTGCGTCCGGCGGCGCTGACGTTCGCGGGGCCCCGCGCCCTGTGGCTGGCCCGGCTGAATCCGGACTGGCGGTTCGCCCTGCGCGCGACGCCGGGCGGAGGCACCGCGCTGCCCGGCCCGGAGGCCACGGAGCGGGTGCGTCGGCTCTGGGAGGAGGGCCTGTTCGCCGAGCGGGTCGCCCTGCTGACTTCCCTGCGCGCCCGCGATCCCGCCGCCGCGCGCGAGCTGCTGGCCTCGACCTGGGCCACCGAGCGGGCCGAGGACCGGCTGATGTTCCTCGACTCGCTGCGGACGGGGCTGGAGGGCGCGGACGAGCCGTTCCTGGAGCAGGCCCTGGCCGACCGCAGCCGCAACGTACGGGCGACGGCCGCGGAGTTGCTGTCAGCGCTGCCGGATTCGGCGCTCGCCACGCGGATGGCGGCGCGAGCCGTGACGTGCGTGTCCCTCGACCGCGCGCTGTACCCGCCGGCGATCGCCATCGAGGCGCCCCACGAGTGCGACGCGGGCATGGAGCGGGACGGCGTCGTGGCCAAGCCGCCCTCGGGGCGGGGGGAACGGTCGTGGTGGTTCGGCCAGTTGGTGGAGGCGGCCCCGCTCGGGACCTGGTCGGCACGGCTCGGTGGACGCACCCCCGAGGAGATCGCCGCCCTGCCGGTGACGGACGACTGGCGCAGCGACCTGCACGCCGCCTGGTGCCGGGCCGCGGTACGGCAGCGGAACGGCGCGTGGGCGAGGGCGCTGCTGGGCGCACCCACGGCACCCGAGGCAGGGGGCCCGGGCGCGGTGTCCCTGGCCGAGCGGGCCAAACTGCTCGGCACCCTCGACGCCGGAGAACGGGCCGAGTGGGTCGCCGGGTTCATAGCGACGCACGGTCTGTCCGAAGCGTTCCAGCTGCTCGGGATGTGCGGGGTGCCGTGGGCCCCGCCGCTCGGACGGGCGGTGGTCGACGCGCTCAACATCGCCCGTGACGCCGGAAGCTACCCATGGAGTTTCAGCGGCGTCATGGGGCTGGCCGAACGCTGCCTCGACCCCTCGGAGGAGGGCCGCCTCGACGGCCTGCTGGCGATACCGGACGAACCGGAGGACGCGTCGCCGGGGGCCGGGGGGTACTGGGCGGAGGCGTTCCAGCGGCTCGTGAGGACATTGCGGTTGCGTGCCGCGATGGCCGAGGAAATGGGGGCGGGTTAGGAGGTGCGCGGCGTTGAGGCCGAGGGCGGGCCGCAGCGTGCGGCGCCCAGGGGTGCCACCCGTGCCACCCGTGCCACCCGCGGCCCAGCACCGCCCTGGGGCTGCCGGCACCGGCCGTGGGCTGTTGGCGCCAGCCGTGCGGTGTCGGCACCCGCCCATGGGCTGCCGGGCACCGCCTGTGGACGCTCGGCGCCGGCCGTGTCGTGCCGGCACCCGTGAGCTGTCGGCACCCATGGACTGTCGGCACCCATGGACAGCCGACTCTCGGCACCGGCCGTGGTGCGCGTCCCGCACCGGCCGGAGACCAGGTGGCCCGCCGCCGGAGACCCGGTGGCCCGCCGCCGGAGACCAGGTGGCCCGCGCCGCCGTGGGCCAGCTGGCCCGCGTCGCCGCGGATCGGGTGGCTACGCCCCCGCGGGTTCCCGCACGTTCGCCCGTACCCAGTCCACGATCGACGCCGTCGTCGCGCCGGGCGTGAAGATCTCCGCGACGCCCTTCTCCTTCAGCGGGGCGATGTCCGCCTCGGGGATGATCCCGCCGCCGAAGACCAGGATGTCCGCCGCGTCCCGCTCCCTGAGCAACTCGATCACGGCGGCGAAGAGCGTGTTGTGCGCACCGGAGAGGATGGACAGCCCGATCGCGTCGGCGTCCTCCTGGATCGCGGTGTCCACGATCTGCTCGGGTGTCTGATGGAGCCCGGTGTAGATGACCTCCATACCGGCGTCGCGCAGCGCCCGCGCGATCACCTTGGCCCCGCGATCGTGGCCGTCGAGCCCCGGCTTGGCCACCACCACGCGGATCGGACCGGCTGCCACACCCATCACTGCCTCCATGAAGCGACTACATCCATCCGTACCGACAAGTACCGCACACTTCGCCGACGCCGTACACAGCAGCACGGCGCACACAAGGCGACCATCAACGCACGGATCGCGCACTGCTTGCGCAAAGTGCACGCCTCCGCGGCACAGACGCCCCGCACCACATCGTCCGGGGAAGTGAACGAACGTTATCGCCAGCATCCCGCAACCGGCAGTTTCACGGTGGATACAGAGGGGGAAATCACACGGTGGGACACGTTCGCCGCGAGCAGTTCCGGGGCGCGGCGGCAACACGCGCACGGAGAGCCGCAGCGAGGGCAGGGCAGGGCAGCAGCGGGCCTCGTCGCCGCATCACCGACACCACAGGGCTCACAGGGCTCACAGAGCGCTGACGCGGCACATCGGCACGCCCATACGGGCAAACCTCGCAAACATCACCAATCACTGGTGTCACGGCTCTCCACGAGGGCACACGGGGGACAGAGGCGTCCCTGCGCGTGCCGACAGGAGGTCGGCCCATGAAGGTCACCACGGCAGCACTGCCCCTTCTCCCGCTCTGTCAGCGTCTCCTGCCAGGACTACCGCGACTACCCGGACTGGGAATACCGGGACTACCGGAGCTGGCAGCCCTCCCGGGTCGGCTGACCGGGCTTTCCCTGACCCTCCTGAAGGCAAGCGCCCTGGAGGCCGCGATCCTCGCCGGGCACCTTCTCCTCTACCCCTCGGGGATCATCCAGGAGCGCCGCCCGGTGTGCACCCTCCCGACGACGGAGTCCCAGGACCCGCAGCCCTCCCCTCCCGCTCCCCGTCTCCCGGCCCGCACCAGCCCCCCGGTCGTCCTGCTGCACGGCTTCATCGACAACCGCTCGGTCTTCCTCCTCCTGCGCCGCAGCCTGGCCCAGCACGGCAGACACCAGATCGAGTCGCTGAACTACTCCCCACTGACCTGCGACATCCGCACCGCGGCCGAGTTGCTCGGCCGGCACGTGGAAGAGATCTGTGAGCGGACGGGCAGCGAGCGGGTCGACATCGTGGGACACAGCCTCGGCGGGCTGATCGCGCGCTATTACGTGCAGCGCCTCGCCGGAGACCTCCGCGTCCGGACACTCGTGACGCTCGGCACCCCACACACCGGCACCCGGGTTGTCCCGCTGGCGAACGCGCACCCGATCGTGCGCCAGATGCGGCCCGGCTCGGCGGTACTGGAGGAGCTGACCCGCCCCTCGCCCGGCTGCCGTACGCAGTTCGTCAGCTTCTGGAGCGACCTGGACCGCGTGATGGACCCGCTGGAGACGGCCTGCCTCGACCACCCCGACCTGACCGTGCAGAACGTACGGGTGAGCGGCATCGGTCACCTCGCGCTGCCCGTGCACCCCGCCGTGGCCACCGGAATTCGCCAGGCGCTCGACACCGACGCGCCGGCGGCGGACACGGAGACCGGCAAGCGGGACGGCGGCCTGACGGTCGCCTGAGACGCCCCGAAGACTGCGCGAAGGGCGCGGAACTCGGCCGACACAACCCGTTCAGCATCGAACAAATCTCGAACACAAAGCCAAAGTCGCGCCCGCCGTCCCCCAAAACACGGCCGATTGCCCGTTTCCTTCGCGCGTGAAACCTGACGAAGATTGTCGTGCCCGTATACCGCCGGGTACAGTCGCCGCACTGCTCTGGCAGCCCCTGTTGTCGAGGCGAAAGAGAAGTTGGTGAACGACCGTCACCCGTCGGGGACCATGACCACCCCGGCCTCGGCTTCCGACGCCGATCCGGCGCAGTACGCGTCGTACGGCACAGGGGAGGCCCAGTACGGCGACCTCACCACGTACGGCGGCTACGACACCACCGGTTTTTCCACCGGCGCCACCGCCACGGCGACCTTCGACGCCGACCCTCTCTTCGGCAGCCTCCCGGGGCAGGACACCGGCGGCTACGACGCCACGGGCTCGTACGACACCACGGGTTCCTACGACGCCACCCAGTGGTCCACCGGCAGCGGGCAGTCCCTGAACTACGACGCGTACGCGGCCCAGCACCACGCCGCCTACGACACCGGCGCCTACGACACGACCACGTGGACGGCCGACGTCCAGCAGCCCGCCTCCGTGCCGCCGCAGGCCACGAGCGTCGAGGCCACCGGTCAATGGGACACCGGCGCCTGGGCCCAGCCGGACCAGTCGGGCGATCCGGCCGACGGGACCCAGCAGTGGGACTGGGGCACGCAGACCTTCGAAACCGGCACCTTCGCGACCGACGGCTCGGAAACCGGCACATACGGGACCGGTACCTACGGGACCGGCACCTTCGCGACCGGCACGTTCGACACCGGCGCCTACGACGCCACGCAGTGGAACTCGGACGGCACCACGGCGCAGACACCGCAGGCCCCGCAGGCACCGGAGACGCCACAGACACCGGAGAACACCGCGCCGGACGCGTCACCCGCCGCCGATGAACCCGGCCCGCACGACGACGGATCGGCCGCCACCGGCGAACTCCCCACCGTGGCCGTTCTCCTGGACGGCCAGGAAGAGGCCACCCTGGCCGCCCGGGTCCCGGCCGCACGCACCGCCCCCCGCGGCGGGTCGCGTTCCCGCCGCCGCCAGCCCGCCAAGCGCTCGGCACTGATGACCATCGCCGTACCGTCGGCCTGCGTGATGAGCGTCGCCGGTATCGCCGCCGCCTCCGTCGGGGGCCTGACCGGCGACGACGGCACGGAGACCACGGCCTCCGCGGCGGACGCGGGCGGCGGCGCGGAAGCCGCGCCGGTGAAGCCGTCCACCGCCAACAACAAGCTGGACACCCAGCTCACGAGCCTCGCCGCCGGAGCCGACGACTTCGCCGACCGGGCCAGCCGGACGCAGGAACGCATCGACCTCAAGGCCCAGCAGGCCGCCGAGAAGAGGCGGGCGGCGGAGGAGGCGGCGCGCAAGGAGAGGCTGCGCCCCAAGTTCGCGCTCCCGGTGGCCCAGCACGGCCTCAGCGCGTACTACGGCCAGGCCGGCATCAACTGGATGTCCGTGCACAGCGGCATCGACTTCCCCGTGTCGTACGGCACGACGGTGATGGCCGCGACCGACGGCACGGTCCGCACGCAGTACAACAGCGCGTACGGGAACATGATGATCGTGACCGCGAAGGACGGCACGGAGACGTGGTACTGCCACCTCTCCAGCTACCAGGTCCCCTCCGGTACGACGGTGAAGGCCGGCGACGCGATCGCGTTCTCCGGCAATTCGGGCAACTCGACCGGACCGCACCTGCACTTCGAGGTGCGTCCCGCGGGCGGCTCGGCGATCGACCCGCTCTCGTGGCTGCGCAGCCACGGCCTCAACCCGTCGTGACGCCGTAACGTCTCAGCAGGCCGGACCCGGGATCGAACCCCGGCCGGCGTGGGGGCGGCCAAAGCACCCGCACCACCCACGCCGCCCGCACGTCAGAGCTTTTCCACCGGCGCGTACCGCAGCAGCAGCCGCTTCGGCTTGGTGTCCCCGAAGTCGATCGTCGCCTCGGCGTTCGACCCGGTGCCCTTGACCCCGACCACCGTCCCGAGCCCGAACTGGTCGTGCGTGACGCGGTCACCGACCGACAGCGCGACCGTCGGCTGCTCGGCGGACCGGCGCGTGGCGAAGCCGGACGCGCCCGACGCCGAGGAGCGGGAACGGGACGACGACAGCGAGGCCGCCACGCCCGAGACCGGTGCGGAGGGCGCGGGTCCGTTCGCCCCGGTCCGCTTCCACTCCAGGTGGGGCGCCGGGATCTCCTCGAGGAAGCGCGAGGGCGGGTTGTACGACGGCTGCCCCCAGGCGCTGCGCAGCGTCGACCGGGTCAGGTACAGCCGCTCGCGTGCGCGCGTGATGCCGACGTACGCCAGCCGCCGCTCCTCCTCCAGCTCCTTGGCCTGGCCGAGGGCACGCATGTGCGGGAAGACGCCATCCTCCATGCCGGTGAGGAAGACGACCGGGAACTCCAGCCCCTTGGCGGTGTGCAGGGTCATCAGGGTGACGACGCCGTCGCCGTCCTCCTCGTCCGGGATCTGGTCGGAGTCGGCGACCAGCGCGACCTTCTCCAGGAAGTCGGCCAGCGTTCCGGTCTCCTCGCCCTCGGCCCGCTCCTGCTCGAATTCCAGGGCGACCGCCGCGAGTTCCTGGAGGTTCTCGATGCGGGTCTCGTCCTGCGGGTCGGTGGAGGCCTGCAACTCGGCGAGGTAGCCGGTGCGTTCGAGGATCGCCTCAAGGACGGTCGCCGGTCCGGCGCCGGACTCGACGATCGTACGGAGGTCCTCCATGAGCGTGTTGAACCGCTTGACGGCGTTGGCGGAGCGCGCGGCCATGCCGTACGCCTCGTCGACCCGCTTGAGGGCCTGCGGGAAGCTGATCTTCTCGCGCTGGGAGAGGGCGTCGATCATGGCCTCGGCGCGGTCGCCGATGCCGCGCTTGGGGACGTTGAGGATGCGGCGCAGCGGCACCGAGTCCTCGGGGTTGGCCAGCACCCGCAGGTAGGCCAGGACGTCCCGGACCTCCTTGCGCTCGTAGAAGCGGACGCCGCCGACGACCTTGTAGGGCAGGCCGACGCGGATGAAGACCTCTTCGAAGACACGGGACTGCGCGTTGGTGCGGTAGAAGACGGCGACGTCGCCGGCCTTCGCCTCGCCCGCGTCGGTGAGGCGGTCTATCTCGTCGGCGACGAACTGGGCCTCGTCGTGCTCGGTGTCGGCGACGTACCCGGTGATCTGCGAGCCGGCGCCCTGGTTGGTCCACAGGTTCTTGGGGCGGCGGGACTCATTGCGCTCGATGACCGCGTTGGCGGCGGTGAGGATCGTCTGGGTGGAGCGGTAGTTCTGCTCCAGGAGGATCGTCGTCGCGTCCGGGTAGTCCTCCTCGAACTGGAGGATGTTGCGGATGGTGGCGCCGCGGAAGGCGTAGATCGACTGGTCGGCGTCGCCCACCACGCACAGCTCGGCGGGCGGGACCTCGGCCTCGGGCGGCACGTCGACGGCGTGCTCGATGGTGCCGACCAGCTCGCGGACCAGGGAGTACTGGGCGTGGTTGGTGTCCTGGTACTCGTCGACCAGGACGTGCCGGAAGCGGCGGCGGTAGTGCTCGGCGACGTCCGGGAAGGCGCGGAGCAGGTTGACCGTCGTCATGATCAGGTCGTCGAAGTCGAGGGCGTTGGCCTCGCGCAGCCGCGACTGGTAGAGGGCGTACGCCTGCGCGACGGTCTTCTCGAAACCGTCGGCCGCCTGGGCGGCGAAGTCCTCCTCGTCGATCAGCTCGTTCTTCAGGTTGCTGATCTTGGCGCTGAAGGACTTGGGCGGGAAGCGCTTGGGGTCCAGGTCCAGGTCGCGGCAGACCAGCGCCATGAGCCGCTTGGAGTCGGCCGCGTCGTAGATCGAGAAGGACGAGGTGAACCCGAGCTTCTTCGACTCGCGGCGCAGGATGCGGACGCACGCGCTGTGGAAGGTCATCACCCACATCGCGTTGGCGCGCGGGCCGACGAGCTGCTCCACGCGCTCCTTCATCTCGCCCGCGGCCTTGTTGGTGAAGGTGATCGCGAGGATCTGGCCGGGGTGGACGCTCCGCTCGGCCAGCAGGTGGGCGATGCGGTGGGTGAGCACGCGGGTCTTGCCCGAGCCGGCGCCGGCCACGATGAGCAGCGGGGAGCCGGAGTGGACGACGGCGGCGCGCTGGTTCTCGTTCAGCCCCTCCAGGAGCGCGGCCGCGTCCAGGGCGGGGCGCGGGGCGCCGTCCCGGTAGTGGGCGTCCCGCTCCGGCGGCGCGTCGAACTTCCCGGCGAACAGATCGTGCGGGACCGGCTCCGGTCCGTGATCGTCCTCGGGCGGCGGCGGAGGTTCCTCCTCGTGACCCCGGGGGGTCTGGAGGCTCGCCAGGAAGCTGTCGTCAAAGAGGCTGCTCATCGCTCTCCGAGTCTAGGGCGCCCCACCGACAACCCGCCGCCACCCCGGAAAATGGCCGGCAACCCGCCGACCGGCACGCCCTGCGACAGGACGGGCCACGAAGAGTGACCGAAGAGGGTCCGCACGTCGAAGGTCACGAAAATGTATCGGGCATATCACCCACCAACCTTCACAGCCGCCTCACGAGTTGGCTACGGTGCGGGCAGGCCGCACGACCCCCTCCGGCGAACCTCGCCGGGCCGCGCGGCCTCCGCCGAGTCCGGCGTGCCCGCACGGCGCCCGGAGCCGGGGACCCGACCGAGAACCTTGGGGTGAATCGGCCGCACCGCCCTCCACGGGGCGGATCCGCCGTAGGGCAACCCTTCCGAACCACACCGCCCGAACCCTCCCCCAGGGCCCGAAAGGCCTGGGGGTACCCCCACCGCTGACCCGGTAGGCGGACCTTTGGAAGGAGTCGCCTCCTTGGCGTCGCACCGCAAGTCGCGTCCCACGGGTACGCGCGTCGCAGGCATACGGACCCCCGCCCTCGCCACGGCGGCCCTCACCTCTGTGGCCCTGCTGTCCCAAACGGCCACCGCCGCGCCGTCGGACGACGACAGGCCGAGCCTCGAAGAGGTCGAGAAGAAGGTCGACGACCTTTACCGCCAGGCGGGGTCGGCGACGGAGACGTACAACGCGGCCAAGGAGAAGACCTCCAAGCAGCGCAAGCGCGTCGACACCCTCCTCGACGACGTCGCCAAGCGCACCCAGAAGCTCAACGAGGCGCGCGAGGAGCTGGGTTCCTTCGCCTCCGCGCAGTACCGCACGGGCTCCACGGTCCCGGAGACCGCGACCTTCCTGCTCGCGGACTCGCCGCAGGACTACGTCGACCGGACCCACCTGATGGACCGGCTCACCGGCCGCCAGAAGGACGCGGTCGACGACTACGTCACGCAGCAGTCCGAGACGATGGAGAAGCGCCGGGAGGCCACGGAGAGCCTCAAGACGCTCACCGAGTCGCAGAGCGACCTCAAGACGGCCAAGGCCACCGTCCAGAAGAAGCTCGCCACCGCGCGTGAGCTGCTGTCGGAGCTGACCGCCGAGGAGAAGGCCAGGCTCGCGGCGATCGAGAAGAAGAAGCAGGAGGAGGCCGCCCGCAAGGCCGCGGAACTCGCGAAGCAGCAGGCCGAGGAGCGGAAGCGGCAGGAGCAGGCCGACCGGCAGGAGCAGGAGAGCGACGCCGACTCGGACTCCTCCGGATCACCAGGCTCCTCCGGCTCCTCCGGCTCCGGTGGCGCCGGCACGGGAACCGGGTCCTCCACGCCGGACTCCTCATACGGCACCAAGGCCGAGAAAGCGCTGGCCTTCGCCCGCGCCCAGATCGGCAAGCCGTACGTCTGGGGCGCCACGGGCCCCGACTCCTACGATTGCTCGGGCCTGACCCAGGCCGCCTGGAAGGACGCGGGGGTGACACTGCCGCGCACCACCTACGACCAGGTCGACGCCGGCACGACCGTCCCGGTCTCCCAGGCCCAGCCCGGCGACCTGGTCTTCTTCTACGACGACCTCAGTCACGTCGGCCTCTACATCGGCAACGGCATGATGATCCACGCCCCGAAGCCGGGCGCGTACGTCCGTGAGGAGTCGATCTTCTACGACGGCGAGTCGTCGATCCACAGCGTGGTGCGCCCGGCCTGAGCCCCGCGGATCCATAGCATCGGGCGCATGTCATCCGGCACCTCTCCCACCTCCCCCTACCCCCTGCGCGCCTGGTGGGCGCAGCGTCCGCCGGCGGCCGGGGCCGCGGTCATGGCGACCGGCATCCTGTCGGTCGCCCTGCACCTGACGGGCCACGAGGTCCTGTCCCGGATCGCCTTGGTCCTGGCCTGCGCCGCCTGGCTGACCCTGGCGGCGAACTTCCTCTACCTGCTGCTGGTCGAGCGGGCCCAGTGGGTGACGCGGGCCGGGACGCCGGGCGCGCTCACCGCCGTCGCCGCGACGACCGTGCTGGGCACCCGCGTCTCCCTGTTCGGCTGGTCCCCCGTGGCGGCGGCGCTGCTGGCGCTGGCGGCGCTGCTGTGGCCGATACTGCTGTTCCTGGTCGTCACACACTGGGGGCGCCGGATGCCCGGGGCGGTGTTCCTGGGCTGCGTGGCCACGGAGGGCCTGGCCGTGCTGGGCGCCACACTCGCCGGCGCCACCTCGACGGCCTGGCTGGCGCACGCGTCCCTGGTGCCGTTCTGGCTCGGGATCGTGCTCTACCTGATCGCACTGTTCCGCTTCGATCTGCGGCAGGTGGCCCGGGGCTCCGGAGACCACTGGGTGGCGGGCGGCGCGCTCGCCATCTCGGCCCTCGCCGGCGCCAAGCTCCTCGCGGCGGCCGGGACGGGCATGTACCTGTGGAACAACGACGACTACGCAGTCCTGCACGACGTGACCGTCTTCCTGCTCGCCCTCGATCTCGCCTGGTACGCCGTACTGCTCGCCGCCGAGATCGCGTGGCCCCGGATCCGCTACGACGTGCGCCGCTGGTCGACCGTGTTCCCCCTCGGCATGACGGCGGCGGCGACGCTGTCCGTCGCCGCCGTCCTCGACGTCCCGTGGCTGGACGCGCCCGGTCAGGCGCTGCTGTGGATCGCGGTGGCCGCGTGGCTGGCGGTCGCGGCGGGGGCGGTCTTCCAGGCCCGGTCCGGGCTGCGGTCGTCCGCGGGCGCGGACACCGGGGAGATCAGGTCCACAGCACCGCGATGAAGATGTTCGCCACGGTCAGCAGGCCCACCAGGCCGAACAGTGGCTTCTCCACCTTCTCGTCGTCGCGCTTCACGTAGACCAGGCCGAGGATCACGATCAGCAGGGCGAGCTTCACGCCCATCTTGACGTTGTCGACGGACTGGTCGTCGGCCTGGTTGAGGCCGATCAGGATGACGCCGGTGACCAGCATCGTCAGTGCGCCGTGCAGCATCGCGGGGACGAAACGGGCCGTGCCCTGGCCCATCGCCTTCATCTGGGTCAGGAAGCCCCCGAGGAGCGAGGCGATGCCGATGATGTGCAGACCGACGAAAATGTGGATGAGTACGTCCATGAGGCCGGAGCCTAATCAGGGGTCCGGACACCCTCGGACACCGGCCCGGTGGAGGCAACCGCCCGGGGTGCACACCGAGGTGCATACATGCACCCCATAACACCTCACGCCCCTCGTGCGTCCCCGATCCGGGACATCGGTCATCACCCTGTGTGAAGACGACGGCCGCAGGGTGAGCCCTCAGTCACATTCGGTCGCCTGTCGATCCGGTACCGCCACTTCCGCGCATCCCGTCACCCGGCCGTTACCGCCGCGCCTAGCGTCCTCCCCCAGGCAACCGGAGTCGAGTCGTACGGAAAGGACGTGGATCGCAGGTGGGAACGCACCGCAGGCCGCGACAGCGCACGACGGGCGGCGGGAGGGCCCGTACGGCGGCCACGATCACCCTCGCGGGCGCGGCAACGGCGACCGGGCTGGCCGGCGGCACCGGGCACGCCGATCCGAAACCGACGCCGGCGCAGGTCAAGGCCAAGGTGGACAAGCTCTACCAGGAGGCGGAGGTCGCCACCGAGAAGTACAACGGCGCGAAGGAGAAGGCGGACGCCGCCCAGCAGCGCCTGGAGGAACTGCGGGACGAGGCGGCCCGCAAGGCGGACCGGCTCAACTCCACCCGGGAGCGACTCGGTTCGGTCGCGGCGGCCCAGTACCGCAGCGGCGGCCTCGACCCGGCCCTGCAACTCGCGCTCTCCGCCGACCCCGACCGGTATCTCGACGGCGCCGCCTTCATCGAGCGGGCGGGCAGCCGCCAGACGGCCGCCGTGGGCCGGGCGCGCAAGGAACTGCGGGAGATCGAGCAGTTGCGCGGAGCCGCCCGCATCGAGGTGACCTCGCTGAAGTCACGCCGGGCCGAGCTGAAACGTCACCGCACGACGATCACCGGCAAGCTGGACACGGCCCGCCGCCTGCTGTCCCGGCTGACCGCCGAGGAACGCGCCCGCCTCGGCCACGGCTCGGACGACCGTGCCTCGCGCTCGTCGGCGGGCTCCCGGGACTCCCTGCCCGCCTCTTCCGCCCAGGCCCCCAACTCGCGCGCCGCGGCGGCCGTCGCCTACGCCCACCAGAAGCTCGGCAGTCCCTACGTGTGGGGCGCGACCGGCCCCGACGCCTTCGACTGCTCCGGCCTCACCCAGGCCGCCTACCGCGCCGCCGGCGTCTCCCTGCCCCGCACGACCTACGCCCAGATCGACGCGGGCCGCCGTGTCCCACGGTCCGAACTGCTTCCGGGGGACCTGGTGTTCTTCTACTCGGGCATCAGCCACGTCGGCATCTACGTCGGCGACGGCCGGATGATCCACGCCCCGAACCCGTCGGCACCGGTCCGCGTCGCCCCCGTCGACCAGATGCCGTTCGCGGGGGCTACGCGGGTGGCGTAGCGCCTGCACGCGCGTGCCCGACGAGTCGCCGGGCCGCTCCGGCCGCTCCGGCAACGGCGGACCGGGGGCTCTGGGGCCGAACCCGATCCGACCAGATGCCGTGCACGCATGGTCAGACCAGCCGCCGTGCCGTGGCCCACCGCGTCAGCTCGTGCCGGTTGGACAGCTGGAGCTTGCGGAGCACCGCCGAGACGTGGGACTCGACCGTCTTCACCGAGATGTACAGCTGCTTGGCGATCTCCTTGTACGCGTAGCCGCGGGCGATCAGGCGCAGCACCTCGCGCTCGCGCTGGGTGAGGCGGTCGAGGTCCTCGTCGACCGGCGGGGCGTCGGTGGAGGCGAACGCGTCGAGGACGAAGCCGGCCAGGCGCGGGGAGAAGACGGCGTCGCCCTCCTGGACGCGGAAGACGGAGTTCACCAGGTCCGTGCCGGTGATCGTCTTGGTCACGTAGCCCCGGGCGCCGCCGCGGATCACGCCGATCACGTCCTCCGCCGCGTCCGAGACGGACAGGGCGAGGAAGCGGACGGGCTGGTCGGCGTCGCTCATCAAGGGAGCGCAGCGACGCAGGACTTCGACACCGCCACCGCCCGGGAGGTGTACGTCGAGGAGGACCACCTCCGGCCGGGTCGCGGTGATGACCGTGACGGCCTGGTCGACGTCGGCGGCCTCGCCGACGACCTCGACGCCGGTCTGCGCGGTCTGGCCGATCTCGGCCTGGACGCCGGTGCGGAACATGCGGTGGTCGTCGACGAGCACCACGCGCACGTGACGCTCCCCCGCGCCGCCGTCCGCCGGCTGTGCGGGCTGGGCCGCCTCGCCCTCTCCCGCCGTTCCGTTCGCCTCGGTCGGGTCGCTCATGACGTCTTCTCCGCCCTCTCCATCTCCAGCTCGACCTCCGTGCCGCCGTCCGGCACCGCGCGCAGTCGCGCCGTGCCGCCGTTGCGCTCCATGCGGCCGATGATCGATTCTCTGACGCCCATCCGGTCGGCGGGTATCGAGTCGAGGTCGAAGCCGGGGCCGCGGTCCCGGACGGACACGAAGACCGTCCTGCCCTCGACTTCGGCGAAGACCTGTACGGCGCCGCCCTCGCCACCGTACTTGGCCGCGTTCACCATCGCCTCGCGTCCGGCCTGCATCTGTGCGCTGATTCTCTCGTCGAGCGGGCAGTCGCCGACGACCACGACCTCGATGGGGACGCCGTGCTTGTCCTCGACCTCCGCGGCGTTGCGCTTCACTGCCTCGGCGAGGGTGGTGGGCTCGTCGTCCTCGTCCTTGCCGTTGCCCTCCGGCTTGTAGAGCCAGGCGCGCAGGTCGCGCTCCTGGGCGCGGGCCAGGCGGCGCACCTCGCCCGCGCTCTCCGCGTTGCGCTGGATCAGGGTCAGGGTGTGCAGCACCGAGTCGTGGACGTGGGCGGCGACCTCGGCCCGCTCCTGGGCCCGGATGCGCATCAGCCGCTCCTCGGAGAGGTCCTGCGTCATGCGTACCAGGTAGGGGCCGGCGAGGAGCGTTATACCGACGAGGACGGCGAGGGCCGCCTGGAGAACGGAGCCGAGGTGGGCGGCGGACCCCTGGAGGACGAAGATGCCGGTGGCGCCGGCCGTCACCAGCAGGACGCCGGCCACGGAGCGCAGCACGGTGACGGTGCGCCGGTGGCGCCCGACCTCGGCCCAGCGGGCCCGGCGGGCGTTGTCCGCCTGGCGCCAGACGAGGGCGACGCCGGCGCCGACGAGCACGGTCGGCCAGAGGTAGGCCTTGGCACCGCCGCCGAGGTCGACGTTGCCCACGAAGACCAGGGCCACGACGACCATGAGGAGCAGGGCGACGATCTGGCCCTTGTCGGGCTTGCGGGCGACGAGTCTGCGGCGGCCGTCCGGCGAGGGCTCGGAGGTGACGAGGGACGGCGGCCGCTGGGCGTCGACACCGCCGACGCCCAGGGGTACGAAGAACCAGAAGGCCGCGTACAGCAGCGCGCCCAGGCCGTCGGCCATGAACAGGCCGACGAAGGCGAACCGTACCCAGATGACGGGCAGCCCGAGGTGTCCGGCGAGCCCCCGCGCCACGCCACCGAGCCAGCGTCCGTCGCTGCTGCGGTAGAGCTTGCGCGGCGGCCGCGGTTCGACGAGTGGTGCTGCTGCGGCTTCCGGCATGACACAGATGGTCACACGGCCGAGGGAGCCGGAGCATCAGGGTCGGTCCCCGAGACTCCCCTGATCTTCGGGCCCGGGGATCTTCGAACGCTCCCCCGGCGTCGTGTCAGGGCCGATATCAGGGTCCGACCAGGGTCGAACCGACTGCCGTCACGGCGCCGCGCCCGTCACCATGGACTCATGACAGATCACGAGCACGCCGCGACGGGTCCGGGACCCGGCTCCGGCCCGCGCCCTCCGCTGGGCGCCGGGCCGCAGGGCGCCCCGCCCGCCGCGGATGCCGCGGACGCCGCGGGCGGTGCCGCGGCCGACGCGGGCGCCCCCGCCGGCGCCGATGTCCCCGGTCCGCCCCACAGGTTCCGGCGCGACCGGCGGCACAAGACGCTCGCCGGGGTGTGCGCGGGCCTGGGGCGGCAGTGCGACATGGATCCGGTGATCTTCCGGATCACCCTCGCCGTGCTCTCCGCGACCGGCGGCATCGGCCTCATCTTCTACGGCTTCGCCTGGCTCTTCGTCCCATACGACGACGAGGACGAGAACGAGGTGCGCAAGCTGCTGACCGGCCGGGTCGACGGCCAGGCGCTGGCGGCCGTGCTGTTCGCCCTGGTCGGCTGCGGGGTCTTCCTGACCATGCTGAACAACGGCGGGGTGCTGACCTTCGCCGTCGTCCTCTCCCTCGTCCTCGCGGGCGCCGGGTACTGGTCCCGGCAGCGGAAGGCTCCCGACCCCGATCCGCTCTCCGCCCAGGCCGCCGCCGACGCTCCACCGGAGGCCCAGGCACCCCCGATCATGATCACTTGGCCCTCCTGGTGGCGCGACCCCATAGTCAAGGACGGCACCCACGTCGGCGGGACGGGTTATCTGTGGGGCCCACCGGACTCCGAGGCCCGCGACATCGCGGCGGCCGTCAACATCGGCCGCGGGGGCCAGTACCGTGACCGCCCCGCCGCGAACGACCGGCGCTCGCGGTCCCCGCAACCGCGCGGTCCCCGCGGGATCGGCGGCTGGGTGTTCCTCCTCGCCCTGCTCGCGGCGTTCCTCGGCTCCCGGCTGACCTGGGACCAACACCCGCTCGGCACCAGTCTGCAGACCGGCCTGGCCTGCGCCCTCGCCGTCTTCGGCGTCGGCATCGCGGTCAGCGCCTTCCTCGGGCGCACCGGGGCCGGCTCCATCTTCCTGGCGATCATCACTGCGGGCCTGCTCGCCGGATCGGCCGCCGTGCCCAAGGACGTCGGCACCGACTGGGTCCGGACCACCTGGGAGCCCACGACGGTGGCCGGCGTACGCGAGCAGTACGACATCGGTACCGGCAGCGGCACCCTCGACCTGTCCGGGCTGGACCTGGCCGAGGGGCAGACGGTGACCACCCGGGCGGACGTGGGCATGGGCCGAATACAGGTCGTCGTGCCGCAGGACGTGACCGTGCGGCTGAGCGTCGAGGTGGGCGTGGGTGACATCCAGCTGCCCGGCGACGACAAGAAGGACGTGGACGTGGCACCGGGCAAGCACAAGGAGGTCACCCTGACCCCCGCCACGGGCGTCAAGAACGCCGGCACGCTCGACCTCGACCTCCAGGTCGGCGTCGGACAGGCGGAGGTGACCCGTGCTGCGTCATAGGTTCCAGCCCGGACGACTGGTCGCCGGCTTCTTCCTGACCCTGGCGGGCGTCATCTACGTCGGCGACGCGGGCGGCCTCTGGGAGACGCCGTGGTTCGTGCTGATCCCCCTCGTCGTGGGCGGCCTCTGCACCGCGGGAGCGGTCGGGGTCCTGGCCCAGGCCGTGCACCGACGCCGCGGAGCACTCCGCGCGGGCAGGGACGAGCGCCGGGCAGATCTCCCCGGCTGACGGGAGGGGCGGCGCGGTGGGCAGGTGACGGGTTCGCGGCTCGCGGGTTCGCGGCTCGCGGGTTCGCGGCTCGCGGGTTGGCGGACGGCCACCGGTACCTGCGGGCGACCACCGGCGTCCGCGGGCAACACCGGCGTCCGCGGGTAACCACCGGTGTCCGCGCGCGACTACCGGTATCCCGCGGGCAACCACGGCGTCCGCGCACGACCACCAGCACCCTCGGGCGACCACCGGTACCCGCGGGCAACTACCGGTACCCGCCCCTCCGCTGTCGTCGGCGGGAGCGCAGCGCGGCGTCCAGTGACAGCAGCGGGGCACCCGCGAGGACAAGGGGGATCCAGGCCATGAGGTAGGCGAGGTCGTTGCCGTAGTAGTACGGGTCGGAGGCCCAGCTGACGGTCAGCCACAGGCTGAGCGAGATCAGCGCGCCGCCGAGCGCCGCCAGTCGGGTCAGCAGTCCGAGCAGGGTGCCGATGCCGACCGCCAGCTCGCCCAGGGCGATGGCGTAGCCGAAACCGGCGGGGCTCTTCAGGGCCAGGTCGACCAGGGCGGGGATGGCCGAGGAGTCGCGGACGGTCCGCATCATGTCGCCGACCGAGCCGGCGCCCGCGTCCTTCATGAAGGCGCTGTCCGTGAGTTTGTCCAAGCCCGCGTAGATGAAGGTGACGCCCAGAAAGATCCGTAGGGGCAGGAGGGCGTACCGGGTGGCGTGGTCACGCCAGTCTCCGCCGCCGGGATGCGAGGTGTACGCATCCGTCCGCATTCCGTGAGTCATCACTGCCAGCCGCCTCTCGCCCGCGCGTGCCGAGACCCCCACCAGACCATACGTACGACGTGGGGGCCTCTCTCAATCCCTCTGCGACCGGATTCTTCCTGTCGGTTTCGACAGGTCCCGGTTTCGACAGGTCCCGGTTTCGACAGGTCCCGGTTTCGACAGGTCCCGGTTTCGACAGGCTGACGGTCGGCAGCGGGTTCGGCGGGCGTCAGTCCGTCACGTCGATCGCGTACCGGTTGGTTTCCACGCCCGCGCTCGTGACGACCTGGACGTCCACCCGGCCCGGTTCCACGTCCGCCGGTACCGGGACCGTCAGCAGGTCGTCCGTGGGGTTGCTGAAGCCGCCGGTCACCGGGACCAGAGGTACGTGGACGTTGACCGCGCCGATGCGGACGACCATCCGGGACAGGCGGTCCGCGCGCTGCGCGCCCGGCGGTACGAAGCCGGCGCCCCGGATCTCGATGTCGTCGCCGGTGCGGATCGGGGCGTCCAGGTCACCGGCCTCCCGTGCCCGGACCACGGAGAGGACCACGGGGCGCCCGCCCTCCGCGTACTTCCCGGCCACGTAGGTCGCCGCCGACACCAGCACGACGACCGCCAGCCCCCACGGCAGGTCGGGCAGTTGTTCCGGGCGCCGGGCCAGCCGTACGGCCGCGAACACCAGCGCGACGGTGCTGATCACCACGTACTGGATGTCGGCGAAGGCCCCGCGGCCCGCGTCGTCCGTCAGCAGGTCGGCCGCGCGCGGCCGGTCCGCCCGTACCTTCTGCAGCCGCTGCCCCAGCACCCGCAGTCCGACCACTCGCCGCACCAGGACCGCGATCCCGCACACCACCGCGAGCACGGTCACCGCACCGGCGCCGCGGGCGAGTTCGAGCCCGGAGATCAACGCGTCCCGTCGACCGGGGCCCGAGGCCACCGCCAGTTGTCCGGCCAGGACGAGCACCGCGTAGGCGACGAAGAGCACCCAGGCCGCCGCCACCGCCCGGGAGGTGGAGAGGCGGTTGTCCTCGCCGATGACCGGGGCCAGCGCCCCGCCCCGCGCGCGGTGGAACCACGACGCCGCCGTCAGCGCACCGGCCACGGCCAGCGCCGCCGCGAGCCCGGCGGTGCGCGCCGCGGTCCAGCCGGCACCGATCGCGGTGAGCGACTGCCCGAGCAGCAGCAGTACGACCCCGGCCCACACGACGGTCGCCGTGCGGCGCCCGAGTGCCGCGAGCCAGGCCTCGCCCTCGGCGCGACCGCGTTCGGCGACGACTTCCGCGGACTGGGTCAACTCCTCCGAGACCCACTGCCGGGAAGCGGAGGCCGAGTGGGCCACCGCGGCCGGCAGGCCCTGTCCGGCCGCGAACTCGTCCCGCCGCAGCAGGAACGCGGCGACCGCCCGCCGGTGCCCCTCACGGGCGCCGTGCGGGCAGTCCCCGCAGGTGCAGCCACCCCCGTGCGCCGCCTCGTACGCGCCTTTGTCCGAGCCGCTCCCGCGTCTCGCCTCCTGCACCGCCACGCCCGACGCCTGCCTTCCCGAACCCCTGCGAAACCCAGTGACACCAGCTACGCCGACACCTGCGCCGGCATCCGCGACAGCACTGCCGCGCCGCCCGTGGAGGACCCGTAAGTCCCTTGGGACGACAGCGAATTGTGCCGTACACCACCCCCCGCACGCCCGGCGCCCCCGGTCCGCTCTGCTCAGCGCGGGTGACACGCGGACCGCCGTGTTGACCCGGCTGCGAGAATTCCCTTATGGCCGAGATCATCCAGCGCGACGGGACCTGGGCGTTCGACGGCAGTACGGTCCGGATCACGCCGGGCCTGCACCGCTCGGTGCCACTGTTCCGGCAGACGTACGGAGAGGTCTCGGTGCCGCTGGAGGCCGTCGCGGGCGTCGGCTTCGAGCCGGAACGCAAACGCGGACGGCTGCGGCTGAGGCTGCGCGAGGGCGCCGATCCCCTCCTCCAGGCAACCGGCGGCCGGCTGCCCGACGCGGCGGACCCGTACCGGCTGACGGTGGAGATCGACCGCTGCGGGATCGCCGAGTACGTCGCCGAGGAGATCCGCCACGCGCTGCTCCTCGACCAGATCCCCAAGGAGCCCACCGAGGACTACCTGTTGCCCGGGCCGCCGGTGCCGGTCTCGGTGCGCTCCTCGGACGGCACGGTCTCCTTCGACGGCACCCAGGTGCGGATCGACTGGGCCGACGCCTCCGACCGGGTCAAACGCGCCACCGGTCCGCGGATCATCGACGTCGGTGACCTGGTGCGGGTCGAGTGGCTGCCCAACTCCGGGGCCGAGGACGGTTTCCTGCGGTTCGTGACCCGGGAGACGGTGTCCTCCAAGCTGCCGCCGGAGAAGGACCCGTACGCCCTGGACCTGTGGGGCAGCGCCCGCCGCGACCTGCTCACCGCGCTGATCGCCACCGCGGTCACGGCCCGGCTGCCGCATCCGTCCGCCCGTACGGGTGACGCGGACGGCACCGCTCCGGAGTCCGCCGGGAGCGGGCCACGGCCCGGGATCCGGAGTCCCGCACCGCCGCCGTCCGATCATCACGACGTCCTGCTGCGCCGGCTGCGCGAACTGGGTGAGCTGCACCGCGGCGGCGTCCTCACGGACGCGGAGTTCGCCATGACGAAGGCGGCGGTGCTCCGGGGCTTCTGAACGTGACCCCGCGAGGCGCAATACCGACAGAAGGTGTCGGGTTTCGGGTGGAGACTCGGCGTATGACACCACGAACCGCTGCCACGAGCGCCGTAGCCAACTGGTCCGACTTCGCCACCGCCGAACCCGCACTGGCCGCCACCGTCGAGGCACGTTTCGGCGCGTACACCCACCACACCCTCGCCACCCTGCGCAGGGACGGCTCGCCCCGCACCACCGGCCTGGAGGTGCGTTTCTTGAGCGGCGAGCTGTGGCTCGGCATGATGCCGGGCTCGCTGAAGGCGCTCGACCTGCGCCGCGACGCACGGTTCGCGTTGCAGGCCAATCCGGGGGACGGCACCGGCATGGGCGGTGGGGACGTGCGGATCGGCGGCCGGGCGGTGGAGGTCGAGGACGCCGAGGCGCGGGCCGGATACGTGAAAGAGGTGAAACCGCCGGAGCCGTTCCACCTCTTCCGTACCGAGCTGACGGAGGTCGTGCGGACCTACGTCGAGGGCGAGAATCTGGTCGTCCAGATCTGGCAGCCCGGGGAGCCCTTGCGCACGGTCAGGCGCGCGTAGGGCCGGGGATCACTCCCACTCGATCGTCCCCGGCGGCTTCGACGTCACGTCGAGGACGACCCGGTTGACGTCCTTGACCTCGTTGGTGATGCGGGTCGAGATCTTGGAGAGCACGTCGTACGGCAGCCGGGACCAGTCGGCCGTCATCGCGTCCTCGGAGGAGACGGGCCGCAGCACGATCGGGTGGCCGTAGGTGCGGCCGTCGCCCTGGACGCCGACGGAACGGACGTCCGCGAGCAGCACCACGGGGCACTGCCAGATGTCGCGGTCGAGGCCGGCCGCCGTCAGCTCCTCGCGGGCGATGGCGTCGGCCTCGCGGAGCAGGTCGAGCCGCTCCTTGGTGACCTCGCCGACGATCCGGATACCGAGGCCCGGACCGGGGAACGGCTGGCGCTGGACGATCTCGTCCGGCAGGCCCAGCTCCTGGCCGACCATCCGGACCTCGTCCTTGAACAGCTTGCGCAGCGGCTCGACGAGCTGGAACTCGAGGTCCTCGGGCAGCCCGCCGACATTGTGGTGGGACTTGATGTTCGCCGCGCCGGTGCCGCCGCCGGACTCGACCACGTCCGGGTAGAGGGTGCCCTGGACGAGGAACTCGACCGCGGGGCCCTGGTCGGCGATGATCTCGGCCTGGGCCTGCTCGAAGACCCGGATGAACTCGCGGCCGATGATCTTCCGCTTCTCCTCGGGGTCGGAGACCCCGGCCAGCGCCTTCAGGAACCGCTCCTGCGCGTCCACGACCTTCAGCTGTACGCCGGTCGCGGCGACGAAGTCCTTCTCGACCTGCTCGGTCTCGCCCTGGCGCATCAGGCCGTGATCGACGTAGACGCAGGTCAGCTGGGAGCCGATGGCCTTCTGGACGAGGGCGGCGGCGACGGCGGAGTCCACGCCGCCGGACAGACCGCAGATGGCGCGCCGGTCGCCGACCTGCTCGCGGATCGCAGCGACCTGCTCCTCGATGACGTTGCCGGTGGTCCAGTCCGGGCGCAGGCCCGCGCCCCGGTACAGGAAGTGCTCCAGGACCTGCTGGCCGTGCGTGGAGTGCATCACCTCGGGGTGGTACTGGACGCCGTAGAGCTTCTTCTCGTCGTTCTCGAACGCGGCGACCGGCACGACGTCCGTGGAGCCGGTGACGGTGAAGCCCTCGGGGGCGGCGGAGCAGGCGTCGCCGTGCGACATCCACACGGCCTGCTCGGCCGGGGTGCCCTCGAAGAGGGTGGAGGACGGCCTGGAGACCGACAGCTCGGTACGGCCGTACTCACGGGCGCCGGAGTTGTCGACGGTGCCGCCGAGGGTCTGCGCCATCAGCTGGAAGCCGTAGCACATGCCGAAGACGGGGACGCCCGCGTCGAACAGGGTGCGGTCGAGGGTGGGGGCACCCGGCTCGTACACCGACGAGGGGCCGCCGGAGAGGATGATGGCCGCCGGGTTCTTGGCGAGCATCTCCGCGACCGGCATGGAGCTCGGCACGATCTCGCTGTAGACCCGCGCCTCGCGGACACGACGGGCGATGAGCTGGGCGTACTGCGCGCCGAAGTCGACGACCAGGACGGTGTCGGGGGCGGCGGCAGCGGGAGTCGCTGATGACACGGGGTGCCTTCCGGCGGTCGGGCGGGGGTCTTGTACTGCCGATTCTACCGAGGTGGGCGGGTGGCCCCGCCCCGCCCGCGGCGTCACGGTCACCCCCTCCCCCGCGTCTCACCATACGAACCGGCTTGGACACCGTCCGCCCCCGGGGCATACTGGCCTCATGCTCACGCACCAGACCTTCCTGTTTACCTATGGCAACCGGCCCACCGGCTGCCATGGTCGTGCTGCTTGAGCAACTGACAAGCGACTTCCCAGGCGCCCCGGGCCGACAAGGCCCGGGGCGCCTGGCGTTTGCGGATCCCGTCGGCCAGAGGCACCACCCCCTTCGGCGAGGAGACACCGACATGACCGTCACCGCGGCAGACAAGACCGGCGCCCGCACCACCGAGGCAGCCGACGTGATCACGGGCGCCCGGGAGCGCATCGACGCACTGGACGACCGGATCATCGGGCTGATCCAGGAACGGATGGCCGTCTCCGCGGTCATCCAGGAGGCGCGGATCACCTCCGGCGGCCGGCGCGTGAACCTCTCCCGCGAGATGGAGGTCCTCGACCACTACCGGCAGGCGCTGGGCAAGCCGGGTACGGCGCTGGCGATGACGATGCTGGAACTGTGCCGCGGGCGCGTCTGAGCGCCGGGCCCGAGCGTCGCATCTGAGTTCGGGCGCCTTCTCACCCGTACGGCGCGTGACCGGCACGCGAGCGGCTTCGTTGTCCCGGTGTCCGTGTCAGCCAGGGGCGGGCCCGAAAGAACCACGCGTGGCTCACTGGAGCGATGAGACGTGCGGATCGTGCCGCACGTCGTGGGACCTCGCTCCAGGAAAGTGACCGGACGGCAGGGGACAGCAGCCCGGTCACCCAAGAGAACGGCCGGCTCCGGGGACGCCCGGGGCCGGCCGACGGGGCGGCCGAGTCCCTCGGCCCACTCGACTGCACGGCCATTCGGCATTCGGAACCGCATGCCATTCGAAGCAAGCGGCGCAACCCCCCGGCGCCGCTTCCGAGGCACCGGCGCTGCCCTGACGCCGGTGCTGGCCGAGGAAGGGCCCCGCGGCACACATCCCGCGGGGCCCTTCGCCATGTCCGCCGCCTCTTTCGCCGGCCCTGAGTGACGCACGCCACATAAAAGTTCTGTGAGTTCGAGGGCAACCATTCACAGCTTTCACAGATCAAACAGGCGTACGGACCGAACCAAGGGCCACACCCGCGCCCCACACGCGGAGGCCTCCCTGACTCTCCCGTATCGCCATGCGCGGTACGCCGGACTACCCGAGGTCTTCATGAAGCTTCGTCGCGCCATGGCAGCTGCGGCCGCCACGGCAGTGATCGCCCCGGTGGCGCTGCTCGCGGCGCCGGCCGCCTACGCGACCGGTGACACGCCGACGTCTCCGCCGCCGACCAGTTCCGCCGGCGAGACCGCACCGGAGAGCACGCCCCCGACGGACCCGTCTCCGAGCCAGTCCACGAGCGAGACCGCTCCCCCGCCGAGCGACTCCCCGAGCAGCTCTCCGAGCACCTCGGCCCCCGAGTCCCCGGCGCCCAGCACGTCCACCTCCACGCCCGCCTCGCCGTCGCCGAGCACCTCCGCGCCCGAGGAGACCGAGACCCCGGCCCCCGAGCCGTCGGTGTGCGAGGACACCAAGGTCGACGTCGGCATCACGGGCCTGCCCGGCGAGATCGCGGTGGGCAGCGGCTGGCACAAGTTCTCGCTGAACGTGGCCAACAACTCCGGCTCCACACTCCAGAACCTCGAATACCTGGCCGGTGCCTCCGCCGACCGGAACGGCGAGGAGCTGTTCGAGAGCAAGAAGGTCAGCCTCCAGGCCTGGAACCCCGACGACAAGATCTGGGAGGACCTCAACGAGTTCGGCTACGCGGTCGGCTACATCGGTTACACCGACGAGCTGGCGCCCGACTACGAGGTCGACATCCCGATGCGGATCAACGTGAGGTCCGACGCCCCGGTCGGCGCCGGCTTCACGCTCGGCGCGACCATCTACGGCGACGCGGACGGCGAGTGCACCGGCTTCGGTGACGTCGCCTACAAGTTCCAGATCGTGGCCGCCGGTACGGACACCGAGGGCACCAAGCCGCAGGAAGGCGGCAAGGCTCCCGTGGCCGTCGAGAAGCCGGCCGCCGACACGCCCGAGGTCACCGGCAGCCTCGCCGAGACCGGTTCCAGTTCCGCACTGCCGATGATCGGCCTCGTCGGCGGGCTCGCCGTCGTCGTCGGTGGCGGCGCCGTGTTCGCGGTGCGGCGGCGCAAGGCCGGCGCGGACGCGTGACACAGCACGGACCGGCGTAACACAGGCTGGGTGAGAGGGACCTGCGCTCGGAGGGGGGCGCAGGTCCCTCTCACCTTTGCGCTACTTCTTCGGCGGCACCGCCGGCATTCCCAGGAACGGCAGCCGCAGCGCGCCGAAGGCCTCCGCCGGGACGGCTGGGGCCTTGGGCTCGACGGGGGCCAGGCGCTCGTAGGCCGTCCCCTGCGCCGGGCGCGGGTCGCTCTCGCCCTTGTTCGGCCAGTACGACATCGCCCGCTCGGCCTGCGCCGTGATGGTCAGGGACGGGTTGACGCCCAGGTTGGCGGAGACCGCGGCGCCGTCGACGACCGAGATGCCGGGGTGGCCGTAGAGCCGGTGGTACGGGTCGATGACGCCGCTCTCGCGGGAGGCGCCGATCGGGCAGCCGCCGAGGAAGTGGGCGGTGAGCGGGGTACCCATCAGCTCGCCGACGTTCGAGCCGGCGAAGCCGTTGATCTCGGCGGCGAGTGCGGAGGCGCCCTCCGTGGCCGCCTTGATCTGCTTGGGGTTGGGCGAGCCGTGGCCCTGGCGGGCGGTGAGCAGGCCCTTGCCGACGCCCGTCGGTTTCAGGTGCGTGGTCAGGGAGTTGTCCAGGGACTGCATCACCAGGCCGATGATGGTCCGCTCCGACCAGCGGCGGTTGGACAGGGACCGCAGGACCAGCATCGGGTGCTTGGCCGCGTGGCCCAGGAAGCCCAGGACGCGGGACGCGCCCGAGGCGGTGTGCCCGGCGTACGGGACCTGGAGGATGGACAGGCCGCCCATCGAGTTGGAGCCCTTGCCGTAGCGGACCGGCTCGATGTGGGTGTTGGCGTCCGGGTGGATCGAGGACGTGATGGCGACGCCGCGCGTGAAGTCGGCCCGTGACTCGCCGGTGGCCTTGCGGTAGCGCCGGTCGTCGGTCTGGGCGCCGACCAGGGCCTCGGAGTTGGTGCGGGTCAGCTCGCCGAGCTTGTCGGATATGTACGGGAGCTGTCCGTTCGCCTTCATGCGGTGCAGCAGGGTCTGGGTGCCGTAGGTGCCGGCGGCTATGACGACCCGGCGGGCCGTGAAGGTGCGGCCCGCGCCCTTCTTCTGCCGGTCGGTGGGGAGGGTGGCGATCGCGAACCCGCCGCGCGAGTCGTCGGTGACCGAGACGACCGTCGTCATCGGGTGCACGACGGCACCCGCCTTCTCGGCGAGGTACAGGTAGTTCTCGTTGAGGGTGTTCTTCGCGCCGCGCCGGCAGCCGGTCATGCACTCACCGCACTCGTTGCACGCCGTCCGGTCGGGGCCCGCGCCGCCGAAGTAGGGGTCGGGCACCTGCTCGCCCGGCTTCGCCTTCACCGTGCCGTCGGCGTCCTCACCGTCACCGAAGAAGACGCCGACCGGCGCCATGTGGAAGGTGTCGCCGACGCCCATCCGCTCGGCGGCGCCCTTCAGGTGTACGTCGGAGGGGGTCATGGTCGGGTTCAGGCGGACCCCGAGCATGCGTTTGGCCTGGTCGTAGTACGGCGTCAGTTCGTCGTGCCAGTCGGTGATGTCACGCCACTGGGGGTCGTCGAAGAAGGGCTTCGGCGGCACGTAGAGGGTGTTGGCGTAGTTCAGGGAACCACCGCCGACCCCGGCGCCTGCCAGGACCATGACATTCCCGAGCAGATGGATGCGCTGGATGCCGAACATGCCGAGCCCCGGGGCCCAGAGGTAGTTCTTCAGGTCCCAGGAGTTCTTCGGCAGTGACTCACCGGTGAAGCGGCGGCCGGCTTCCAGGACGCCGACGCGGTAGCCCTTCTCGGTGAGGCGGAGGGCGGAGACGGATCCGCCGAACCCCGACCCCACGACGACGACGTCGTAGTCGTACCCGTTCTCGTCCCGGGTCTGGACAGACTTCTCCTGCGACACGTGCTCTCCTCGTTGAGAACGGGTACTGGTGGCGGACTGCTCAGCGGAAGCGGAATGCCTTCATCAGGCGCAGGCTCCGGCTCATGAACGCCGCGTACTTCTCGTCGTCCATCCCCAGCGACGGTGCCATCGGCAGCAGGCGCTGGTGGGCGACCGTCTGGGCCTCGGTGTACTTGAGGATGCCCTCGGAGCCGTGCCGGCGGCCGAGGCCGGAGTCCTTCATGCCGCCCATCGGGGACTGGGCGCTGCCGTAGGCGGACGCGTACCCCTCGTTGATGTTGACGGTGCCGGTGCGCAGCCGGGCGGCGACCTCGTGGCCGCGCCGGGCGTCCTTCGTCCAGACCGAGGAGTTCAGGCCGTACGGCGTGGAGTTGGCCTGCTCGACCGCCTCGTCCTCGGTCTTGAAGCGGTAGACGGAGACGACCGGGCCGAAGGTCTCCTCGTGGCACAGGGTCATGGCGTCCGTGACGCCGTCGAGGATGGTCGGCTCGTAGAAGTACGGGCCGATGTCCGGGCGGGCGACGCCGCCCGCGACGATCCGCGCGCCCTTGGCGACGGCCTCCTCCACGTGCCGCTTGACGGTCTCCAGCTGATGCCCGCTGACCAACGAACCCATGTCGGCGCCGTAGGCCAGGGCCCGGCCCAGGCGCATCGCGCGGGTGCGGGCGGCGAAGCGGTCCAGGAAGACGTCGGCGACCGACTCGTGGACGTACAGCCGCTCGATGGACACGCACAACTGGCCGGCGGAGGAGAAGCACGCGCGGACGGCGCCCGCCGCGGCCTTCTCGATGTCGGCGTCCTCCAGCACCAGCATGGCGTTCTTGCCGCCGAGTTCCAGCGAGACGCCGACCAGGCGGTCGGCGGCGACGGTGGCGACCTCGCGGCCGGTGCGGGTGGAGCCGGTGAAGGATATGTAGTCGCCGTGCTTGACGACCTCGGGGCCGACGACGGGGCCGACGCCGATGACGGCCTGGAGGACGTCGGCGGGCAGTCCGGCCTCGATCAGCAGGTCACGAGCCCACAGCGCGGTCAGGCAGGACTCGGTGTCGGGCTTCATCACGACGGCGTTTCCGGCCACGAGGGCAGGCAGCGCGTCTCCGACGGAGAGTTCGAAGGGGTAGTTCCACGGAACGATCTGGCCGACGACGCCGCGCGGGTGGCGCAGCTCGGTGACCTTCGTCAGGGTCGGCACGGCGCCGGTGTGCCGCTTGGGGCGCAGGTACGCCGGGGCCTTGCGGCCGTAGTGCCGGGCGGCGACGGCGACGGCCTGGACCTCCTCGTGGGCGTGCAGGCGGGCCTTGCCGGTCTCCAGCTGGATGAGGTCGAGGACCTCGGCCTGGCGCTCCAGCACCAGGTCGTGGAAGCGCAGCAGGACGGCGGCACGCTGCCGCACCGGCGTACGCGCCCACACGGCCTGGGCGGCGCGGGCCCGCTCGAAGGCGCCGGCCACGTCCTGGGGCGTCGACTCGGGCAGGTCGGCCAGCCTCTCGCCGGTGAACGGCGTGTGGTTGGCGGTGCGGCCGGAGCCGGCCACGCCCTTGGTGAGCTGGGCGACCAGCTCGGGCGTGACCACGTCGGCAGCGGTGCGGGCGCCCTCGGGGGCGGGGGCGAGAGGGTTCGTGCCGGTGATTTCCGGGGCCTGCGCATCCGTCATGAGCCGCAGGGTATGACGCCGCGAGGGCTTTGTGTACCCGTCGGTAATCGGGATTCACCGAGTACTCACACAATGCCAGTGATCGCTGGCAACAAATGCGCTGATCAGGAGGTTACCCGGTGGGGCTGGACCTGATCACTTCTTTTCGGTCCGGAGCGGACCGGGGGGCGCCGGCCACCGCCTCCAGGTGCCGCGCGACCTCCTCGGCATCCGGTCGCCGGGTGGCGTCCTCGGCCCTCAGCCTTTCGATCACCGGGTCGAGCGGCCCGGACGGCGACCAGTTCCCGACGGCGGTGTGCAGGAGGACGCCCAGCGAGCGCAGGTCCGCCGCGGGACCGGCGCCCCGGGGGGCGTCCTCGCCCGGTGCGCGGGCCGTGCCGAAGTCGGTGAGCACGACGCGGCCGTGCGGGCCGAGCAGCACCTTGGCGGGCCTGACCGCGCGGTGCACGATGCCGACGGCGTGCGCCGCCCGCAGCGCGCCGAGCACCGCGAGCCCCATGCGGGCCGCTTCGGGCGCCGGCACCGGGCCGCGCCGGAGCACCTCTTGCAGGGACTCGCCGGGGACCCACTCCATGACGATCCAGGGCAGTCCGTCGAGTCCGGCCTCCTCCACGACCACGTCGTGGATGCGGACGGCCGCGGGGTGGTCGACACGGGCGGCGGCGCGTGCCTCGCGGTAGAGGCGGTGGGCGGCCCGGCGGTACGTCTCGTCCGCCGGGTCACCGGGCAGCCGCGGCTGCTTGACGGCGACGTCGTGTGCCGCGCGTTCGTCGAAGGCCTGCCAGACGGTTCCCGAGGCGCCGGAGGCGACGCGCCTCAGCAGCCGGTACCGCTCGCCGACCAGGTGCCCCTGGGCTTCCATCAGAGCTGGCCGACCTCCCAGTTGGCGACGACGGTCCGGGCGATCTCCCGTCCCTCGTCCGCGAAGTACCCCTTGCGGGGGTAGTCGATCGAGACCTTGTACATGTCGCCGTTGTCCGCCCGGTAGTAGAGGATGTGGTACTCGCGCTCGCGGGGGTTCTGCGTGTCGGCCGTCGTGTAGGCGATGGTGTTCTCGGCGGCCTTCTTGCCCTTGTACTCGGTCTCGCTCGGTTCACCCCTGGGAGCGGGCTTGTCGGCGAAGTTCCACGAGTACTCGCCGTCCTTGAGCATCTCCCAGTCCGCCCAGGCGTTGGCCCCCGCGGTGTCCGGGATGTCGTCGTCCTCGTCGTCGGCCTTGATGTCACGGTCCACGTGGACGGTGATCGCGCCGCTCGGGTCGGCGAACGACTCGGTGGTGCCGTCCCATTTGTCGGGGTGCTTCAGCTTCACGAACGCCGCCGGCACACCGACGCTCATGCCGGACTTCCCACCGAGGTCGTGCTTCTTCCACCCCTCCGGCAGGGGCCCCGCGAAGGGTTCCGCGATCACCAGGTACGACGCCACCGCCGCCGCGACGACCGCCGCGCCGAGGGTGATCCACGCGTTGCGGCCCAGCCGCACACTCCACTTGGACACCGGCCGGGACGACCCGTCCGCCCCGCCGATGTGTACGACCTGGGTGGGTGCCGGCTCCGGCGGGTTCGCGGCGGCGCTCAGCAGGGCGCGGACCCGGGCGGCGTCCGGACGGCGCGCCGGGTCCTTGTCCAGCAGGCCCGTGATGACCTCGGCCAGCGGCCCCTGCGCGGAGGCGGGCGGCGCGGGCGCGGCGTTGAGCACGGACTGGAGCGTGGCGGGGGTGTTGCTGCGGCGGAACGGCGAGACGCCCTCCGTCGCCGCGTACAGCACCACGCCCAGCGACCACAGGTCGCTCGCCGGACCGGGGCGCTGGCCCAGCACCCGCTCCGGGGCGATGTACTCGGGCGAGCCGACGAAGCCGCCGGTGTCGGTGAGGTTGGTCTCGCCCTCGATCTGGGCGATGCCGAAGTCGGTGAGGACGACCCGGTCGTGCCGGCCGAGCAGTACGTTGTCCGGCTTCACGTCCCGGTGCAGGATGCCGGCCGCGTGCGCGGCCTCCAGCGCGCCGAGCACCTCCAGGCCGATCCGGGCCGCCTCCCGCGCGCCCAGCGTGCCCTCCTGCAACGCGTCGCCCAGCGAGCGGCCCCGCACCAGCTCCATCACGATCCACGGCTGGTCGTCCACCACCGCCACGTCGTGCACGTTGACCACCGCGGGGTGGTCGAGCCGGGCCGCGGCGCGCGCCTCGCGGCGCATCCGTTCGAAGGCGTTGTCTCGTTCGCGTTCGGGAAGGTGGTCGGGTACGCGGGGCTCCTTGACGGCCACCTCGCGGTCCACGGTCTCGTCCTTCGCCCGCCACACCGTGCCCATGCCGCCGTGCCCGAGCTTGGAGATCAACCGGTAGCGGCCGGCGATGAGCCGCCCGGCGCCCGCGTCCTGCGCGGGCGACTCCAACAGACCGGGCCGCGACGGCGACTGCGGCGGTACGGCCTGGGTGGGTGCCGCGTACGGGTTGCCGGGATGTGGCACGGCGACGGGTTGATTCGGTGGTCGCAGGCCAAAACTCGTCGGCTCGTCCGACCCGTTGCGGGGTCCCCCGTTGCTGCTCATGGGTCCATCCATATCGCGCCAGGCGTGTCCGCATCCACCAACCGTCCGCCGCGGTCACAGACCCGTGACGCACGCTGCCGCTTATCTCCTGTTTAGGCGCGTTGCGAAGACGGCGTCACGGACGCCGGACCCGTCGGCGTACCGCGAGCACCACCGCCATGAGCACGCCCCGCGTCATGCGCCGGGGCTCACCGGACCGGGGCGGCGTGGGAGTCCGGCCCGTGGTCAGGAAGGCGCGCAGCATCCGCTCGGCCTCCGCCGCGTCCAGCCGCCGTTCCGGGTCGCGTTCCAGCAGGCCCTGTACGACCGGAAGGATGGGCCCGGCCTGAGCGGGCGGACGGATCTCGTCGGTGACCACGGCGTGCAGGACGCCGCCCAGCGAGTCGCGGTGGAAGGGCGAGGCGCCGCTGAGGATCGCGCACAGCAGCACGCCCAGCGACCACAGGTCGGACTCCGGTCCGGTCCCGGCACCGGACATCCGCTCGGGGGCGGTGTACTCGGGGGAGCCGACGAAGGAGCCGGTCTCGGTGAGCGTGGTGGCGCCCGCGACCTGGGCCACGCCGAAGTCGGTGAGGACGACCCGGCCGTCCTCGGCCACCAGCACGTTGGACGGCTTCACGTCCCGGTGCAGGATCCCGGCCGCGTGCGCGGTGCGCAGGGCGTCGAGCAGGGCGACGCCGATCCGGGCGGCCTCGGTGGCGTCGACCGGGCCGTGGCCGAGGACGCGGTCGGCGAGCGAGCCGCCGTCGACCAGCTCCATGACCATGTACGCGCGTTCGTCGTCCTCGACGACGTCGTGCACGACGATGACGTGAGGGTGGCTCAGCTGTGCGACCGCGCGGGCCTCGCGCAGGGTGCGCTCCCGGCGCCGCCGGGCCTCGGCGGCGGAGAGGGTCTCGTCGAGGGGAAGCGCCTTCACGGCCACCTCGCGGCCGAGCAGTTGGTCGGTCGCCCGCCACACGATGCCCATGCCGCCGCGGCCGAGTCGCTCATGGAGCCGGTAACGGCCCGCGATGACACGCCCGCCCGCCCCCTCGGTCACCATGCGCCCATCATGCCCCACCGGACGGACGGGCTCCGGGCCGCCGTAACCCGGGTGGCCGACAACCGACGGACAGCGGGCGTCGTTGCGACGGCTTCCGGCCATCACACGGCGCGGGTCAGGCGGTCTTCTCCTGCCAGCTCTGCAGCACCGTCCGGAACTGCTGCCGCGCGGTCTCCCAGTCCTCGGCGGGCGCCGACATGTAGATGACGTACTCGACGCCGTCACGGGACATGTACGTCTCCTCGACGGCGCGGCGCGGACCGGGGAAGGGGGTGTCCTTGGCCAGTGCGGTCCAGGTGTACTCCCACCGGGCGCTCTCGCGGTCGCGGTAGGTGGTCCGCTCCAGGGTGACGCGCCGGTAGTCGACCAGCCGCTGGAGCTGGACCTCCAGGTCGAGCTGATGGGCGTACGGGTCGTTGTAGTCGGGGGCGGTGTCGACGGCGATGCGGATGAAGTGCTCGCCCCCGTCGGGGGTGTAGTCGACCTGTTTCAGCTCGCCGTCGTCGTCGAAGACCTTCCGCTGCCAGTTCTCGGGCAGGTAGAGGCTGAAACCCACCGGGTCGTCCCGGCGGACCCAACCGGCCGGGACGGACCCGCCGGGGCCCTTGCCGGTCGTGGCGGAGGCGGAGGGGGACGGCGAGTGGGTGGGGTCCTGCCCGGCCGTCGAACCCCCGTCCCGTTGCTGCAGCACCACGGCGGTGCCCGCGCCGATGAGGGCGGCGACGGCGACGACCAGGGCGAGTGTGCGCAGGCGGCGGCGCCGGGACCGTACGGGAGCGACGCCCGTGGGGCCGGTCGGCGCGTGCCCCGCCGCCGTGGGGCCCGACGGGCCGGGACCCGCCGCCGTGGGACCGACGGCCGTGGGACCGACCGCCGCCGGACCGGTCATCGGCCGGTACGGCGTCGCGGCCGTCCCGCCCGTCGGCACCGGTCCCGGCCCCGGTGTCCCGGGGCGGGCCGTGTCACCCGCCCCCCGCGGGCCCGAGTACCGCGTCGGCACATACGCCTGGGCCGCGTTCGGCCGCCGTCCCTCCGCGGCCTCCGCGAGCATCTGTTCCGTCTCGGTCACGTCGGGCCGCGAGGCCGGGTCCTTGCGCAGCAGGGCGCTGATGACGGGCGCGAGCGGACCGGCGTACCGGGGCTCGGTGGCCTCCTCCTCGACGACCGCCTGCATGGTGGTGAGCGGTGAGGTGCGGCGGAACGGCGACCTGCCCTCCACCGCCGTGTACAGCGTCGCGCCGAGCGCCCACAGGTCGGAGGCGGGGCCGGGATCGTGGCCGCGGACGCGCTCCGGCGCCAGGTAGTCGACGGAGCCGACGACCTCTCCGGTCCGCGTGATGGTGGAGTCGCCCTCGATCTGCGCGATGCCGAAGTCGGTGAGCAGCACCCGGCCGTCGTCACCGAGCAGTACGTTGCCGGGCTTGACGTCGCGGTGCAGGACACCGGCGGTGTGCGCGGCACGCAGGGCGCGCAGCACCCACAGGCCGACACGGGCCGCGTCCCGCGGCTCGACCCGCTCCTCGTCCTTGACCGCGTCGGCCAGCGAACGGCCCTCGACCAGCTCCATCACGATCCAGGGCCGGCCGTCGTGTTCGAGTACGTCGTGAACGGTGACGACGGCCGAGTGGTTGATCCGCGCCGCCGCGCGCGCCTCGCCCCGGGTACGCGCCAGCAGTATCGCCTGGTCGCTCTCGGAGACGTAGAGCGCGGCGGTCAACTCCTTGATGGCGACGGTCCGGTGCAGCACCTCGTCGTGTGCGCGCCACACCCGGCCCATGCCGCCGCTGCCGATGGCGTCCCCGAGCCGGTATCGGCCCGCGACGAGCCGGCCCTGCATCTGATTCACGTTGCCCCGCAATGGTCTTGTCAGGGTCAGACTAGGGACCGGCCCCCGTCCGGGGAACGGGCGGGGTGGCATGGATACCGCTCTGTGACGGTTGTCGCTTTCCGTGACAGAAGACAACCATCGGGCCGAACTGCGGTCAGCGGGTGTACTGATAGGTCGCCGACGCCTGTTCGAACAGCCGGCTCACCTCGTCCCGTTCCGCCTCCGGGCCACGGACCTGCACCACGTGGTAGCGCCCGTCGATCAGGATCGCGACGTTACGTACGTACAGCTCGCCGCCACCGGCGCCGGTCCAGGTGAACTGCCCCTCCGCCATGGTCCGTCCGCCGACCTCGATGGTCTTCAGCCCGCTGGAGGTGGCCCAGCTGGAGGCGCGGTACGGCGCCAATTCGGGCTCGCTGTCGCGCTGGTAGACCATCGGGTCGTCGCCGAACTCGGCCGCGCGGTCCCGGCCCGGTACGACGACGAGCTCGAAGTCGCCCTTCGCGTAGACGACCTGGCCGCTGCCGTTGCGGGGCGTGCGGTTCCAGCCCTCGGCGACGGCGACGCGGAAGCCTTCGGGGTCCTTGCGGAGGGCGAACCCGTCGGCGACGTCGGGGTCGTTGGTCTGCGTCTCGGTGGAGCCGGTGCCCGTCTCCGAGGCACTGGGGTCGTCCTTCGGTGACGTCTGCTCCGGCCGGGGCTCGCTGCCGGGGTCCGGGGACCGCTCGGGCGGGGCCTGGCTCGCCTCGCCGACGGCGCCCGTCCGGTCGGTGGCCCCGTCGCCGTCCGTGTCACTCTTCGGCATGAGGAACATGGCGTAGGCGATCGCTCCGGCCAGGGCGAGCAGTATCACCAGGAGCAGCGTCCGGCCGAGGCTGCGCGGGGAACGGGCCGTGTCCCGCTTGCCCCGCTTGTGCCGTCCGTGGTGCGCGGGCAGTCCCGCACGCCGCCTGCGCACCAGCTCGCCGCGGCGGCGCACGATGGGCAGCCGGCTGGTCTCGGCGGGCGGGGCCGAGACGACGTGCAGGCCGGCCTCCGGCTCGGGTGCCGACCGCACCAGTGAACGCAGCCAGCCGCGCAGCTCCTCGAAGTCGATGCGCTCGGTGGGGTCCTGACGCAGCAGCGACTCCACGACCGGCCGCAGCGGTCCGCATTCCTCGGCGAACGCCGGCGGCTCCGCGCACACGATCTGCACCAGCTCGGCGGTCGACTCCTCCGGGTAGGGCGCATGTCCCTGTACGGCACGGTAGAGCAGCGCGCCCAGCGCCCACAGGTCGGTGGCGGGGCCGATGGGCGCGGCCAGCTGCCAGTTCTCGTGCACCGGCCCGGCCTGTTCCGGCGCCCAGCGCTCGGTCACCGGTCCGACCACGGCCATCCGCGTCTGCCGGGCCCGCTCGGCGGCGAGTGCGGTGGCCGGACCGCGCGGCGCGGGGGCGCGGGAGACCAGGTCGTCCCAGTGCCCGGCGGGCGCGGCGGTGGCCTCCTGGTGGGGGGCGGCGGGCAGGGCCCGTCCGGCCGCGGGGGCGGGGGGCGCGGCGGCGGCCGGGTCGCCGGTGGGGCGGGGCGCGGCGCCGTGCCAGGAGGTCGTGCGTACGCCGTAGGGGTCGGCGATCTGCCCGGGCGAGGCGGCGCCGGGCGCGGCGCCGGGGCCGGCGGAGTAGGCGGAGCGGGCGGCCGCGGAGGGGGTGCCCGGACCGGCGGCGCGGGGAGGGCCGGGCTCCGCGCCGGGGCCGACGGCGTGCGGCGCCTGCTCGGGGCCGGCCGCGTGGGAAGGCCGCACCCCGACGGGTCCGGTGCCGGGGGTGCCGGGAGGCAGGCCGGTGTCGTCGTCGGGGGCGGGGCGGGCGCCGGGCAGGGCCGTGCGGCCGTTCTGCGCCTCCTGGACGCGGGCCGCGGCCCGGGCACCGGCGCGGTACGCGGCGATCGCTCCGGCGCGCGCGGCACGGGCGTCCCCGCCGCTGTCGAGCGGCGTGGGGGCGAGCCCGGCGGAGGCCCCACCCGGCCCCTGGACCCCGGGCACCGGCAGCCCGCCGGCGGCCCGTGCCTCGATGGCGGCCCGCCGGGCGGCCTCGGGATCGGCACCGCCGGGCCCGAGCATCCCGGTCTGCACACCCCCGGGGCCGACGGCCCCGAACCCGGCACCACCGGGACCGGGGGCCCCTGAGCCGACACCACCCGGACCGTAGAACCCTGAGCCGACACCACCCGGACCGGCGGCCGTCACCCCGGCACCACCCGGACCAGCGGCCGTGACCCCGCCACCACCGGGACCGGAGCGCCCAGCCCCGCCCTCGGACCCACCAGGCCCGGGGGCGGCGGTCTGCGCGCCACCACCCGCGCCACCACCCCGGCCGAAGGTCCCGTCAGGGGCGACCGCGGAGCCGGGGCCCTCCTCGCCCTCGGGGGCGGGCACCGGGTCGTATCCGCACAGGGCCTCCTCCGCCGCCCCGACCGCCAGGCCGGTCAGCATCACGCGCCCGTCGTCGCAGACGAGCACCGTGCGCGCGGTGATGTTGCGGTGCACCCAGCCGTAGGTGTGCAGAACCCGCAGCGCCAGGAGGATGTCGGAGGCCACCTCGGCCGCCCGGTACGGCGTCAGCGGCTGCTCGGCGAGCAGGGCGGCCAGCGGCCTGGCGGCCACCAGCTCGCTGACGACCCACAGCGAACCGCCCTCGGCGAACACGTCGAAGACCTGGTCCAGGCGCGGATGGTCGGGGACGGCGGCGGCGGCCTGCGCCGCCTCGACGGCACGGCGTACCACCGGGTCGGCGGGCCGCCGCTGTCCGCCGTGCGCGGCCGGCGACCGCCTGCCGGGGGGCCGCCCGGCGCCGTCCCGGGCCGTGAAGCCGTCGGGCAGGCCGTCCGCGTCGAGCACCTCCGCCTCGACGACCTCCGGCAACGGCACCTGCCGGACCAGCACTTCCTGACCGCTGTAGGTGTCGAAGGCCCGGGTCTCGGTGAGTTCGTACTCGTCGGACGGCGGCAGGGGCAGGCGGTAGCGGTCGGCGAGTACCCGTCCCGCGTAGTCGTCCACGTCGACACCCCCGGCAGCCCGTCGGTCAATTCCGTTCGCCCGGCGGGCCGTTCCGGCTGCGTACGGTCCGCAAGCACTCACGATACGTGCCGGAGGCAACCCGCAAAGAGGGGATGCCAGATATCGGACCGCTCAAACCCGGGCGCCGCCGACTCAGGACTTGGGCTCGAAGGTCTTCGTCAGGGTCCGCCAGGTGTCCCGGCGCAGGTCACTGTCCCAGTCGGCGGCCTTGGCGGTGTACATGAGCGCGTAGCCCTGGTGGTCGTTGACGACGAACCCCCGGTCCACGGTCCGGTACTTGGTGCCGCCGTCCGTGTAGGTGAACTCCCAGTCGGCCGCGTTCCAGCCCCGGTAGCCCACCTTCTCGATGCGGATCTTCTTGTACTGGGAGCGGACCATGCTCCGCTCCTGGTTCTTCCAGTCGGCGACCGGGTCGTCCTTGGGCGTGGACGTCCAGGCGACGAGCAGCTTCTGCCCGTTCGGTCCGGCGAACCGGTCCCCCGCGGAGCCCGTGGTCCGGTACTTCCAGCCCTCGGGGAGTCCAAGTGTGTAACCCTGCTTGCCCTGGTGGGTGGCGGCCGCGCCCTCGTCGTCGTCCGGCTTCCCGGCATCGCCCGACCCGGTCCCGGCGTCGCCCGACTCGCCGGCTCCGGTGCCCGGGGCGCCGCCCGGCGTCCCGTCCTCCGTCGCCGGGTCCGAGGCGGTGCCGTCGGTACCGGTCCCGCTCTCCTCGTCCTGCTTGGTGTCGCCGGTCGCGGTGGCGACGGCCTTGTCACCGCTGCCGCCCTGGGCGCCGTTCTCGTCGTCGCCGCCGAGCGTGAGGGCCAGTACGGTGCCGAGCACGGCGAGCGCCACGATCACCGCGATGATCACCAGCGTCCTGCGCGGCACCACGTCGGTGAGCGGCGCCCGGGGCACGGACCGGGGCGGCAGGTCCGGCGGCGGTACGACGGGCCAGCCGGAACTCCGGGTACCCGCGGGCGCGTTCGGCCCGCCGTGGCCCGAGCCCACTCCGGTCCCGGCGCCCGATCCCGGCGCCGACGTGGCGGCGGTCCCGGCGGAACCCGGGGCGGCGGAGGCCCCCGCGGCGCCGGAGGCGGCCCGGTCGGCCCCGCCCGGCTTGGTGCGGGAGGTGGCCGCGGCACCGGCCGCACCGGCCCCCACGGCGGCCTTGCGCACGGAACGCAGCGCCCCGCGCAACCGCTCCCCGGCCTCCTCGCCCCGCCTGCCCCCGGCGCCCGCCGAACCGCCCCGACGGGACCGCTCGTCCGGCTGCGCCGGCAGCGGCACCACCTTGGTGGCGTCGGCCGGTTCGGTCTCGGCCGCCCTGTCCGGGGCGTGGATGACCTTGTTGAGCATCGCGCGGGCGCCCGTGTCGTCGAGCCGCTGGGCGGGGTCCTTGTTGAGCAGCCCGAAGATGACGTCCCGCAGCGGACCCGCGTTCTTCGGCTCCTCCAGGTTCTCCGTCATCACCGCGGTCAGCGTCGCGATCGCGGAGCCCTTGTCGTAGGGCGGGGAGCCCTCCACCGCCGCGTACAGCAGCCCGCCGAGCGACCACAGGTCGGCGGCCGGTCCCGGCTTGTGGCCGCGGGCGCGCTCCGGGGAGATGTAGGAGGGGGCGCCGACGAGCATGCCGGTGGAGGTGATCGACGGGTCGCCCTCGACCTGGGCGATGCCGAAGTCGGTGAGGACGACCCGGCCGTCCTCGGCGATCAGTACGTTGGACGGCTTCACGTCGCGGTGCAGGATGCCCTCGCGGTGCGCGGAGCGCAGGACGTCGAGGACGGCGAGGCCGACCTCCGCCGCGCGCTTCGGCTCCAGCAGGCCGTCCTCACGGATGGCCTCGGCGAGCGACTTGCCCTCGACGAGTTCCATCACGATCCACGGCCGGTCGTCCTCCTCGACCACGTCGTAGACCGTCACGGCGCTGTTGTTGCGGATCCGCGCGATGGCCTTGGCCTCGCGCAGCGTGCGCGTGATCAGGCGCCGCTTCTCCTCCTCGTCGATGTTCCCGGGAAACCGCAGCTCCTTGACGGCGACCGTGCGCCCCAGGGTCTCGTCCTCGGCCCGCCACACCGTCCCCATGCCGCCGCGGCCGAGCACGTCTCCCAGCCGGTACCGCCCGGCGAGGAGACGTGCGCTCTTGTCCGTACGGGATGTCCCCGCCCGCTCCGCCTCCGACATGCGTCCCCTCATGCAACCCGCCCTGACAGAGCCTTCATTGTCCCTCACCCGACAAGCGCTCGACGCCCAGGGTGCCTCTGGCGCCAACCGGGCGAGCGGGCAGGGAGCATGGCGGGGTGACCCTGCGTCACACCCGCCCCGGCGGCCCCTACCGTGGCACGATGTCCGGCGCCCCCAGCCGGGCCGCGTCCGCCGTCAGGTCGTCCGGCTGGCGCTGCGACTCCCGCTCGGCCTCGACCCGCTTCTCGTAGTGCTGGACCTCGCGTTCGACCTGGTCCTTGTCCCAGCCCAGTACCGGCGCCATCAGTTCGGCGGCCTCGCGGGCGCTGCGCGTACCCCGGTCGAAGGTCTCGATGGAGATACGGGTGCGCCGGGTCAGTACATCGTCCAGGTGCCGCGCGCTTTCGTGGGAGGCGGCGTAGACGACCTCGGCGCGCAGGTAGTCGTCGGCGGCGTGCAGCGGTTCCCCGAGGGAGGGGTCGGCGGCGATGAGTTCCAGGACCTCCTCCGCCATGGCGCCGTACCTGTTCAGCAGGTGTTCCACGCGTACGACGTGCAGGCCGGTGCGTGCGGCGACCCGCTTCCGCGCGTTCCACAGCGCCCGGTAGCCCTCGGCGCCGAGCAGGGGGGTGTCCTCGGTGACGCAGTCGGCGACCCGCAGGTCGAGCCCGTGCACCGCCTCGTCCACGGCGTCCTTGGCCATCACCCGGTACGTCGTGTACTTGCCGCCCGCCACGACGACGAGGCCGGGCACCGGGTGCGCGACGGTGTGCTCGCGCGACAGCTTGCTGGTGGCGTCCGACTCGCCGGCCAGCAGCGGGCGCAGACCGGCGTACACACCCTCGACGTCGTCGCGGGTGAGCGGCACGGACAGCACGGAGTTGACGTGCTCCAGCAGGTAGTCGATGTCGGCGCTGGACGCGGCCGGGTGCGCCTTGTCCAGGTCCCAGTCGGTGTCCGTGGTGCCGATGATCCAGTGCCGGCCCCAGGGGATGACGAACAGCACGGACTTCTCGGTGCGCAGGATCAGACCGGTGCTGGAGTGGATGCGGTCCTTCGGCACGACCAGATGGATGCCCTTGGAGGCGCGCACGTGGAACTGGCCGCGCTCGCCCACCATCGACTGGGTGTCGTCCGTCCACACGCCGGTCGCGTTCACGACCTGCTTGGCGTGGATCTCGTACTCCCCGCCCGCCTCGACGTCCTGCACGCGCGCGCCGACCACGCGCTCGCCCTCGCGCAGGAAGGAGGTGACCCGCGCGCGGTTGGCGACCGGGGCGCCGTACGCCGCCGCCGTGCGCACCAGCGTCGTGACGAATCGGGCGTCGTCCATCTGGGCGTCGTAGTACTGGAGCGCGCCGACCAGCGCGTCCTTCTTCAAGGCGGGCGCTACCCGCAGGGCGTGACCGCGGCTCAGGTGCCGGTGCATCGGCAGCCCTCGGCCGTGGCCGCGGGCCATCGACATGGCGTCGTAGAGCGCGACGCCCGACCCGGCGTACAGCCGCTCCCACCCCTTGTGCCGCAAGGGGTACAGGAACGGCACGGGCTTCACGAGGTGCGGTGCGAGCCGTTCCAGCAACAGCCCGCGCTCCTTCAGCGCCTCCCGCACGAGGGCGAAGTCGAGCATCTCCAGATAGCGCAGACCGCCGTGGATCAGCTTGCTCGACCTGCTGGAGGTGCCCGACGCCCAGTCCCGGGCCTCGACCAGGCCGGTGGACAGGCCGCGCGTCACGGCGTCGAGCGCGGTGCCCGCGCCGACCACGCCCGCGCCCACCACCAGTACGTCCAGCTCGCGCTCGGCCATGGCCGCGAGTGACTCGGCGCGCTGCGCCGGCCCCAGGGTCGCTGTCCTCACTGCTGCCTCCCGCTGTCGGTCGCGTCGGCCGCACCCGTCGGGGGCGAAGCCCGGTTCCTGGTACCCACCATGCCCAGATTCTGACCGGCCCGCCCGACATCGGCCGCCACACGCCCCCAGCCTGTGGACAACTCTTCCCGTGAATCCCGGCGCATCACCCCGGGCCACGTCGACACCACCGAAACTCGGCCGACCAATCCCGCAAATCGGTCATATTTACTCCTAGTCTGACCTTGTGCTCGCTCATCCTGTCCACCGGGCTTGCGCACCTGTCCCGCTTCGGCTACTGGGAAGGACGGCCCACGCCATGCCCGCAGATCTCGCCGTCATCGGACTCGGCCCGTACGGCCTGCCCCTGGCCCAGGCCGCCGTCGCCGCAGGCATCCCCACCCTCGGCTACCGCACCGGCCCCGAGGCCGACCCGCTCACCCCCGCCGAGGTGCGCAGGATGCTCGCGACGGGCTTCCGCACGCCCGCCGGACCGGCCGAGCTGGGCCGCGTCCGCACCGCCGTCATCTGCGCCCCGACCCCGCCCGGCGCGGACGGCGGCCTGGACCTCACCCAGGTGGAGGCGGCCGCCCGCACCCTGGCCGCCCACATGCGCCCGCACACCACGGTCATCCTGGAGTCACCCGTGCGGCCCGGGACGACGGAGGATCTCCTGCGCCCGATCCTGGAGCAGGGCTCCGGTCTGCGCGCCGGCCGCGACTTCCACCTCGCCTACTCCCCCAGCCGCGTCGACCCCGGCAACCGCGACTTCACCCCGGCCACCACGCCGAAGGTCATCGGCGGCCTCACCCCCGCCTGCACCGAGTCGGCCGCCACCTTCTACGGCCGGCTCACCGACAAGGTGGTCCGCGCGCGCGGCCCCCGCGAGGCCGAGACGGTCCAGCTCCTGGAGACCAACTTCCGGCACGTCAACATCGCGCTCGTCAACGAGATGGCCGTGCTCTGCGACGACCTCGGCGTCGACCTGTGGGACGTCCTGCGCTGCGCGGAGAGCAAACCGTTCGGCTTCCAGGCCTTCCGCCCGGGCCCCGGCGTCGGCGGCCACTCCGTCCCCCAGGACCTGACCGGCCAGGCCCCGCACAACCTGCGCATGGTGGAGCTGGCCCAGCAGGTCAACTCCCAGATGCCGCGCTACGTCGTCCAGCGCGCCGCCGCCCTGCTCAACGAGCACGGCAAGTCCGCGCGCGCCGCCCGCGTCCTCCTCCTCGGCGTCACCTACAAGGCCGACCTCGCCGACCAGCAGGCCACCCCGGCCGAGGAGATCGCCACCCGCCTGATGTCGATGGGTGCCGCCGTCAGCTACCACGACCCGCACATCCCGTCCTGGAACGTCGCCGACCGCCCCGTCCCCCGCGCCGACTCCCTCTACGAGGCCGCCGCCGACGCCGACCTGACGATCCTCCTCCAGCAGCACCGCACGTACGACCTCCAGGGCCTGTCGGTGAAGGCCCAGCTCCTGCTGGACACGCGGGGGGCTACGCCCACGGGGGCGGCGCACCGGTTGTGAGAGGGGGGCGCGCGGGGGTGACCGTGCCACGGGGTCGGTGGTGGACGGGCCGCTTCGTGGGTACCGTAGGACGCGGGTGGAGCCCACCGCAGGGGCGCTGCGGCAGGCTCCTGAGAAGTGAACGGAGTGTCCACCCCTGGTTCTTGTAGGGGTGGCCGCTCACTTCCCGTAAATACGCAAGATCCACCTTCTCCGGAACTTCACCATCCGCAGACGGATCCGATCCCAGCAGGTGGGCTTGCGGTGACGGCCCATGGCGCGCCCCCTTCCACGATGCCGCCGTCCCCCGAAGGCCACCGTGCGCCCCCGCGCCGCGCCACGCGCCCCCCCGCGCAAGCCTCTGAGCACGCGAAAGAGGCCGGTCGCCCCGTCAAGGGCGGCCGGCCTCCTCGGAGCCGTCGAGCGGCTGCTACCGCCGGTGCTGCGAGTCCGCCACCGTCACCTCGACGCGCTGGAACTCCTTCAGCTCGCTGTACCCGGTGGTCGACATCGCCCGGCGCAGCGCGCCGAAGAAGTTCATCGAGCCGTCGGGGTTGCGGGACGGGCCGGTGAGGATCTCCTCGATGGTGCCGACCGTGCCGAGGTCGACCTTCTTGCCGCGGGGCAGCTCCTCGTTGACGGCCTCCATGCCCCAGTGGTTGCCCTTGCCCGGCGCGTCGGTCGCGCGCGCCAGCGGCGAGCCCATCATCACCGAGTCGGCGCCGCAGGCGATCGCCTTGGGCAGGTCGCCGGACCAGCCGACACCGCCGTCGGCGATGACGTGCACGTACCGGCCACCGGACTCGTCCATGTAGTCACGGCGGGCCGCCGCCACGTCCGCGACCGCCGTCGCCATGGGCACCTGGATGCCCAGCACGTTGCGCGTGGTGTGGGCGGCGCCGCCGCCGAAGCCGACGAGGACGCCCGCCGCGCCGGTGCGCATCAGGTGCAGGGCGGCGGTGTAGGTGGCGCAGCCGCCGACGATGACCGGGACGTCCAGCTCGTAGATGAACTGCTTCAGGTTCAGCGGCTCGTGCGAACCGGAGACGTGCTCCGCCGAGACCGTGGTGCCGCGGATGACGAAGATGTCGACGCCCGCGTCGACGACCGCCTTGGAGAACTGGGCGGTGCGCTGCGGGGAGAGCGCGGCGGCGGTGACCACGCCCGAGTCGCGCACCTCCTTGATGCGCTGCCCGATCAGCTCCTCCTTGATGGGGGCCGCGTAGATCTCCTGGAGGCGGCGGGTCGCGTTGTCCGTGTCCAGCCCGGCGATCTCGTCGAGCAGCGGCTGCGGGTCCTCGTGCCGCGTCCAGAGCCCTTCCAGGTTCAGGACGCCGAGGCCGCCCAGCTCGCCGATGCGGATGGCGGTGGCCGGGGAGACGACCGAGTCCATGGGAGCGGCCAGGAACGGCAGCTCGAAGCGGTAGGCGTCGATCTGCCAGGCGATCGAGACCTCCTTCGGGTCCCGCGTACGGCGGCTGGGGACGACGGCGATGTCGTCGAAGGCGTACGCCCGGCGGCCGCGCTTGCCGCGCCCGATCTCGATCTCAGTCACGTCTGTGGCCTTTCCCTGATGCGTTGCAGCGCCTTCCAGTATCCCCGACGGGCATCGCGGGGCACTGCTGAGGGCGGCCCCGGTCGGTCCGGGGCCGCCCTCGGGCAGGCTGCTGCTTACTTGCTGCGGCTGTAGTTCGGTGCCTCGACCGTCATCTGGATGTCGTGCGGGTGGCTCTCCTTGAGGCCCGCGGAGGTGATCCGCACGAAGCGGCCCTTCGACTCCATCTCCTCGATGGTGGCGGCCCCCACGTACCCCATGGTCTGGCGCAGACCGCCGACGAGCTGGTGCAGCACGTTGGCCAGCGGGCCGCGATAGGGCACCTGGCCCTCGATGCCCTCGGGCACGAGCTTGTCGTCGGTGGCCACCTCGGCCTGGAAGTAGCGGTCCTTGGAGTACGACCTGCCCTGGCCGCGGGACTGCATGGCGCCGAGCGAACCCATGCCGCGGTACGACTTGAACTGCTTGCCGTTGATGAACTGCAGCTCGCCCGGAGACTCCTCGCAGCCCGCGAGGAGGCTCCCCAGCATCACCGTGTCGGCACCGGCGGCCAGCGCCTTGCCGATGTCGCCCGAGTACTGCAGGCCGCCGTCGCCGATCAGCGGGACGCCCGCGGCGCGGGCCGCCAGGGATGCCTCGTAGATGGCGGTGACCTGCGGGACGCCGATGCCGGCGACGACGCGGGTGGTGCAGATCGAGCCGGGGCCGACACCGACCTTGATGCCGTCGACGCCCGCGTCGATCAGGGCCTGGGCGCCGTCGCGGGTGGCGACGTTGCCGCCGATCACGTCCACGCCGACGCTCGACTTGATCTTCGCCATCCAGCTCAGCGCGTTGCTGTTGTGCCCGTGCGAGGTGTCGACGACCAGGAAGTCCACACCGGCCGCGGCCAGGGCCTGGGCGCGCTCCAGGGCCTCCGGGCTGGCGCCGACGGCCGCGCCGACCAGCAGCCGGCCCTCGGCGTCCTTGGCGGCGTGGGGGTACTTCTCGGCCTTGACGAAGTCCTTGACCGTGATCAGGCCCTTGAGGACGCCGGCGTCGTCGACCAGCGGAAGCTTCTCGATCTTGTGGCGGCGCAGCAGTTCCATGGCGTCCACGCCGGAGATGCCGACCTTGCCGGTGACCAGCGGCATCGGCGTCATGACCTCGCGCACCTCGCGGGTGCGGTCGGACTCGAAGGCCATGTCGCGGTTGGTGACGATGCCGAGCAGCTTGCCGGCCGGGTCGGTGACCGGGACGCCGCTGATGCGGAACTTGGCGCACAGGGCGTCCGCCTCGGCCAGCGTGGCCTCGGGGTGGACTGTGATCGGGTCCGTCACCATGCCGGACTCGGAGCGCTTGACCAGGTCGACCTGGTTGACCTGGTCCTCGACCGACAGGTTGCGGTGGAGCACGCCGACGCCGCCCTGGCGGGCCATGGCGATGGCCATGCGGGACTCGGTCACCTTGTCCATCGCCGCCGAGAGCAGCGGGATGTTCACCCGGACGTTGCGGGAGATGCGGGACGAGGTGTCGACCGCGTTGGGGAGCACCTCGGATGCACCCGGCAGCAGCAGCACGTCGTCGTAGGTCAGCCCGAGCGTCGCGAACTTCTCGGGCACTCCGTCGACGTTGGCAGTCATGACACCTTCCCCAAATGGCCTTGATCGGTGCGGATGTCCATGCTAACGGGAAGTGGACGTGGCTCATTCCACGATCAGGGACGCCCGCGACCTTCGTAGTTTCGTACGGACACCCGTCACCGTCCGTTCACGCCCGGCGCTACTGCTCCGCCAGGGCCCGCAGTCGGCTCAGCGCCCGGTGCTGGGCGACCCGCACGGCGCCGGGTGACATTCCCAACATCTGCCCGGTCTCCTCTGCCGTGAGCCCCACCGCGATGCGCAGCAGGAGCAGCTCGCGCTGGTTCTCGGGCAGGTTGGCCAGCAGTTTCTTGGCCCAGGCGGCGTCGCTGTTGAGCAGCGCGCGCTCCTCCGGGCCCAGTGAGTCGTCCGGCCGCTCGGGCATCTCGTCGGACGGCACGGCCGTCGAGCCGGGGTGCCGCATCGCCGCGCGCTGCAGGTCGGCGACCTTGTGGGCGGCGATGGCGAAGACGAACGCCTCGAAGGGGCGTCCGGTGTCCTTGTAGCGGGGCAGCGCGAGCAGCACCGCGACGCAGACCTCCTGGGCGAGGTCCTCGACGAAGTGCCGGGCGTCGCCGGGCAGGCGGGACAGACGCGTGCGGCAGTAGCGCAGCGCCAAGGGGTGGACATGGGCGAGCAGGTCGTGCGTGGCCTGCTCGTCCCCGTCGACGGCACGATGGACGAGCCCACCGACCGTCCCTTGGTCAGGGGCCGCCTCGTCGTCACGCATCGGTCCATGGTGCCTTGCGGCTGTCCGATCCGTGGCTCCGCGCCCGTTGTTGTGCACCGAAGCGTTATGAGCAGGTGCGCCGGAACTCATCCCCTGCGCCCTCCCCTTCCGCTCGACCGACTCGTCCCCGAGGAACTCCACACCTCAAGGATGCGTCATCCGCGCCGAAACGAGCAGCGGGCACCCGGCGGGTCGCCTTGTCACCCCCGCCCACCTCGCGATAAGCGGGGATCGTGGCGTCCCCTGCGGGCCCTGCCGGCCTCCACCGCACGGGGTGCCCTAGCGGACCAGGCCCCATCGGAAGCCGAGCGCGACCGCGTGCGCCCGGTCCGAGGCGCCGAGCTTCTTGAAGAGCCGCCGGGCGTGGGTCTTGACGGTGTCCTCGGAGAGGAACAGCTCGCGGCCGATCTCCGCGTTGGAGCGGCCGTGGCTCATGCCCTCCAGGACCTGGATCTCACGCGCGGTGAGCGTGGGCGCGGCACCCATCTCGGCCGAGCGCAGCCGGCGCGGGGCGAGCCGCCAGGTCGGGTCGGCGAGGGCCTGCGTGACCGTGGCGCGCAGTTCGGCGCGCGAGGCGTCCTTGTGCAGGTAGCCGCGGGCACCGGCGGCGACGGCGAGGGCCACGCCGTCCAGGTCCTCGGCGACGGTGAGCATGATGATGCGTGCGCCGGGGTCGGCGGACAGCAGCCGCCGGACGGTCTCGACGCCGCCGAGGCCGGGCATGCGCACGTCCATCAGAATCAGGTCCGAGCGGTCGGCACCCCAGCGGCGGAGGACTTCCTCGCCGTTGGCGGCCGTCGTCACGCGCTCGACGCCGGGCACGGTCGCGACCGCCCGGCGGAGCGCCTCTCGGGCAAGCGGGGAGTCGTCGCAGACGAGGACGGAAGTCATGGCCGTCCTCCGCAGCTGATGCGCGTCACGTTGAGCCTCCAGGCTGGTACGAAATCGTCACCTGTGCGGTCGACCGTCCCGGACGCCCGCCCGAGCACTTGTTCCTTCAACCGCCTCCGCACTCTCAACGACGGTCACTCGAAAGAGTTACGGGGCTGTGTGTCGTCTTCGGCACTCTACGTGAGGGGGCGGCCACGCAGCAGACATGGGCGTCGGACCCGCCCCGTTTCATCACAACCGGTGCCCCATTTAGCCGCTTTTCTTCCGCTTCGCTGGTGTCTGCGGCTAGATTCGCAATGAGTCATATTTTCATCTCCTTAGATCGTAGTTGTACGGTCGTGGACGCTGCGTCACCGGCATCTACCCATATCGGCTACAAGGGGTCACGCAATGGCAGATTTCTCCCGCCTTCCCGGACCGAACGCGGACCTGTGGGACTGGCAGCTCCTGGCCGCGTGCCGCGGGGTGGACAGCTCGCTCTTCTTCCATCCGGAGGGCGAACGCGGTGCGGCGCGGAGTGCTCGCGAGAACTCGGCCAAGGAGGTCTGCATGAGGTGCCCGGTCCGCGCCGAGTGCGCGGCGCACGCGCTGGCGGTGCGTGAGCCGTACGGCGTGTGGGGCGGGCTCACCGAGGACGAGCGCGAGGAGCTCATGGGACGCGCCCGCAACCGCCTGGTGGCGGCGACGGCATCGACAGGTGGGGAGGCGGCCGCGCATCACTGAAGCCGCACATCACTGAAGGAACGTTTCTGTGAAACGCGCGGGCACGTAGGTGCGCCCGTACCCTCAGCGCGTCGCCGACTGGCGTGCCCCCGCCCGAGCCAGCTCGTCCAGCGTCGCCGCCACCGCCGGCACCTGGGCCAGGTCGGGCAGGGTGAGCGCGACGATCTCCCGCCGCACCGCCGGCTCCAACGCCACCGTGCGCACCCCCCGGGGCCGTACGGACTCGACGGCGAGCTGGGGCAGGACGGCCACCCCCAATCCGGCCCCCACCAGGCCGGCGACCGCCGGGTAGTCGTCGGTCGCGAAGTCGATGCGGGGCGTGAAGCCGGCCCCTTCGCACACCTCGACCAACTGCCCCCGGCACCGCGGGCAGCCCGCGATCCACGGGTCCCGGGCCAGCTCCCCGATGGCCACCGAACCGCCGGGTTCCGTGCGCGCGAGCCGGTGCCGTTCGGGCACCAGCGCCACGAGGCGGTCGGTCAGCAGCGGCCGCACGACGAGGTCGTCCCACTCCTCCGCGCCGGCCGCGCCCTCATAGCGGAAGGCGAGCGCCACGTCGCAGTCGCCCTCGCGCAGCAGCCCGACGGACTTCGGCGGCTCGGCCTCCTCCAGGAAGACCCGGGTGCCGGGGTGCGCGGCGCGCAGCGCGGCCAGGGCGGTCGGTACGAGGGTGGAGCTGCCGCTGGGAAAGGAGACCAGGCGGACCCGTCCGGCGCGCAGTCCGGCGATGGCGGCGACCTCTTCCTCGGCCGCGGTCAGTCCGGCGATGATGCCGGCGGCGTGCCGCACCAGTGCCTCACCGGCCTGGGTCAGCCGCATCTCGCGCCCGGCGCGCACGAGCAGGGGTGTGCCGACGGAGGCCTCCAGGGCCTTCATCTGCTGGCTGACGGCGGGCTGGGTACAGCCCAGCTCGCGCCCCGCGGCGGAGAAGGAACCGGTCGATGCCACGGCGCGCAGGACACGGAGATGACGAGCCTCGATCACGGCTCCGAGGATAAGTGACTCTTTGACCGAACGCCGAATAATGCGTCGACGCTTTCACGAAGGCTGTCCTACCGTTCCGCCATGAAGCTTCTCTCTGTCAATCTGGGCCGCGCGAAGGCGGTGCCGTACACGGACCATCCCGAGGGCGTCACCGGCATCGACAAGCAGCCGGCCGACGGGACGGTGCGCGTGGCCGCGCCCGGGCCGAAGGGCGCCGGGGCGAGCGGACTGGCCGGTGACACGGTGTGCGACACCCGGCATCACGGCGGCGCCGACCAGGCCGTGTACGCGATGGCGCGCGAGGACATGGACGACTGGGAGCGCGAGCTGGGCCGCCCACTGCCGAACGGCGCGTTCGGCGAGAACCTCACGACGACGGGCCTGGACGTCTCCGGCACCCTGATCGGCGAGCGCTGGCGGATCGGCCCCGGTCTGGTGCTGGAGGTCACCAGCGGCCGTATCCCCTGCCGCACCTTCCAGGGCCATCTGGGTGAGAAGGGGTGGGTGCGGCGCTTCACGGAGAAGGGCGCGTCGGGCGCGTACCTGCGGGTGATCGAACCCGGTGGGATACGGGCGGGCGACGCCGTCGAGATCGTGCACCGGCCCGCCCACGAGGTGACGGTGGCGTTGCAGTTCCGGGCGGTGACGAGGGAGCGGGAGCTGCTGCCCCGGCTGCTCGCGGCGGGTGAGGCGCTGCATCCGGAGGCGCTGGCGACGGCGCGGAAGTACGTGGAGACGTACGGCGCCTGAGCCAAGCGGACCTGCTCGGCCCGGGCCCATAACCTTGCGCCATGACAACGGCATTGATTACGGGATCGACGGCGGGCATCGGCGCCGCGTTCGCGCGGCGGCTGGCGGCCGACGGACACAACCTGGTCCTGGTGGCCCGCGACACCAAGCGGCTGCGCGAACAGGCGACCGAGCTGCACGACCGGCACGGCATCGAGGCGGAGGTCCTGACGGCCGACCTGGCCACGGACGCCGGCATCGAGGCGGTGGCCGCCCGGCTCGGTGAGCGCAGGAGCCCCGTCGACCTGCTGATCAACAACGCCGGCTTCGGCAACAAGGGCCGCTTCCTCGACGTCTCCATGGCCGACGAGCTGACGATGCTCAAGGTGCACTGCGAGGCGGTGCTCCGGCTGACCTCGGCGGCGACGGAGGCGATGCGGGAGCGGGGCCGGGGCGGCGTGGTCAACGTGGCCTCGGTCGCGGCCTTCGTGCCGCGCGGCACCTACGGCGCCTCCAAGGCGTGGGTCGTGCAGTTCACCCAGGGCGTGGCGAAGGACCTGGCCGGCAGCGGCGTACGCCTGATGGCCCTGTGCCCCGGCTTCGTGCGCACGGAGTTCCACCAGCGGGCCGGGATGGGCACGGACAACATCCCGAACTGGATGTGGCTGGACGCCGACAAGCTGGTCGCCGCGGCCCTGGACGACCTGGCCCGGGGCAAGTCCCTGTCCATCCCCGACCCGCGCTACAAGGCCCTGATGGGCGCGGCGAAGCTGGTGCCGCGGGGGATGCTGGGCGGGATCTCCTCACGGACGGGGCGGAAGTACGGGCCTCAGTAGCGAGAAGCGTCCCCGAAGGGGCGCGGGGACCGCGCGAGCAACCACAACGACGTCGCACCCGGCGACGAACCCGCCGGGGCAGACGCGATCCCGTCCCCACAACCGCGATCCCGTCCCCACGACAACGCACGGTGCCCAGCACCCCTGCGGGGGCACTGGGCACCGTCGGCTCAGCTCAGCTCAGCGCAGCGCTCAGTGGGCGTGGCCGTGGCCGTGGCCCGCGGCGGCCGGCTCTTCCTCTTCCTTCTTCTCGACGACCAGGGTCTCGGTCGTCAGGAGGAGGGAGGCGATGGAGGCGGCGTTCTCCAGGGCCGAGCGGGTGACCTTCACCGGGTCGATGACGCCGGCCTTGACCAGGTCGCCGTACTCGCCGGTGGCGGCGTTGAAGCCCTGGCCCTTGTCGAGCTCGGCGACCTTGGAGGTGATGACGTAGCCCTCCAGGCCGGCGTTCTCGGCGATCCAGCGCAGCGGCTCGACGGCGGCCTTGCGGACGACCGCGACACCGGTGGCCTCGTCGCCGGTCTTGCCGAGGTTGCCCTCGAGGACCTTGACGGCGTGGACCAGCGCGGAGCCACCACCGGAGACGATGCCCTCCTCGACCGCGGCGCGGGTCGCGGAGATGGCGTCCTCCAGACGGTGCTTGCGCTCCTTCAGCTCCACCTCGGTGGCGGCGCCGACCTTGATCACGCACACGCCGCCGGCCAGCTTCGCGAGGCGCTCCTGGAGCTTCTCGCGGTCCCAGTCGGAGTCCGTGTTCTCGATCTCGGCCTTGATCTGGGCGATGCGGCCCTGGACCTCGTCACGCTTGCCGGCACCGTCGACGATCGTGGTGTCGTCCTTGGTGACGGTGATGCGGCGGGCGGTGCCGAGCACCTCCAGGCCGACCTGGTCGAGCTTGAGGCCGACCTCCTCGGAGATGACCGTGGCGCCGGTGAGGACGGCCATGTCCTGCAGCATCGCCTTGCGGCGGTCGCCGAAGCCGGGAGCCTTGACGGCCACCGCGTTGAACGTGCCGCGGATCTTGTTCACGACGAGGGTGGAGAGCGCCTCGCCCTCCAGGTCCTCGGCGATGATCAGCAGCGGCTTCGAGGCGTTGGCCTGGATGACCTTCTCCAGCAGCGGCAGCATGTCCGCGATGGAGGAGATCTTGCCCTGGTTGATGAGGATGTACGGGTCCTCGAGGACGGCCTCCATGCGCTCCTGGTCCGTCACGAAGTACGGCGACAGGTAGCCCTTGTCGAAGGCCATGCCCTCGGTGAAGTCCAGCTCCAGACCGAAGGTGTTGGACTCCTCGACGGTGATGACACCGTCCTTGCCGACCTTGTCCATCGCCTCGGCGATCAGCTCGCCGACCTGCTGGTCCTGGGCGGACAGCGCGGCCACGGCGGCGATGTCGGACTTCTCGTCGATCGGGCGGGCGGTGGCGAGGAGGTCCTCGGACACGGCGGCGACGGCCGCGTCGATGCCCTTCTTCAGCAGCGCCGGGGAGGCACCGGCGGCGACGTTCTTCAGGCCCTCGCGGACCAGCGCCTGGGCCAGCACGGTGGCGGTGGTGGTGCCGTCACCCGCGATGTCGTTGGTCTTGGTCGCCACCTCCTTCACCAGCTGGGCGCCGAGGTTCTCGTACGGGTCCTCGATCTCGACCTCGCGGGCGATCGTGACACCGTCGTTGGTGATGGTCGGGGCGCCGAACTTCTTGTCGATGACGACGTTGCGGCCCTTGGGGCCGATCGTCACCTTCACCGTGTCGGCGAGCTTGTTGACGCCGCGCTCGAGGGCGCGACGGGCGTCCTCGTCGAACTTCAGGATCTTCGCCATGGGAGCGTGAGCCCTCTCGGAAATCTTGGGGTTAAACGGCACTGCGCCCCGGGCGCCCGGCTTCATATCGATTGCGGGGGCCAGGGGCGCAGCAGTAAAGCAAGGTGCTTCGGTGCTTCGGTGAACTACTTCTCGACGATCGCGAGCACGTCGCGGGCCGAGAGGACGAGGTACTCCTCGCCGTTGTACTTCACCTCGGTGCCGCCGTACTTGCTGTAGAGCACGACGTCGCCGACGCTGACGTCGAGCGGAAGACGGTTGCCGTCCTCGAAGCGGCCCGGGCCAACGGCCAGGACGACGCCCTCCTGGGGCTTCTCCTTGGCGGTGTCCGGAATGACCAGGCCCGAAGCCGTGGTCTGCTCGGCGTCGAGCGGCTGGACCACGATGCGGTCCTCGAGCGGCTTGATGGCAACCTTGGAGCTGGTGGTCGTCACGATCCGACCTCCCCCTTCGGAGATCTCACGGGGTTAACTGTCTGAGGTGGCGACCAGGTGGATCCGTCGTCGCGGGTGCCGGACCTGCCCGTCGCGTAGTTGGCACTCTCCAGTGGGGAGTGCCAAGGCCGAGACTATGACCGCGATTAGCACTCGGTCAAGCGGAGTGCCAATGCCGGCGGCGCGTCGGGGGTATTTCAGTGAACGCCGGGCCGGGTGGCGCACCCCGCGTCGGCGCGGAACCCGCCGGGTACGGCCGCCCCCAGACCCCGGCTTTCGGCCTGAACGGCCTCGCCCTCAAACGCCGGACGGGCTGACTTGTCCACCCGGCGTCAGAGGTAGTCCCCCAGGCGGCCCGCCCTCAGCCCCTGCTCCTCGATCGTCTCCAGCAGACGTTCCGTGCGGGTGCTCAGGCCCAGGCCCGTCGGGTGGTCCGGGTCGACGGACACGATGTCGCCGGGGTGGAGGCGGTGCTCGCCGCGGGTGTAGCTCAGGCCGCCGTCGGCGTTCAGGGTCGCCCGCCACAGGACGACCGTCGCGATACCGCAGTCGGCGGCGGCGCGCAGGGTCGTGGGGTCGTACGTGCCGTAGGGCGGGCGGAAGAGGTGGGGGCGGACGCCGAAGCGGGACCTGAGCTTGGTCTGCTGGCCGCAGATCTCGGCGCGCTGGCCGGCGTAGGGCAGTCCGCGCAGGGAGCGGTGGTCCAGGGTGTGGTTCTGCAGGCTCGCGCCGACCGAGCGGAGCCGGGCGAAGTGGCCGTACGCGGGTCCGGCGACGTTGTCGGTGAGGAACAGGGTGACGGGGAGCCGCCGTTCGCGGACCAGGTCGGCGAAGTGCGGGTCCCGCTCGGCGCTGTCGTCGAAGGTGAGGAAGACGACCCGGTCCGTGGTGCGGACGTGGTCCACGACGGGCGGCAGGTTCTGCCCCCGGTCGCTGCCCTGAGCGGGCTCTCCCGCCGCCGGCTGCTGCGCGGGGCCGGCGAACTGGGCGCAGCCGGTGAGCAGTACGGCTGCCAGGGCGGCCCCGGCCGGCCGGAACCGCCCGCGCCTCACAGGTAGTCCTCCAACCGGGCCACGGCGTATCCCTCGGCGGTGACCTTGTCGAGGAACTCGCGGACCATGTCGCGCATGGTGCCGCCCCAGTCGTCCTCGCCCCGGAAGTGGGTGAGGACGATGTCGCCGGGGTGGATCTCCCGGTCCCACTCGCGGTAGTCCCAGTGGTCGGCGAAGACCTCCTCGTTCCAGATCGGGGCGTACTCGATGCCGCAGGCCTTGGCGGCGCGCAGGGTGTCGCGGTTGTAGTTGCCGTAGGGCGGGCGGAAGAGGGTGGGGCGCTTGCCGTAGCGCTTCTCGATCACGTCCTGCATGCCGCAGATCTCGCGCTTCTGCTCGGCGTAGGACAGGCCGGGCAGGTAAGGGTGGTGGAGGGTGTGGTTGTTGAGGGTGACGCCCCGGTCCTGCATCTTCTTGAAGTAGCCGTAGTCCTCCTTCGCCAGGTAGTCGCTGAGGAAGGCGGTGTACGGGATCTTCAGCTCGCTCATCATCCGCAGGAACGCCGGGTCCTTCTCGGCGCCGTCGTCGATGGTGAGGAAGACGATCTTCTCCTTGGTGGGGATCGAGGTGAAGACCGGCGGGAGGTTCTTCTGGCCCCTCACCTCGAAGCCCTCGCGTGCCTTGATCTCCGGCTTCTTCGCGGGGGGTGGCGGGGCCGTCAGCGGGACCTTCTTCAGGTTCCAGCGCTTGGCGGCGGCGGCCCGGGCGGCCTGGGCCGCGCGCAGCTTGGACGCGTAGGCGTCGAGCGCGCGGGCCGGGGGCGCCTGGAGGGGCTGCCGGCCGGCGGCGCCCCGCACCTCGGAGGCGTCCTGCGCACAGCCGGAGGCGAGGGCGGCGACGGCGAGCGCGGCGACACCGCCGCGCATCCGGAGCCCCGGGGAGGACGGCCGGAACACCCTGGGCGCCCGGATTTTGTCATTTTGTACGACTGCTCGCATGGTGCGGGATCCTCGCAGTCCCCGGCCGCCGAACCCGGCCCGACACCGCGCCGGAGGCGCACCATCCACCGACTGGCCCACAATGTTCCGGTGAACGACCTCGACGCCCTCCTCGCCCTGCTCACCCCCGAGGGCCGCGCCCTCCTCGACGAGGTGCGCGACACCGACCCCGCGCAGGAGTTGGCGGTCGCGACCCGGCTGCGGCGCACGCGTCCCGCCGAGCTGGTGTCGGCCGCGCTCGGGCAGGCGCGGCTGCGGCAGCGGGCGGTGGCGAAGTTCGGGGCCGAGGACGCGGGGCGGATGTTCTTCACGCCGGGCGGGGTCGAGCAGTCGACGCGGGCGAGCGTGGCCGCGTACCGGGCCGAGCGGATGTCGGCCCTGGGCGTGACCTCGGTCGCCGACCTGTGCTGCGGGATCGGTGGCGACGCGATCGCGTTGGCCCGGGCCGGGATCCGGGTGCTGGCCGTGGACCGGGACCCGGCGACGGCCGCCGCCGCCCGTGCCAACGCCGGGGCGCTGGGGCTGGACGATCTGATCGAGGTGCGCGAGGCGGATGTCACGGAAGTCGACACCAGCGGGTACGACGCCGTGTTCGTCGATCCCGCGCGACGGGGCGGGCGCGGCCGGATCTTCGATCCGGAGGCGTACTCGCCGCCGCTGTCATGGGCGGTCGAGGCGGCCCGTACGGCTCCCCGCGCCGCCGCGCTGAAGGTCGCGCCCGGCATTCCGCACGAGGCGGTGCCGGACGGCGCCGAGGCGGAGTGGATCTCGGACGGCGGGGACGTGAAGGAGGCCGTGCTGTGGTTCGGCACGGTGCCGGGGGCGGTGCGCGCCACGCTGCTGCCGGGGCCCCGCACCCTGCTCGGCACCGGCCTGCCCGACCCGGAGGTCCGCACGCCCGGCCGGTACCTCTACGAGCCGGACGGCGCCGTCATCCGCGCCCACCTCGTCGCCGAGGTCGCCGAACAGGTCGGCGGGGGGCTGCTCGACGCGACCATCGCCTACGTCACCGCGGACGAGCTGCTGCCGACGCCGTACGCCACGGCGTACGAGATCACCGACCGGATGCCCTTCAACGTCAAGAAGCTGAAGGCACTGCTGCGGGAGCGCCGGGTCGGCACCCTGACCGTGAAGAAGCGGGGCTCGGCGGTCGAGCCGGAGGAACTGCGGAAGAAGGTCAAGCCCCAGGGGCCGAACGCGGCGACGGTGTTCATGACCCGGGTCGCGGGGGCGCCGACGATGCTGATCGGGCATCCGGTGCGCTGAGGCCGGACCGACGGTGCATGCCGGGGAGGTCGGGACCGGCACGCCGCCCCGCCGCCCCGCCGGCCGTCCCGCCATCCCGCCGGAGGCCCCACCGTCACCGCCGGGCGGGCCCGGCTCGGCCGCAGCCCTCCACCCGGCTCAGCCACAGCCCGCGCGCCCCGCTCAACCACAGCCCCGCGCCCGGCTCAACCACAGCCCACCACCCCGCTCCACCACAGCCCCGCGCCCCGCTCAACCACAGCCCCGCGCCCGGCGCGTCAGCAGCTCGCGTTCGCGTTCGTTGCGGGTCAGGGACGCGGCGCGTTCGAACTCCGTCCGTGCCTCCGCCGTGCGGCCCAGGCGGAGCAGGAGGTCGCCGCGGACGCTGGGGAGCAGGTGGTAGTCGCGCAGAGCCGGTTCGGCGGCGAGGGTGTCGACGAGGGTGAGTGCCGGGGCGGGGCCCTCGGCCATCGACACGGCGACCGCGCGGTTGAGTTCGACGACCGGGGACGGGGCACGGGCCGCGAGCAGGCCGTAGAGCGTGGCGATGCGCGGCCAGTCGGTCTCCTCGTACGTGTACGCCGTCGCGTGGCAGGCGGCGATCGCGGCCTGGAGGACGTACGGGCCCGGCGCGCCGGAGCCGGTGGTGTGGGCGCGGTCGAGGGCGGTGATGCCGCGGGCGATGAGCATGCGGTTCCAGCGGCGGCGGTTCTGGTCCTCGAGGAGCACCGGCGCGCCGTCGGGGCCGGTGCGGGCGGCGGTGCGGGACGCCTGGAACTCCAGCAGGGCGGTCAGACCGTGGACCTCCGGCTCCTTCGGCATCAGGGCGGAGAGCACGCGGGCCAGGCGAAGGGCGTCCTCGCACAGGGCCGGGCGGAGCCAGTCGTCGCCGGCGGTGGCCGCGTACCCCTCGTTGAAGATCAGGTAGATGACCTCCAGGACCGAGCCGAGGCGGGCCGCGCGGTCCGGGCCGTACGGCACCTCGAAGGCGACGTTCTTCGTGGCCAGGGTGCGTTTGGCGCGCACGATGCGCTGTGCGACCGTCGGTTCCGGGACGAGGAAGGCGCGGGCGATCTCGGGTGTGGTGAGGCCACCCAGCAGGCGCAGGGTGAGGGCGATGCGGGCCTCGGCGGACAGCACCGGGTGGCAGGCGGTGAAGACCAGCCGCAACAGGTCGTCATCGATGTCGTCGGGACCGGCGGGCTCCTCGGGCGGTGCGGCCGCGGTGGGCAGGTCCCGGCCGATCTCCGCCAGCTTGCGGGCGTAGTTCTCCCGGCGCCGGATCAGGTCGACGGCGCGGCGCCGGGCGGTGGCCATGAGCCAGGCGCCCGGGTTGTCGGGCACGCCGTCCCGGGGCCACTGCTCCAGGGCCGCGACCAGGGCGTCCTGCGTGAGTTCCTCGGCGATGCCGACGTCCCGGACCAGGCGGGCGACGCCGGCGATGACACGGGGCGACTCGATGCGGAAGACGGTTTCGAGGGCCTCGGTGGGCTGTGGTTCCACAGCCCACCATGCAACACCCTCGGGCCCGCGGGGCGAAACTCCGATCAGCCCTCCATCAGCTCCCGCACCTCGCAGGTCACCGTCCAGTGCTCCTCGTGCACCTTCAGGAACCGCTTGGTCCACTCGATCGCCTCGGCCTTGTCCTTGGCCTGCAGGAGCGAGTAGCCGCCAATGACCTCCTTGGACTCGGTGAAGGGCCCGTCGGTGACGGACAGCCGCCCGCCCTCGTAGTGGACGCGGGTGCCCTGGGCCGTCGGGGTCAGCCCGGCGGTGTCGAGCAGGACGCCGGCCTTCGTCATCTCCTCCATCAGTTTCTCCATACGCTGCACCAGCTCGGGGCTGGGGCCGCCGGAGAGGGCGTCGCTCTCCTCGATCCGGATCAGCGAAAGGTAGCGGGGCATGGTGACTCCTCGGGGTGGGTCGGGCCGGGTCCTTCCCGGCCTCTCACCCCGTGCGTCGAACGGGCGGGCCGTGGATCGACACACCCTTCGAGATCTCCCGGAGATTCCTCAGCGCCGCAGCGACTCCCACAGGTCACCGGCCTCCGGCTCCTCGGCCACCACCCGGTTGCCGTCCCAGGGCGCCGGTACGACGGGCATCGTCACCGTGCGTACGTCGTCCGCCGACAGGCCCCCGAGGCTGCGGCCGAGGCTCATCAGCTCGCCCAGCGAGTCCAGGCCGGTGTCGGTGGTGAGACTGCCGGTGACCGCGTCGGTGACCTGGTACAGCCGCGCGGGGTCGGTGAGCAGGTCGGTGGCGGAGATCTGCTCCAACAGCGCCTTCACCAGCTTCTGCTGGAGCTCTATGCGGGCGAGGTCGCTGCCGCCCTGAAGTCCGTACCGGGTGCGGGCCAGACCGAGGGCCTCGGTGCCGTCGAGGTGGTGGGTGCCGGCGTCCAGGTGGAGGTGGCTCTTGTCGTCGTCGATGTCCACGTCCGTGGTGACCGTGACCCCGCCGAGGGCGTCGACCAGCTTGGCGAAGCCGGAGAAGTCGATCTCGATGTAGTGGTCCATGCGGACGCCGGTCATCGACTCGACGGTCTTGACCGCGCAGACCGGACCGCCCAGGGCGTAGGCGGTGTTGAACATCGCGCCGCCCGCTTCCCGGGTCCCATCGCCGGACGGCAGCGGGCAGGACGGGCGGGTGACGAGCGTGTCGCGCGGGATGCTCACGACGGTGGCGGCGGTCCGGCCCGGGTCGAGGTGGACGACCATCGCGGTGTCCGAACGGGCGCCCTCGCTGTCGCCGCCGCCGAGCTCCTGGTTCTCCTCGCCGCTGCGCGAGTCCGAGCCGAGGACCAGGATGTTCAGGGCGCCGGTGGGCACGGGGGACGCCGAGGGCGAGGCGGAGGGGGCCGTGACCGGCCGCGCGGGGCGGTCGTCGCCGAGCGCGCCGTTGATGTCGACGCTTCTGATGTTGCCGTTCAGGTGCCAGTAGGCCCACCCCGCCGCGGCGACCCCGAGCAACAGGGCACCGACCAGGGCGAGGCCTGCCGCCTTCAGCCCCCTCGAGCGCCCGCCCCGCGCAGTCATGCGTCCGCCCCCGCCCCTGCCGGTCCCGTCCACGTCCCCACCCGAATGCCCCGTCGGAAGGAACATAAGTCCGAATTGTTGGGAGCGGACATACGTGGGTCGCTATTCTGCGGAAATTCTCAGATTAGGCGACCGCAGGCACCCCCGTGCTGCTGCGCACCTCCAGGCTTGTGGCCAGCTCCACCCGGGTCGCCGCCGCGGACCCGTCGTCCCGCCCGAGGTCCAGGACCAGCCGGGCCGCCGCCTCGGCCATCTCCATGAGCGGCTGCCGTACGGTCGTCAGCGGCGGCCCCACCCAGCGGGCCACCGGCAGGTCGTCGAACCCGACCACGCTCAGGTCCTGCGGGATGCGCAGCCCCAGCTCGCGCGCGGCCTCGTACAGCCCGAGCGCCTGGAGGTCGTTGCCGGCGAAGACGGCGGTCGGCCGGTCGGGACGGCGCAGCAGTTCCAGGCCCTGCCGGTAGCCGGCCTCGTGGTGGAAGTCGCCGGTCATGATGAGATCCGGGTCGACGGGCAGCCCGGCCGTCTCCAGGGCGGCCCGGTAGCCGTCGACACGGGCGCGGCTGCACATCATCCGGGTGGGCCCGCTGATCGCGCCGATGCGGGTGTGGCCGAGGTCGACCAGGTGCCGGGTGGCGGCGAGTCCGCCCTGCCAGTTGGTGGCGCCGATGGACGGCACGTCGGCGCCCGGGTCGCCGGCCGGGTCCATCACCACGAACGGGATGGAGCGGCTGGTGAGCAGGGCGCGCTGGGACTCGTCGAGGCCGGACAGGACGAGGATCACGCCGTGCGGACGGCGGGCGGCGACCTGGTCGGCCCAGGTCCGGCCGGGCGTGAGGCGCCCCGCGCTCTCGGAGAGGACGACGCTGAGCCCCGCGTCCCGCGCCACGTTCTCGACGCCCCGGATGACCTCCATCGCCCAGGCGCTCTCCAGCTCGTGGAAGACCAGGTCGATCAGCGGGGAGCGGCTCGCCTCGGCCCGCCGTCGCCGGTAGCCGTGGGTGCGCAACAGCTCCTCCACGCGGGCCCGGGTCCCGGGGGCGACATCGGCGCGGCCGTTGAGGACCTTCGAAACAGTCGGCGCCGACACACCGGCCTCACGCGCGATCTCGGCGAGGGTCGCGGTCTGCGCGGACCGCCTTTGCGTGCGGGTTTCAGCGGGCTGCGGGGATGTCATGGCGGCGATCGTATCCCCGTGGGCCTTCTTGACGCAGTCTTCGATGAGTCACGGACTCTCGGATCGTTCGTTTTCAATGCCGAAACATTCGATCTCTCGGCGTTCACCGGGCGTTCAGAGCGCCGGGGAGTCGGACCCGACGCCCCGGAACTACGGTTTGCCGGTGACGGCGGCGGCCGAGGCCGCCGCGACGGGGGCGCGGGGGCGCGGACGTACGGGGGCACGATGGACAGGAAGCTGTACCACGAGACCAGATCCACCGGTACGGCGCTGGCCGCCGCCGCCGTCTGCGTGGCCGTGACGGGTGCCGTGCACGGGATTCCGCCGCTTCCCGGCTGGGACACCCGGAGGTTCCTCTGGGCACTGCTCGGCTTCCTGGCGTTGTGGGCGGTCGGAGAGCTGGCTCTGGAGGTACGGCGGTTCCGCAGGGCCGCGCCGCTCGCGGACGGCGTGGAGCTGCCGCCGGACATCCCGCTGCGCCGGCGCCTGTTCCTCCCGGGCCTCTTTCCGGTGCTCGCCCTGACTTCGCTGGTACCGGCGCTGGTGTGGGAGCCCTGGGTCGCCGTACTGCCCCTGACATGGGTCGTCGACTGGGGTCTGCAGGCCGTGGTCATCGCCGTCTGGGAGCGCCGGACGGGCCTGCTGCTGTGGCGGAAGTCCACGATGGGGAACGTGGGGCTCGTGACCTCCCCGGTCAGTGGGCGGCCACCGACTCGAAGCGCCACCGGTGGGCCGCCCGCGTGACCAGGTCCCCGTCCGGCTCGGGAAGTTCCGGCAGCTCGGCGTCGTAGTCGGCGTCCCACCAGGTGATGACGAGGATCCGGTCCTGCGGGGCACGCAGGACCTCCCTGCGCAGGGGGGTGCCGTCGAGCGGCTGTGCCCGTGCCCAGGCCAGCAACTCCTCGCCCCGGCCGGACACGGCCCTCGCCTCCCACATCAGCGCGACGGTCACGAGTACAGGTTCTCCTTGCTGACCTCGTGGACGTGGTCGTGCGCGTGCGTGTGGCCGTGGCCCGGCACGTGCGGTTCCGTCACCGGCAGGGAGGAGTCGGCCGAGAGGTCCCAGTCGGAGGCGGCCCGCCCCCGGGCGACCATCTCCGCGCCGAGCGCCGCCACCATCGCGCCGTTGTCCGTGCACAGCTTGGGGCGGGGTACCCGCAGCCGGATGCCGGCCGCCTCGCAGCGTTCCTGGGCCAGGGCCCGCAGCCGGGAGTTGGCGGCCACGCCGCCGCCGATCATCAGGTGGTCGACGCCCTGGTCCTTGCAGGCCCGCACCGCCTTGCGGGTCAGCACGTCCACGACCGCCTCCTGGAAGGAGGCCGACACGTCGCGCACCGGAACCTCTTCCCCCGCCGCCCGCTTGGCCTCGATCCAGCGGGCCACGGCCGTCTTCAGCCCGGAGAAGGAGAAGTCGTACGCCGGGTCGCGCGGGCCGGTCAGTCCGCGCGGGAACGCGATCGCGTCGGGGTCGCCCTCGCGCGCGTACCGGTCGATGACCGGGCCGCCGGGGAAGCCCAGGTTCAGCACGCGGGCGATCTTGTCGAAGGCCTCGCCGGCCGCGTCGTCGATGGTGGCGCCCATCGGTCGGACGTCGGAGGTGATGTCCGTCGACAGCAGCAGCGAGGAGTGTCCGCCGGAGACCAGCAGCGCCATCGTCGGCTCGGGCAGCGCGCCGTGCTCCAGCTGGTCGACGCAGATGTGCGAGGCGAGGTGGTTGACGCCGTACAGGGGCTTGCCGAGGGCGTAGGCGTACGCCTTCGCCGCCGAGACGCCGACCAGCAGGGCGCCGGCGAGGCCGGGGCCCGCGGTGACGGCGATGCCGTCGAGGTCGCGGGCGCCGACCCCCGCCTCCTTCAGGGCGCGGTCGATGGTGGGGACCATCGCCTCCAGGTGGGCGCGGCTCGCCACCTCCGGCACCACGCCGCCGAAGCGGGCGTGCTCGTCGACGCTGGACGCGACGGCGTCGGCCAGCAGGGTGGTGCCGCGGACGACACCGACACCGGTCTCGTCGCAGGAGGTCTCGATCCCCAGAACGAGAGGCTCGTCGCGTGAGTCAGCCATGGTTGTCGGTTCCTCGTTCGGTTCCCGGTACGGAGGTGGAAGGGTCGGTCAGGCGCATCACCAGGGCGTCCACGTTCCCCGGCTGGTAGTAGCCGCGTCTGAAGCCGATGGGCTCGAAGCCGAAGCGCTCGTACAGTCGTTGGGCGCGGGTGTTGTCCACCCGGCACTCCAGCAGCACCTCGGCGCACTCGAAGGCGGTCGCCGCCCGCAGCAGTTCGGTCAGCAGTCGCGCGCCGAGGCCGGTGCCCCAGTGGTCGCGGGCGACGGCGATGGTCTGCACGTCGGCCTGGTCCCCGGAGGTGACGAGGCCCGCGTAGCCGACGACCCGACCGTCCTCCTCGGCGACCAGGTACCGCCGGGTCGCCCCGGGCCCGCGCGCGTGGGCCAGCTCGGACCAGAACATCCCCCGCGACCAGGCGTCCTCCGGGAACAGCTCCCGCTCCATCCGGAGCACGGGGTCGATGTCCCACCAGCGCATCTCGCGCAGTACGGCAGTGGCTGACGCGGCTGTGGCTGACTCGGTCACTTGGGGGTGACCACCTTGTAGTTCTTGGGGACCTGGGCGTCGGGGCGGCGCAGGTACAGCGGCCGGGGCGCGGGCAGTTCCCCGCCCGCCGCGAGGGTCTCCGCGGCCAGGCAGGCCAGGGCGGCGGCGGACACGTGCTCGGGCTCGTGCGCCTTCGGGAAGGTGTCCGGGTAGAGCAGCGCGCCCGCGCCGACGGCCGGGAGCCCGGCCACCTGCTCGGCGATGTCGGCGGGACGGTCCACCGCCGGGTCGGTGAGCCGGGTGCGGGAGTCGGCGTACCGGGCCCAGTAGACCTCCTTGCGGCGGGCGTCGGTCGCCACCACGAAGGGGCCCTCCAGGTCGGCGGCCCGGGCGAGGCCGTCCAGCGTGCACACGCCGTGCACGGGCACGCCGAGCGCGAGGCCGAAGGTGTCCGCGGTCATCAGGCCGACGCGCAGTCCCGTGTACGGGCCGGGGCCGATCCCGGCGACGATGCCCGTGACGGCGTCGAGCCGCAGGCCGGCCTCGGCGAGCACCCGGTCGACGGCGGGCAGCAGCAGCTCACCGTGCCGGCGTGCGTCCACCTGGCTCGACGAGGCGATGACGTCCGTACCGTCGTGCAGCGCGACGGTCACGGCGGGCGTGGCGGTATCCAGAGCGAGCAAGAGCACGCAAACAGCCTACGGCGCCGCGGGCCCGTGTCGGACGCCCGGTCGGCGGGCCAGGCACCCGTACCGGTACCGGTACCGGCACCGGCACCGGCACCCCGTGTCGCGCACCGCGTTCGTACGGTCACGGACTGCTACGGTCGCCGGGAGCGGACGCACGACCTACGACGACAAGGTGGTCGCCAGTGGCAAGCAGCAGCGCCGGTCTCGTCACCGGCCTCACCGCGGCGGCCCTCGCCACGATCGGCGTCCTCGGCTACCAGGCGTCGGCCAACGCCCCGGCCGACCTCGGCGGGACCCACGCGAGCAGCACGCCCGCCCCCGGCGCCTCCAAGGCCCCCCGCGACCGGCGACACCCGAACGCCCTTCCCGCAGGCTCCGGAAGGGGTGAACGGGTGGTGTACTCGGTGGACGACGACCGGGTGTGGCTGGTCGGCGCGGGCAACAAGGTCGAGCGCACTTTCAAGGTCACGCCCAGCACGGTCGACCCGGCGCCGGGCACCTACGCGGTCACGTCCCGCTCGAACCGGGTCACCGGGTCCGACGGCATCCCGGTCGAGCACGTCGTGCGCTTCACCAGCGTCGAGGGCGTGGTCATCGGGTTCAGCGCCGCGGTGGACGGCTCCACGGCGAAGCCCGACGCGGGCGAGCGCACCGGCGGCATCCGGGAGACGCGCGCGGACGGCGACGCGATGTGGCAGTTCGCGACGATCGGGCAGCGGGTCGTCGTCGTTCCCTGACGAAGCGACGAAACGCCGAAGCACTGAAGCGCCGCGGCCGTGCGGGTCAGGCGGCCTCGCGGTGCTCCCGGACGGGGTGGCACGTCTCCGGCTCGGGCGCGCGTGGCGGCGTCGAGACCGCCGCCGCGGCGGCGCAGGACGCGAGCAGATCGTGCATGGACACCCCGGTGAGCGCGGGCGACTGCGGCCGCCGTCGGGCCTGCGGCTGCGGCTGCGGCTCGGTCTCCGGCATGGACGCCTCCTGAAGATCGGGGGCGGGCGTAGTTAGGCATGCCTAACTACGAGCTGGATACCATGTGACCACGCGCGAGACCCCAAACGCAATATCTTCCCGACGTCTTGTCGGAACGTCCCCCGGACGAGGGGCCTCGGCTCTGACCGGGGGCGACGGCTCGACCCGGGGCGCCGGCTCGACCCGGGGCGCCGGCTCGGGCCCGGGGCGCCGGCTCGGGCCCGGGGCGCCGGCTCAGACGGCGAGCACGCTGAGGTCGGCCGCTGCCCAGCGCTCGCCGATACCCGTCAGCGTCACGTGCCGCACCTCGTCGGTGGTGTCGCCCACGGCCCGGTGGATCCGGAGCTGCAACCGGTCGTCGGTCAGCTCCTCGACCTTGCCCTCCCCCCACTCGACGACGATCACCGAGTCGGACAGGGAAACGTCGAGGTCGAGGTCCTCCATCTCGTCCAGACCGCCCGACAGCCGGTAGGCGTCGACGTGGACGAGCGGCGGACCGTCGCCGAGGGAGGGGTGCACGCGCGCGATCACGAAGGTCGGGGACGTGACGGCGCCACGGACGCCCATGCCCTCGCCGAGCCCCCGGGTCAGTGTCGTCTTGCCCGCGCCCAGCTCCCCGCTGAGCATCAGCAGGTCCCCGGCACGCAGCACTTTGGCGAGCCTGCGGCCCAGTTCCCGCATCTGCTCGGGGGAGGTGACGGTGATCTCGACGCCGGGTGCGGGCTCGGAGGGTTCAGCCGGGCCCTGCGGTGCTGCTGGTGCTTCCATAGCCATCAACGGTAGCCGCTGCCGGCACCGCGCCCGCGCGGGCGAGCAGGTCGGCGAGGCGGTCGGTGACCAACTCCGGATGCTCCAGCATCACCAGGTGCCCCGCGTCGGGGACGAGCACCAGCTCCGCGTCCGGCAGCAGGTCGGCGATCGCCTCGCTGTGCTCGCTCGGCGTGACCAGGTCCCGCACCCCGGCCAGCACGAGGACCGGCAGGCCGGCGAAGTGGGCGAGGGCCGTGGTCTTGTCGTGGTCGTTGAAGGCCGGGTAGTACTCGGCGACCACGTCGATCGGCGTGGACTCGATCATCCGCTCGGCGAAGCGGGCCACGGCCGGGTCGACGTCCCGGGACGCGAACGAGTACCGCTTGATGATCCCGGCGAACAGGTCCGCCGTCGCCCGCCGCCCCTTCTCCACCAGGTCGGCCCGCTGCCCCAGCGCCTTGAGCACGCCCGGCAGCACCCGCCGGACCGCGTTGACGCCGGCCACCGGAAGCCCGAAGTTGACCTCGCCGAGCCGGCCGGAGGACGTGCCGACGAGGGCGACGCCGACGACCCGCTCGCGGACCAGGTCGGGGAGCGCGTCGGCCAGCGCCATCACGGTCATGCCGCCCATGGAGTGCCCGACCAGCACGATCGGGCCGTCGGGCACGGCCGCGTCGATGACGGCCTTCAGGTCGCGGCCCAGGTCCTCGATGGTGACCGGCCGGCCGTCCCGCACCTGGGACACGCCCCGCCCGGAACGGCCGTGGCTGCGCTGGTCCCAGTGCACGGTGCGGACGACGCCCCGCAGGGCCGCCCGCTGGAAGTGCCAGGAGTCCTGGTTGAGGCAATAGCCGTGACTGAAGACGACGGTCACGGGGGCGGGCGCCTTGCGGCCGAACAGCCGCCGCCTGCGCCGGGTGAGCGCGGACTCCGCCTCCGGTTCGACGTCGTCGACCTCGTAGTACAGCTCGGTGCCGTCGTCGGCGTACGCCTTGCCGGGAGTGCCGCGCAGCCCGCCGTAGGGACCTGTCGAGTCGAGGGCGAGCCGTGCCTTCTGGCGCATCCCGCGGCCGACGGTGAGCCGTTCTATCGCCACGCCGGCCGCGGCGCCCGCCGCGACCACGCCTATCGCGACACCGGCGATGCCGGTCGCCCGGCGCCAGCCGCCGGCGGCGACCTCGGTGGCCGCTTCCGTGGCGGAGGCGACGGCCGACACGACGGCCTCCGCGTTGCTCTCGCTCACGTACACCGCTCCTCTTCGCCGGGCCGCTGTGCGGATACCCGCTGGTTGCCGATTCACCTGAACGCGCGTCACGCCGTGTGGGGGCGCGTCACTCGTTCAGATAGACGCGCGGCACGCGGGATCCGATCCGGGTGACGATCTCGTAGCCGATGGTGCCCGCCGCCTGCGCCCAGTCCTCGGCCGTGGGTTCGCCGCGGTCGCCGGGCCCGAACAGCACCGCCTCGGTGCCCGGCTCCGGCCGGTCCCCGCCCAGGTCGACGACGAACTGGTCCATCGCGATCCGCCCCGCCACCGTGCGCCACTTGCCGTCGACCAGGACGGGACCGGTGGAGGAGGCGTGGCGGGGGACGCCGTCCGCGTAGCCGAGCGGGACGAGGCCGAGGGTCGTCTCGCCGGGGGTGGTGTAGTGGTGCCCGTAGCTGACGCCGTGACCGCCGGGGACCTGCTTGACCAGGGCGAGCGAGGCGGCCAGCGTCATCACGGGGCGCAGTCCGAAGTCGGCGGGGGTGCCGATCTCGGGGCTGGGCGAGACGCCGTACATCGCGATGCCCGGCCGTACGAGGTCGAAGTGGGTCTCGGGGAGGGTGAGCGTGGCCGGGGAGTTGGCGATGTGCCGCACATCGGGACGCGCGCCCTGCTGCTCGGCGTAGGCCGTCATCTCCCGGAAGCGGGTGAGCTGGGCGGCGATGGAGGGGTGCCCGGGCTCGTCGGCGCAGGCGAAGTGCGACCAGAGACCGGTGACGCGGAGCAGCCCCTCGCTCTCGGCCCGCAGGGCCTCCCGGACCAGTTCCTCCCAGTCCTCGCCGGGCTGGCAGCCACCGCGGCCGAGCCCGGTGTCGGCCTTGAGCTGCACGCGCGCGGGGAGCCCGGCACGCCGTGCGGCCTCGGTGACCTCGTCCAGGGCCCACATCCCGCTGACGGACACGTCGAGATCCGCCTCGACGGCCTCCCGCCAGGGGCCGCCCGGCGTCCACAGCCAGCACATGATCCGCACGTCGTCCGGCAGTCCCGCCTCCGCGCGCAGCGCGAGGGCCTCCTGCGGGGTGGCGGTGCCCAGCCAGGTCGCGCCCGCCGCGACGGCCGCGCGGGCGCACGGGAGCGCGCCGTGGCCGTAGGCGTCGGCCTTGACGACGGCCATGAGAGCCGCCCCGGGGGCCCGTTCGCGCAGTGCGCGGACGTTGGCCCGCAGGGCGGCCAGGTCGATCTCGGCACGGGCCCGCGTCACCGCGGCCCGCCGAGCAGCTGTCTCACTCATCGTGCCCCCAGTGTCTCAGAGCACCCGCGCCCCGCTTCCGCCGCAGCGCGCCCGGGCCCGCGGCGCCCGCCGGTCGTTCGCGTGCGCCCACCAGTCGTTAGGGTGCCTCGCATGAGCATCATCGGGGTCGGGATCGACGTGGCCGAGGTCGAACGGTTCGGGCAGTCGCTGGAACGCACGCCGGCCTTGGCACGACGGCTCTTCCTGGAGAGCGAGTTGCTGCTGCCGAGCGGGGAGCGCCGGGGCATCGCCTCGCTCGCCGCCCGGTTCGCGGCGAAGGAGGCTCTGGCCAAGGCACTCGGCGCGCCGGCGGGGCTGCACTGGACGGACGCCGAGGTGTACGTCGAGGACAGCGGACAGCCGCGGCTGCGGGTGGCGGGGACGGTCGCGGCGCGGGCGGCGGAGCTGGGCGTGACGTCGTGGCACGTATCGCTGAGCCATGACGCGGGGGTGGCGTCGGCGGTGGTGATCGCGGAGGGGTAGGGCGCGCTGCCGCGGTCAGCGGTGGGCGCGCGACAGGGGCGGGCACGGCTCGGCTGTGGGCAGGGCTCGGCTGTGGGCAGGGCTCGGCGGTGGGCAGGGCTCGGCGGTGGGCAGAGGGCTCGGCGGTGGGCAGAGGGCTCGGCGGTGGGCGCGGATCGCCTCGTCCCGAGGCGCGGCGGGGATCAGTACGATCATCTGTCCATGGACATGGATGCGGGAACCGGCGACGCATGGGCGGAGGCGGAGATCGGGATGGTCTCCGTTCCGCCGGGACGGGTGACCCTGTCGGACCGGCGGACGCGGCGCAGCTGGCCGGTGGAGGTCGCGTCGTGTCGGCTGGCGGCGTTCCCGGTCACGCGGGCCGAGTACGCGCGGGTCACCGGGCAGCGGCCCGCCCCGCGGGAGGAGCGGCTGCCCGTCGCGGAAGTCTCCTGGGCGGACGCGGTCGGCTTCTGCAACTCCCTGTCGCGGCGCGAGGGGCTCCGCCCGGCCTACCGCGTCACCGGCGACGGCGGCGCCGCCTGGGACACCTCCGCCGACGGGTACCGGCTGCCGACCGAGGCCGAATGGGAACACGCCTGCCGCGCCGGGACGGACGGACCGCGCTACGGCGACCTGGACGACATCGCCTGGTACCGGGGCAACTCGCGGGAGCGCGTCCACGAGGTGGGCGGCAGGCGGCCCAACGCCTGGGGCCTGTACGACATGCTCGGCAACGTCTGGGAGTGGTGCTGGGACGTCTACGACGCCGAGGTCTACGGCACCTACCGGGTACTGCGCGGCGGCGGCTGGTTCGACGAGCACTGGAGCTGCCGGGCCTCCGTACGGCGCCGCAGCCACCCGACGTTCCGGGTGGACGACGTGGGGTTCCGCGTCGCCCGTTCGGCCGGCGGAGGTCAGTCGCCCGTCGGCTGAACCCGGATGTGCATCCGCTCGCCCTGTGCCCCGTACAGGGCGATCCACTCGACGGGCCTGTCCCCGGCGTTGGCGATGCCGTGCGGGACGCGGGTGTCGAACTCCGCCGTCTCACCGGCCGTCAGGACGAGGTCGTGCTCGCCCAGGGCGAGGAGCAGGCGCCCGGAGAGGACGTAGATCCACTCGTGGCCCTCGTGGGAGCCCTGGTCGGGGCGCGGGACCGGTTCGGTCCGCGCGGCCGGCGGGGCGGGGAGGATCTGCTTGTACGCGTGCAGCCCGTCGTTGGGGTTGCGGGTGAGGGGGATCCAGGTCTGGCCGTGCCGGGTGAAGGGGCGCGGGTGGACGCGGGGGTCGCCGGTCCGGGAGCCGACCAGTTCGTCCAGGGGCAGGCGGTGCGCCCTGGCCAGCGGCAGCAGGTGCCGCAGCCCCGGCTCACGCTGTCCCGACTCCAGCCGGGACAGCGTGGACACGGAGATGCCGGTGGCGGTGCCGAGCTGGGCCAGCGTGAGACCGCGGGCCTGCCGGATGGCGCGCAGGCGGGCCCCGAGTGAGGTCATCACGCGCATCGTCTCGGCCGTCTCGTCGTCGCCCATGGGACAACTTTCCCCCATGCGGCCCGTGCGGGGCTTCAGCAGGTCGACTGGCTGCTGTTCACCAGGGTGATGTTGCGGAACGTCGTGTTCGTGCCGCAGGGACTCTCGCGGACGGCGGAGTTCGTCACCGTCAGGTTCTGGACGGTGATGTCCGAGTTGTTGGCGAACTCGGAACGGGCCGCGAGCCGGATCTCGCCGCCGCCCGTCACGCTGCCGCTCCGGGCGGCGAGGGTGACGTTGTGGCAGTTCTCGATCAGGACCGAGTTGTTGCCGGTGTTCGAGATGTTCACCCGGTCGATGACCGCGCCGCCGCTCTCCGAGACGCAGAAGACGCCCCGTCCGCCGCCGCGCGCGATCACCTCGCCGACGCGGATGTTGGTCGGGTAACCGTTGCCGACCCGGCCGTTGCGGTTGGCCATGCGGAAGGCCGCGTAGCCGGTACCGGTACCCGCGCCGTCCGCGTCGACCTTGGTGACGGTGGCGTTGATCGTCTGGTTGAGGAGCAGGCCCGACTCGCCCACGTTCCGGGCGGTGACCGTGCCGATGGCGAGGCCGTCCACGCCGTACGTCTCCACGGCGTGGCTGGAGGCGCCGGAGACGTAGACGTCGTCGATACGGACGTTGCGGGTCCACTGGCTGGTGTCGCCGCGGTTGTCGATCCGTACGCCGAGGCCCGAGGAGAGGCGCATGTCGATCTGCCCGAGGACGACGTTCTGCACGTTGCGCATGAAGACGCCGTAGAGCGGGCGTCCCGTGACGTTGAGGTGCTGGACCTCCACGTCCCGGGTGCCGCGGGAGTAGACCGGCGCCTGGTCGCCGGAGCCGCTGCCGGTGACGTCGATGGTGCCGCAGACGTCGAGGACCGTGTAGCTCGGCAGCGAGATGCGCGAGCCGGCGGAGACGGTGCCGGAGCCGCGGACGACGACCCGTTCCTTGGCGGTCCGTCCGGAGGTGAGGCTGTTCACCGCCGCCTGGACGGCGGCTCGCATGTCACCGCCGGTGTGGACGACGGTGCCGCCGCGGCGGGCGGTCCATGTGCTGCCGCTGCGTACGGCCTCGGCCTGGTACGAGCCCTCACCGCAGGCGGCGGTGGCGCGGGCGGGGGCGGCGGTCGCGGGGACGGCGGCCGGGGTGGTGAGGGTGCCGGCCGTGGTGAGGAGGGCGACGGCGCCCGCGGTGGCGAGGAGTGCGGATCTGCGTCTCATGGAGCGTCTCATGCTGCGACTCATGGGGGGATTCGTCCTCTCGTCGAAGCGATCAAGTCGAACGCCATTCGACTGAATCGATTCATCGTGTGGGGTGGGTGGAGTGTGGCAACGGGGCGCGGGAGCGTCAATGGGTACTGCGGGGTACGGGGTCGTGAACGTCCACGGTGTACGGGGAAGACTCGACGGCATGCGGACTGCGTACAGCGTGGAGATGGTCAGGAACGCCGAACGGGAGCTGATGGCACGGCTCCCGGAGGGGATGTTGATGCAACGGGCCGCGGCCGGGCTCGCCGCCGCCTGCGCCGAGGTGCTCGGACGAGTGGCCGGCCGGGTCTACGGCAGCCGGGTGGTGCTGCTGGTCGGGAGCGGGGACAACGGCGGCGACGCCCTGTACGCCGGGGCACGGCTCGCCCGGCGCGGGGCGGGCGTGACGGCGGTGCTGCTCACGCCGGAGCGCGCGCACGGCGGGGGGCTGGCCACGTTGCGCCGGGCGGGCGGACGGGTCGTGGACTCCGGAGCCGGGTCCGGGTCCGGGTCCGAGGCCGGGTCCGGGTCCGAGGCCGGGTCCGGGTCCGCCGGGGAGTTGATCGCGCGGGCCGATCTCGTCGTCGACGGCATCGTCGGGATCGGCGGCAAGGGCGGGCTGCGCGAGGAGGCGGTGCCGCTCGCCGACGCGGCCGCCCGGTCGCGGGCCGCCGTCGTCGCCGTCGACCTGCCGAGCGGGGTCGACGCCGACACCGGGCAGGTGCGGGGGGCGGCCGTACGGGCCGACCTGACGGTGACGTTCGGGACGCACAAACCGGGGCTGCTGGTCGACCCGGCGCGGGAGTACGCGGGGGCGGTGCGGCTGGTGGACATCGGGCTGCCGCTGCCGAACGACGCGGCCGGGCTGGAGGCTTTGCAGCACGCGGACGTCGCGCGGCTGCTGCCGGTGCCGGGGGCCGAGAGCGACAAGTACCGGCGGGGGGTCGTGGGCATCGCCGCCGGTTCGGCCCGTTATCCGGGCGCGGCCGTGCTCGCCGTCGCCGGGGCGCTGCGGGGCGGGGCCGGGGCGGTGCGGTACGTCGGTCCGGCCGGGGACGCGGTGATCGCCCGCTATCCGGAGACGCTCGTGTCGGACCAGGGGCCGAAGCGGGCGGGGCGGGTCCAGGCGTGGGTCGTGGGGCCGGGGGCCGGTGACGACGCCGGGACCGTGGCGGAGGTGCTCGGCGCGGAGGTGCCGGTGCTGATCGACGCGGACGGACTGCGGCTGGCCGACGCGGGGGCCGTGCGGGGGCGTACGGCGCCGACGCTGATGACGCCGCATGCCGGGGAGGCGGCGGCGCTGCTCGGGGTGAGTCGGGAGGAGGTCGAGGGGTCGCGTCTGGCCTCGGCACGGGAGCTGGCGGAGCGGTACGGGGCGACGGTGCTGCTGAAGGGGTCGACGACGGTGGTGGCCGGGTCGGAGGGAGGTCCGGTACGGGTCAACTCGACGGGGACGTCGTGGCTCGCCACGGCGGGCAGCGGGGACGTGCTGTCCGGCCTGGCGGGGTCGCTGCTGGCGGCGGGACTGTCGGCGCGGGACGCGGGGAGCGTGGCGGCGTACGTCCACGGCCTGGCGGGACGTTTCGCGGCGGAGGGGGCGCCGGTGGGGGCACATGATGTCGCGGAGGCGATTCCCCTGGCGTGGCGGGGCGTGCGGGGGGTCTGAGCCAGGGGCATGGTGCGGCGGCGCTTTCCGGGGCCCGTGGGACGGAGCGCCGTAGGGACGACGAAACGCCCCCGGTTCCGCCCCCTCGGCACTCCGCCCACCGACGGCCGACCGAGACCTACTCCACCGTCACGGACTTCGCCAGGTTCCGCGGCTGGTCCACCTCGTTCCCCCGGGCCGTCGCCAGCTCGCACGCGAAGACCTGCAGCGGCACCGTCGCCACCAGCGGTTGGAGCAGCGTCGGGGTCACTGGGACGCGGACGAGGTGGTCGGCGTAGGGGACGACCGCCTCGTCGCCCTCCTCGGCGATGACGATGGTGCGGGCGCCGCGGGCCCGGATCTCCTGGATGTTGGACACGATCTTGTCGTGGAGGACCGAGCGCCCGCGCGGGGACGGGACGACCACGACGACCGGCAGGTCCTCCTCGATCAGCGCGATCGGCCCGTGCTTCAGCTCGCCCGCCGCGAAGCCCTCGGCGTGCATGTACGCCAGCTCCTTGAGCTTGAGGGCGCCTTCGAGGGCGACCGGGTGGCCGACGTGCCGGCCCAGGAACAGCACCGTGTTCTTGTGGGCGAGGGAGCGTGCCAGTTCGCGCACGGGCCGCATCGTCTCCAGGACCTGTTCGACCGCGCCGGAGATACGGGAGAGGTCGCGGACGACGTCGCGGATCTCGTCGCCGTACTTCGTGCCGCGCACCTGCCCCAGGTAGAGGGCGACGAGGTAGCAGGCCACCAGTTGGGTGAGGAAGGCCTTGGTGGAGGCGACGGCGACCTCGGGGCCGGCGTGCGTGTAGAGCACGGCGTCGGACTCGCGGGGGATGGTGGAGCCGTTGGTGTTGCAGATGGCCAGCACCTTGGCGCCCTGCTCGCGGGCGTGGCGCAGGGCCATGAGGGTGTCCATGGTCTCGCCGGACTGGGAGATCGCGACGACCAGGGTCTGCTGGTCGAGGATCGGATCGCGGTAGCGGAACTCGCTGGCCAGCTCCACCTCGCAGGGGATCCGCGTCCAGTGCTCGATGGCGTACTTGGCGATCAGCCCGGCGTGGAAGGCCGTACCGCACGCGATGACGACGACCTTGCCGACCTCCCGGAGTACCTCTGGAGGGATGCGCACCTCGTCGAGGCTGAGCGTGCCCGAGCCGTCGATGCGGCCCAGGAGGGTGTCGGCGATCGCTTTCGGCTGCTCGGCGATCTCCTTGAGCATGAAGGAGGCGTAGCCGCCCTTCTCGGCGGCCGAGGCGTCCCAGTCGACGTGGTAGGAGCGGACGTCGGCCGGGGTGCCGTCGAAGCCGGTGACCGTCACGCCGTCCCGGCGCAGCTCGACGACCTGGTCCTGGCCGAGTTCGATGGCGTCCCGGGTGTGGGCGATGAAGGCCGCCACGTCCGAGGCGAGGAAGGACTCGCCCTCCCCCACACCCACCACGAGCGGCGAGTTGCGGCGCGCGCCCACGACCACGTCCGGCGCGTCCGCGTGCACCGCGACCAGCGTGAACGCGCCCTCCAGGCGCCGGCACACCAGCCGCATCGCCTCGGCGAGGTCGGCGCAGCCGGAGAACTCCTCGGCGAGCAGGTGGGCGACGACCTCGGTGTCGGTCTCGGAGGCCAGCTCGTGGCCGCGCTCCGCCAGCTCGGCCCGCAGGGGGGCGAAGTTCTCGATGATGCCGTTGTGGACCACGGCCACCCGGCCCGCGTTGTCGAGGTGCGGGTGGGCGTTGGCGTCGGTAGGGCCGCCGTGTGTGGCCCAGCGGGTGTGGCCGATGCCGGTGACGGCGGTCGGCAGTGGCCGTTCGGCCAGTTCCTTGTCCAGGTTGACGAGCTTTCCGGCGCGCTTGGCGGTGGCGAGGCCGCCGTCGGCGAGCACGGCGACGCCCGCCGAGTCGTATCCCCGGTATTCGAGCCGCTTCAGCCCGGCCATCACGACATCGAGCGCCGACTGAGATCCCACGTATCCCACGATTCCGCACATGACGGGCAGCCTACGATCAGATCCGGTCGCGAACCGGCCTTCCCGTGCCCGAAATCGGAAATTCCCACCGGGGTACGAACGTCCCGGTGGGAACTTCGGCGGAGCGTCGACGCTGGACTCAGCCGAGCTTGGCGAGCTGGGCGTCGCTGATCTCCGTCGGGAACGGGAAGTCCTTGCCGGTTCCGGCGGCGGCGAGGTTGAGGACGGTGAAGGAGGCGACGGTGGAGCCCTTGCGGGTGACGACCACCTTGACCGGGAACTCGTCGCCGTCATCGCCGACCATCGTCATCGTCATCGCGACCGCCTCGTCGGCGCCGCCGGGCGCCTTGCCCTCGACCACCTTGGCGATCTTGGCCGTTTCACCGACCGCGGTGAAGGTGAAGCCTCCGGCGCACTTGCCGGCGGCCTCCTTCACGTCCTTCAGGACGGCCTCCGCGCCGCCGTCGTCGTAGGTGGCCAGCGTCACCAGGGCCTTGTCCAGGTCGAAGGCGGCACCGATGGCCTCCTCGGTGGTCTCGTCGCCGGACGGCTTCTTCGGGCCCTCCGTCCAGCTCCGCTTCGCGGTCGCCGCCGGCTCGCCCAGCGGGACGCCGGTCTCGGCGAAGGCGAGCGGCTCGCAGGCCTTGTCGCCGCCCTTCACCTTGTCCTTGCTCACGTCGTCCGCCGCGGACGTCTTGGTGACCTTGCCGTTGTCGACGTCCGCCTGCGCCAGCGCGGCCTTCTCCAGCTCGGCGGCGGTGAGCGCCTTGGCGGCCGCGGGGGCCGCCGAGGCGGCCGCGCCGCCCTCGGCCTTGCCGTCGCCGGCCTTCTTGTCGTCGTCGGAGGAGCCGCCGCAAGCGGTGACGAGGAGGGCCAGGGCGGCGGCGGAGGCCGCGAGGGCGGTACGGCGGACGGCGGTCAGTCTCACGTTGGGCTCTCTCTTCCAGACGGCGGAGGTTCCGCACGTATGTGCGAGCACTGTATTCACAGCCGACTGACAGATGATCAGTGATGCGCCACCCGGTATCCGACCGTGACGCCGACGTGATCTTCCGCCATTAGGTGCGGCGGGCAGAGTGACACACCCCACCCGCCGCCCCGTTCGAACTCCGTTAACAATGGACTGTGATCTCTCCGGTCTCCTCGATGCCCCGGAGCGCCCACCGGCAGCGGCCGGAGGCGACTCCCTACGTCGACCTCACCCGCCCCGAGTGGAGCGCGCTGCGCGACAAGACGCCGCTGCCCCTCACCGCCGAGGAGGTCGAAAAGCTGCGCGGCCTCGGCGACGTCATCGACCTCGACGAGGTGCGGGACATCTACCTCCCGCTGTCCCGGCTCCTCAACCTCTACGTCGGCGCCACCGACGGCCTGCGCGGGGCGCTGAACACCTTCCTCGGTGAACAGGGCTCGCAGTCCGGCACCCCCTTCGTCATAGGGGTCGCCGGCTCGGTCGCGGTCGGCAAGTCCACCGTCGCCCGCCTGCTCCAGGCGCTGCTGTCCCGCTGGCCCGAGCACCCGCGCGTCGAGCTGGTCACGACCGACGGCTTCCTGCTGCCCACGAAGGAGCTGGAGGCCCGCGGCCTGATGTCCCGGAAGGGCTTCCCCGAGTCGTACGACCGCCGGGCGCTGACCCGCTTCGTCGCCGACATCAAGGCGGGCAAGGGCGAGGTGACCGCCCCGGTCTACTCCCACCTCATCTACGACATCGTCCCGGACCAGAAGCTCGTCGTCCGCCGCCCCGACATCCTGATCGTCGAGGGCCTCAACGTGCTCCAGCCCGCGCTGCCCGGCAAGGACGGCCGCACCAGGGTCGGTCTCGCCGACTACTTCGACTTCAGCGTGTACGTCGACGCCCGCATCGAGGACATCGAGCACTGGTACCTCAGCCGCTTCCGCAAGCTGCGCGAGACCGCCTTCCAGAACCCGTCCTCGTACTTCCGCAAGTACACCCAGGTGTCGGAGGAGGAGGCCCTCGACTACGCCCGCACCACCTGGCGCACCATCAACAAGCCCAACCTGGTGGAGAACGTGGCCCCCACCCGCGGCCGGGCCACCCTCATCCTGCGCAAGGGCCCCGACCACAAGGTGCAGCGGCTGAGCCTGCGCAAACTGTGACGGCGCCCGTCCCAGCCGGTAGAAATGCCGGATGCTGCATCTGCGCCTGATCACCCCGGCCGACCGCACCGACGAGGTGGTCCGGCTGATCGACCGGACGGTCGGCACCACCCACCTCGTCGTCCTGCCGGGCGCCGCCCGCGAGCCCGAGGGCGACGTCGTCATGTGCGACGTGGCCCGCGAGGCCGGCGACGAACTCATCAGCCGGCTCCGGGGGTTGGGCATCGACAGCAGCGGCGCCATCACCGCGGAGAACATCGACCTGTCGTTGTCCGAGCACGCCGACAAGGCGGAGCGGGACGCGCCGGGCGAGCCCGCCGACGCGGTGCTGTGGGAGCAGCTGGAGGAGGCGACGCACGAGGAGTCGACCCTCTCCATCACCTACGTCGCCTTCATCACCCTCGCCACGATGATCGCGGCCTGCGGCGTGGTGCTCGACAACGCCATCCTGATCGTGGGCGCGATGGCGGTCGGACCGGAGTTCGGCCCGCTGGCCGGCGTCTGCACGGCCATCGTGCAGCGGACCCCGCGACTGGCCCTGCGGTCGGCGATCGCACTGCTGGTGGGATTCGCGGCGGCGATGGCGGTGACGGTGGCGTTCAGCTGGGTGATGGACGCCTTCGGCCTCTTCAGCGAGAGCAAGCTCGACGCCGACCGGCCCAACACCGGGTTCGTCTACGCCCCGGACTGGTTCTCGTTCGTGGTGGCCCTCCTCGCCGGAGTGGCGGGCACGCTCTCGCTGACCTCCGCCAAGTCCGGCGCCCTGGTCGGCGTCGCCATCTCCGTCACCACGGTCCCGGCCGCCGCGAACGCGGCCGTCGCCCTGAGCTACGAGGACACCAAGCAGACGGTGGGCTCCACCGAGCAGCTCCTGCTGAACCTGGGGGGCATCGTCCTGGCCGGCACTCTCACGCTGCTGGCTCAGAAGGCTCTGTGGGCGACTCAGCGCAACCGATTGACCAAACCGGACAACGCCGGATGAGGAGACCTGCCTGGGGGCGCGGGGAACTGCGCGATCGGCCACGACGGCGCCGCAGCCCGCGACGACACAGAACCCCCGCCCCCGACCCGGCTCGCAGAACTACCCCAGCGCGGACTTCACCGAATCGGCCAACCGCCCCGCGACAGACCGAGCCTGCTCGATGTCCGCCGCCTCCACCATCACCCGCACCAGCGGCTCGGTCCCGGAGGGCCGCAGCAGTACCCGCCCGGTGCTGCCCAGCTCCCGCTCGGCCTCCGCGACGGCGGTCGCCAGCTCGGCAGAGGTCGTCACCCGGGACTTGTCCACGTCCGGCACGTTGATCAGGACCTGCGGCAGCCGCTCCATGACGGACGCGAGGTCCCGGAGCGTACGGCCGGTCTGCGCGACCCGCGCGGCCAGCATCAGGCCGGTCAGCGTGCCGTCGCCGGTGGTGGCGTGGTCGAGGATGATGACGTGGCCGGACTGCTCGCCGCCGAGGGCGTAGCCGTGCTCCTTCATCTCCTCCAGGACGTACCGGTCGCCCACCCCGGTCTGCGCGAACCGGATGCCCTCGCGCTCCATGGCGAGCTTGAAGCCCAGGTTGGACATGACGGTCGCCACGACGGTGTCGGACCGCAGCGCGTCGCGCTCCCGCATCGCCAGCGCGAGCACGGCGAGGATCTGGTCGCCGTCCACCTCCGCGCCGGTGTGGTCCACGGCCAGGCAGCGGTCGGCGTCGCCGTCGTGGGCGATGCCCAGGTCGGCACCGTGCTCGACGACGGCGCCCTTGAGCAGGTCGAGGTGGGTGGAGCCGCAGCCGTCGTTGATGTTGAGGCCGTCCGGCACCGCGCCGATGGTGACGACCTCGGCCCCGGCCCGCGCGAACGCCTCGGGCGAGACCCGGTGGGCGGCGCCGTGCGCCTCGTCGAGGACGATCTTCAGCCCGTCGAGGCGGTTGGGCAGGACGCCGACGAGGTGGGCGACGTACTGGTCGAGGCCCTCGTCGTAGTCGCGGACGCGGCCGACACCGGCGCCGGTCGGGCGGTCCCAGGGGGCACCGGTGCGGTGGTCGGCGTAGACGGCCTCGATGCGGTCCTCCAGCTCGTCGGCGAGCTTGTGGCCGCCGCGGGCGAAGAACTTGATGCCGTTGTCGGGCATGGCGTTGTGGCTCGCGGAGAGCATGACGCCGAGGTCGGCGCCGAGCGCGCCGGTGAGGTGGGCCACCGCGGGCGTCGGCAGCACGCCGACCCGCAGCACGTCCACACCGGCGCTGGCCAGGCCCGCGACCACGGCGGCCTCCAGGAACTCCCCGGAGGCGCGCGGGTCCCGTCCGACCACCGCGGTCGCGCGGTGCCCGGCGAAGGTGCCCGCCTCCGCCAGTACGTGCGCCGCGGCGACGGAGAGACCGAGCGCCAGCTCGGCCGTCAGATCCGCGTTGGCGACACCGCGCACGCCGTCCGTGCCGAAGAGTCGTCCCACTTGTCCTCCTGAGGAAACGTCAATTCCGGAAGCGGCTGCCGGTGCGGCCCACACAGCCGGCTCCCGTGGTCACGGACCCGCGTCGCAACGCACCGCCCGGCCATCCGATCACACAAGCCTTTGAGCTTCTGAACCTCTGAGCGTCTGAACGTCTTGTGCCGTTATACGCCCAACGACGGGGATAAACGAACGCCCCGGCAGCACAGTGGCGTGCCGCCGGGGCGTTCGGAGTACAGCCGGTGCGACTTAGCGCTTGCTGTACTGCGGAGCCTTGCGGGCCTTCTTCAGACCGGCCTTCTTGCGCTCGACCGCACGGTCGTCGCGCTTGAGGTAACCGGCCTTCTTGAGCGGACCGCGGTTGTTGTCGACGTCGGCCTCGTTCAGGGCGCGGGCGACACCGAGACGGAGCGCACCGGCCTGACCGGAGACGCCGCCACCCGAGATGCGGGCGATGACGTCGTAGCGGTTGTCCAGCTCGAGCACCTTGAAGGGCTCGTTGACTTCCTGCTGGTGGACCTTGTTCGGGAAGTAGTCCTCGAGCGTGCGCCCGTTGACCTTCCACTTGCCGGTGCCCGGGACGATCCGGACACGGGCGATGGCGTTCTTGCGACGGCCCAGGCCGGCGGCCGGCTGGGGCTCGCCGAAGGCGGAGGCCATGGACTCCGAGGTGTACTCGCCCTCGACGGGCACCTCGGACTCGGTGGTGTAGCTGTCGATGTCGATCTCTTCGAGCGGCTGCTCGGCAGTGGTCTCGGCCACGATGCTCCTCAGATTCTCTTCAGTCTTAGGGGGTGGCCGGAACTACTGCGCGACCTGGGTGATCTCGAACGGCTGCGGCTGCTGCGCGCCGTGCGGGTGCTGGTCACCCTTGTAGACCTTCAGCTTCGAGAGCATCTGACGGCCCAGGGAGTTCTTCGGGAGCATGCCCTTGATGGCCTTCTCGACGGCCTTCTCGGGGTTCTTGTCCAGCAGCTCGTCATAGCGCACGGAGCGCAGGCCGCCCGGGTACCCGGAGTGGCGGTACGCCATCTTCTGGGTCCGCTTGTTGCCGGAGAGGTGCACCTTGTCGGCGTTGATGATGATGACGAAGTCACCGGTGTCGACGTGGGGCGCGTAGATCGGCTTGTGCTTGCCGCGCAGGATGGAGGCCGCAGTGGTGGCCAGACGACCCAGGACGACGTCCTGAGCGTCGATGACGTGCCACTGGCGCGTCACATCGCCGGGCTTGGGGCTGTACGTACGCACGGTTCGTAGCCTTCGCTTCTTCAGTGAGTGGTCCTGACATGGTCACCGAAGACGATCACGACAGCCTTGACCGCACCGCGGTGACGCATACCGCGTGCAGGTCGCTGGTCATCGGTCCCGGTGGACCGGTGTAAGGGCCCCTCACGTGAGAATGAGCAAGCCAATACACATACGACTGTGCAGAGTACCCGGGGTCCCATAGCCGGGTCAAAACGAAGTCGCCGGGGCCGGGGCGGGCTCCGGCTCGGGCCTCGCGCGCGCGTGATCGCCGGCGGCCGCCGCGCCGGCCCGGGACCGCCGCGCGACCGTCACCGCCAGCACGCACAGCGTGAAGGCGTCCTTGAAGGCCCGCCGCCGCTCCGACTCCAGCCAGGGCCAGGTCAGCCCCGGTACCTGCGGCACCAGGGCGATCCAGAACCAGGCCCCGCGGGCCACCGAGCCGGCGTACGGCAGCCCGGCGAGCAGCAGCGGCAGGGCGACCAGGAGGTAGTGGTCGTAGGAGGGCCGGGAGACGAGGAACGCCGAGAGCATCAGGCCCGCGCCGGTCTCCGAAAGCCGCAGCGGCCCGGGGTCGGCACGGCGCCAGCGGACGTACGCGCACAGCACCCCGGCCCCGGCCGCCGCCACCGCGAGCCCCTGGGCGAGCGCCCCCGGCACCCCGAGCCGGGGCAGCACGGCCGCCGGGGATGCCTCGTAGAGCCGTACGAAGCCGTCGTCGCCGTGCAGCAGGAACGGCAGGGTGCGAGTGAAGAAGCCCGCCGGGTCGGGCATCAGCAGCGCCGCCGCCCCGCAGGCCAGCGCGGGCACCAGGACGGCCGCCGCCAGCGCCCGCCACCGCCCGGCGAACAGGAAGAGCAGGAGGACGGGCGCGAGCAGCGGCTTGAGCGCCACGGCGGCGCCGATGACCACGCCCGCCGCCGTCCACCGCCCCCGGCCGGCCAGCAGCAGGGCCAGCGGCAGGGCCACCGCCGCCGTCACGGTCCAGTTGCCGAGGCGCACCAGGTGCCCGAACGGCGCGAAGCCCACCGCGAGCCCGGTCAGCCCGAGCACCGCCAGCCGGCTGCCGAGCGGCACGCGGTGCAGCCGCAGCGCACAGGCCCAGCCCAGCGCCAGCAGGGCCGTCACCACGCACGGCACCAGCACCCGCAGCACCTCCGGAGGCAGCGCTGCCTGCGGGGCGGCGGCGAGCACCGCGCTCGGGAAGTAGAGGAAGTGCGGGTCGTCGTACGGGGAGCCGCCGGCCAGCCAGGTGCGAGCGGCCCGCACGACGATCGCGTTGTCCATCCCGCCGTCCGAGGTCACACGGCCCGCATGCACCGCGGACGCCGCCAGCACCACGACCAGCACCGCCCACGCTGGCCCGCCCGCCGGTCGCACCAACCACCCGGAGATGTCGTTTTTGCCCGTCCGCATGAACGGAACGCTAGGTGCTGCGCGGCCTTCGGAGACGCACCAGCACGCCACTTGGCCCGTCTAAGATGCGGCCCATGAGCTTTGGGCAGGGGGGACCTCAGTCGCAGTGGGATCCCTGGAAACCGCAATCGCAGCAGCAGCCCTGGAACAGTGGAGACGGCGACAACACCCCGGACTGGGCCGCTCTGGCCGAGGCATCCGAGGCCCGCGCCAAGCGGCGCCGGCTGCTCTTCATCGGTGGCGGCGCGCTGGCCACCGTGGCGATAGCCAGTGCCGTCGCCGTGGCCGTGGTCTCGGCGAACGGCTCCGGCCAGGCGTCCGACGGCCCCTCCTCGCAGCTCCCCGCGACGGCGGACATACCCAGCGCGACGGCCACCGAGCCGTCCTTCGCCCCGACCAGCGCCCCGCCGCCGCTGGACCCGAAGGACTTCGTCTCCAGCGCCAAGAAGGACAAGGCCCCGCTCAGCCCCGACCTGCTCTTCCCCGGCACCCAGCTGACCATGGGCGACACGGTCTACAAGAAGGGCCCGATGGCCGACACCCGCACCTGCGGCTCCGCCGCCCAGGGCACCCTGCCCAAGGTCCTCGACGCCAATGACTGCACCCGGCTGCTCCGCGTCACCTACACCAAGGGCGACACCGCCGTGACGGTCGGCGTGGCCGTCTTCGACACCGAGGCGCAGGCCGCCAAGGCCAAGAAGCAGGCCGACAAGAAGAGCATCGTGCGCTCCCTGTCCGGCGGCGGCGTCAAGTCCTTCTGCACCGGCGCCGTCTGCCGCTCCACCACCAACTCCTACGGCCGCTACGCCTACTTCACCGTCGCCGGCTTCACGAACGGCAAGAACGTCACGGAGAAGTCCACGGCGGTGTTCCGGGCCGGCGACGACCTGGCCGAGTTCGCCTTCCGGCAGATCCGCAGGCGCGGCGAGGCCCAGGCTTCGGCGGCGGCGGAGGGCTGATCCGGCTGCACCCGCCGCACCCGCTGCCCCCGCCCGCCGTCAGAGCCGCTTGGCGCTGCGCAGCGTCTTCGCGTAGTAGCCGTTGCCGTCCAGGCGGGAGACGCCGCCCATGTCGCCGATGGTCGGTCCGTTGACCTCCTCCCGGCTGGAGACGAAGATCAGGTGGCCCTCGGTGTCGTAGCCGAGCACCATGCCCACGTGGTCCAGCCGCTCCTTGGTGCGCGTGTCGAGCTTGAAGAAGACGAGGTCGCCGGGCTGGAGCTGGTCGATGGCGGACGGCCGGTCGTCCGGCGACACTCCGGCCAGCGGGAGCACGTCGACGCCCTCATTGGAGCGGGCCATGCCGTTGGCGGTGCGCGGCAGGCCGTCGCCGGAGGTGTCGGAGGACATCAGCGGGTAGCGGGCGCGGTAGCCGAGCACCATGCGGATGAAGCCGGAGCAGTCCAGGGACCTGGCGCGCATGGCCTCCGGCGTGCCGGTCGAGCCGTCGCGGAACGGGTACGGGACGCCGAGGTAGTCGTAGAAGTCGGACTGCTCCAGGCGCAGGTCGCCGTCCTCGGCACCGGTGGTGTTCAGCGGGCCGAAGTTCGCGTCACCGGCGTAGGCGATGCCCTGCTCGTCCTTCTTCTGCGGCGCGCCCGCCACGTACTGGAAGGCGAAGGCGAACAGGTCGTCCTCCTTGCTGTCCTGGTATTCGGCGTACCACTCCTTGAACCACTTCTTCTTCTCGGCGCCCTTCGTCCAGGGCTCGGGCATGAGGCGGACCCAGTCCGTGGTGGAGACCTTGGAGGAGGTCGAGGCGGGCTCCTCGAAGGTGCGCGCCGGTCCGGTCAGGGTGGCGGTGCGCGCCCCGTCGGTGAGCACGGCCCTGATCCGGCCGTCCGCGTCGCGCAGCACGGAGCGCGCCGGGTTCTCCAGCCGCGACCAGCTCTCCTCGCCGTCGTCCTTCGAGGTGCCGCCACTCCCGGAGCCGCGGGACCCGTCCAGGACGCCGACGTTCCTGACCTCCGTGACGCCCGTCTCCTCCTGCTTGCGCAGCTCCAGGGTGAGGTAGCCGGACGTGCCGACGAGCGCCAGCACCACCAGGCCCGAGACGACCGGACGCGACTTCTTCTTGGCTTTCGCCGCCATGGTTTGCTCCTCCTCGTTCGCGGACTCGTTCGCGGGCTCGTTCTCAGACGGTGGGCATGACGCCGAGCAGCAGGCCGGCGGCGACGACGATGTAGGCCATGAGGGAGACCGTGCCGGTGGCCAGCAGGGTGGCGCCCTTGGGCTGGCGCACCATCTGGTAGGCGACGAGGCCGGGCACGATGAACCCGAGGGTCTGGTTGCCGTAGAGGAGCGGGAACTCGATCGAGAGCACGATCATCACCGTGGCCTGGAGCAGCACGCCCAGCAGCACCACCGCGGCGAACAGCCGCTTGCCGTAAAGGATCACCAGCCGCTGCATGATCTTGGTGCCCGCATAGGTCAGCGCGGTGACGCCCACCATCATGGCCGCGCGCTGGAGGTCCTCGATGAGGGTCAGCGCGATCCAGCCCGGCGTGATCATGCCACCGGGGGACAGATTGGTGGTGAGGTAGCACAGCAGCGAGAAGAACAGGCCTATGGCGATGCCGAGGGCGGCCATCTCGGGGGTGAGTGCGGCGGTGGTCAACGGGGTCTCCGGGCAGGTGGGCGGGGGGTCCCGCCGTAGGGGTCGTCGTGCGCTTCGTCGTGGGGCGGCCAGGGCTCCCGGTCGGGGGCGTACTGCCCGTACTGCTGCTCGTACCGCTGTCCGTACCGGGGCTGCTCGTACTGCTCTTGCTGCTCTTGCTGCTGTTGCTGCTCGTACTGCTGCCGCTCGTACTGACCGTGCTGCTGCCCGTACGGTCCCGTCGGCTGGGCCGGGATGCGGACCACCGGGATCTCCTGGGTCTGCGAGGCCTGATAGCGCTCCTCGTACGCCGTCGGGTACGAGGCGAACGGGTCCAGGCTCGGCGCCGCCGCGCCGGTGTCGCTGTCGCTGTCGTCCGCCGGGAGCTCGGCCAGGAACTCCAGGAGCTCCTCGCCCTGGCCGTGGATGTTGCCGATGGCGACCAGGGAGGAGCCGTCGGACATCCGGCCGAGCAGCTCAGGCATGAACTCGTCGGCGGACCGTCGTTCGCCGCCCAGGTCGACCGCCCTCTCCCGCCACTGGGCGGGGATGGCGTCGATGGCGCTCTTGGACGGGTGCCCGATGACGAAGACGTTGTCCGGCTCCAGGTCGGGGATGATCTCGCCCATCTGCCCGTTGCGCTCGACGCGGTCCGGACGGCAGTTGATCACGACGTTGAGCGGGCGGCGGATGGCACCGAGGTCGAGCAGCTGGTTGATGTTCATCAGCGTCGACTCGGGGTCGTTGGCCGCGAAGACGTTGGCGAAGGCGAGGCGCTTGCCCTCGGGCGCCACGTAGCGCTCCACGGAGAGCACGCCCGGGTCCGGCGGGGCGTCGTACATACCCTGGAGGGCGACCTGCCGCTCCACGCCGACCAGCTCGGCGACGACCAGGGCGATCGCGACGTTCTCCTTGAAGGTGAACCAGCTGAAGCCGCGCAGCTCGTCGTCGGTGACCATCTCGGGGTCCGCGTAGACCAGTCGGCAGTTACGGGCGTCCGCCTCCTCCTGGAGGATGTGGAAGCGCTCCTTCTCGGCGGTGACGCAGATGCCGTTCTCGGGCATCGAGCGGCACAGCGAGCGCGCCACGTCGTCCAGGGTCGGGCCCATCTCGGCGAGGTGGTCCTCGCGGACGTTGCACAGCACGCCGATCGTGGAGCGGATCAGCTTGCTCTGGTTGACCTCCTGGAGGGCCGGCATGACCGCCATGCACTCGATGACCAGCGCGTCGGGACGGTAGGTGGCGGCCCGGCGGACGATGCCGATCTGCTCGACGACGTTGGCGATGCCGAACTTGCGGTAGACCGGCTCCTCGGTGGCGTCGGGGTGGATGAAGCGCGCGGCGGTACCGGTCGTCTTGGCCACGGTGACCAGGTCACCGCCGCGCAGCGCGCCCGCGCACAGCCGGGTGATGGAGGACTTGCCGCGGATGCCGTTGACGAGCACGCGGGAGGGGATGGAGTGCAGGGCCGCGTAGTGCCGGCGCTGCTCCACGATGCCCGCGACGAGCAGGAACAGGCTGCCGGCCAGCAGGACGAAGTACAGGTAGAGCACTCGGGATCACCTTCCTCCGGCGGCGGGCCGGGACTCGGCCGACCGGCGGGCCTGGTTCTGTCGGCGGGCCTGCAACTGCTGGCGGAGCAGTTCGAGGCTGCGGACGACGGCCCCGACCTCGTCCTGGTAGCGGGGGTAGTGCACGGTCTTGAGGTCTCCGTCGGCGAGCTTCTCGGCACTGGTGGCCAGGGCTCGCAGTGGCCGGGCCACGACCAGGTAGACCCAGCCCAGGCAGACGACGATCGCGGCGAGGCCCAGCATCCCGGCGAGCACGCTGCGGTCCTCACGCTCGTAGGCGGCGATCTCGAAGTGGTCGGCGTCCTGGCTGCTGACCACGGTCCAGCCGATGTCGGAGGCGATGCCGCCGCCGGAGAAGGGGGCCGCGGCGGCCACGGTGACGTCGCCGCCGTCCCGGATGAGCAGGCCGTTCTCGACGGGGCCGGCGCCGACCGGCACGTTGCCCGCGCGGACCAGGTCGGTCAGGGCGTCGCCGGGCAGCTTCTCGAAGGCCAGGAAGCCGTCGCTGGCGGCGACGGTCCGCGCGTCGGCGTTCACCACACGGACCTCGCCGAGGCCGGGCCGCTTCAGCAGCGAGTTGAGGAACTCCACCCGTACCTCGCCGACCAGGGTGGTGCCCTTGTGCTCCGGCACGGGGGCGGCGGCCTGGATCACCGGCTTCCTGTCGCCCTTGCCGGAGACGCGGACCAACGGCAGGTCCTCGTCGTCGCTCCAGTGGTGCGGGTCTCCCCCGGCACGGGCGACGACATCGCCGTCGGCGTCCACGACGTACAGGGCCTGGTAGCGGGTGTGCTCCTCCAGGGCGTCCGTCAGCAGGGTCTCGGCGGCGTCGGGGTCGTCCGCGTCGATCAGCCGGGAGGTGGAGACGAGGTCGGCCTGGGCCTCGTTGAGCGCCCGGCGGACGCGGTCGGCGATCAGGTCGGTGCGGTCGCGCTGGTCGTTGACGATGGTGGCGGGCACGCTGACCGAGCCGTCGGTGCGGTTCAGCAGCAGGCCGACCGGCACGCACCACAGGAGCAGCACAACGGCGGTCGCCGCGAGCGGCACGCGCATGCCGAGGCGGACCTTGCCGCTTTTGGCGCCGGGGCCCTCATCGGTGCCGTTGAGCTGTGCCCGCAGGCGTTCCAGCGCGGCGCCGATCCGTGCGGCCTCGCCCCAGCGGGGCACCGCGACGGGCCGGGTCAGATCGCCGCGGGCGAGCCGGCGGGACTCCAGGAACAGCCGCAGCAGCGGGCGCTGCACGGCCGCCCACAGCACGGCCGCGGCCAGCAGCCCGAGCACGACCAGCGCCCCGGCCGCGACCAGCCCGTACAGTTCCCGGCCCGTCTCGGCGGCACCCTGCTGCTGGACCACGGGCAGCATCGCCACCACGGTGAGGCCGAGGCCGGCGGCGACGCTGTCCTTCTCCTCCGGGTCGGAGGGGGCGAGGGAGGCGTACCCGGCGGTCGTGATCCGGCCGTTGTAGTCGTCGCCCAGCAGGGTCCCGCTGACGCCGGGGTAGCCCCGGGAGCCGGGCTCCCTGGCGGTGACGGGGTGCTCCTCGGTGCGTTCGGCGGCCTGGCCGGAGAGGCGGGACATCTGCTTCTGGAGGAAGACGAGTTCCTTGCGCTCCTGGTCGGAGTTGAGGGCCTCGGACTGTTCGAATCCCTCGGTCGCGAGGACCTCACCGTCCCGGGCGACGACCGCCATGCTGCGGAACGGGCCCAGGTTGATGGCGGGCACGGACAGGCTGTTGGAGGCGATCAGCAGCTGCTGCGGCCGGTCCTTCGCGTCGAGGAGCGCCATCGTCATCAGCCGGACGTCACCGGTCTCCAGCCGCACCATGCGGGGCGTGAGGGCGTGCTCGCCGGTGAGGACGTCCTTGTCGAGCCAGGCGAGAGGGATCCTTTCGCCACGCGCGGCGAGCACCTTGCCGCTCTCCAGGTCGACCACGGTGGTGCCGGTCCACTTCTGGTAGGTCCGGCCCAGGTCGGACAGGACGCGCTCCGGCTCCTCGGGCTTCTTGGCGTTCAGCGCGGCGGCGGTGCGCTCCAGGTCCGTGACCCGCTCGTCGATCGAGGCGCGCAGCGCGATCGCGCCGTCCTCCGCGAAGTGCTGCTGCGAGGACAGCACGGCCTTGGGCACCACGGTGTCCTCGCCGGGACCGAGCACCTTCGCGGTGAGAGCCGCCAGGGCGACGATCAGCAGGCACAGCACCGCGATCGGGGGGCGGATGCCGCCCAGGAGGGGCATGTCCGCGCGCCTGCGGCTGCGTCGCCGCCCTTTCCGCCCGGAGTTCGCGGCACGACTCGATGTCACCGGTCTTCTTCCTTGGTTGCTACGGGGAGCCCAGCGCGCTGGACGCACCGCTGCCGCGGTCGTGCGACGCCGTCACTGCAAAGACTGATAAATGCTGTCAAGGTTGTGGCCTCGACGCGGAAGACGTTGTGGCGCTGCTCACTCCTCCAGGGACAGCGGCTCCAGACCGTCACCGCCGGGAGCGCCCCGGTTGTAGAGGAAGCCGCGCGTGCGGTCGGCGGCCAGCCGGTAACGGGCGAGCCGCTCTTCGGACAGGCCGTCCGGGTGGTCGAGCTGGTGCTGCACGTCCACCAGCCGGTGGTCCTCGACGGCGCCGTCGGGCAGTTCCTCACCGGGCTCCGCCTCGGGCGGGATGTCCACCAGCGTGGTGCGGTGGCGGGCGGTGACGTCCCAGCCGCCCTCGGCCGTCTCCCGGAACTCGAACCAGCCGATGGCCCCCTCCTCGGTCAGCCCGGTCGGGGAGGAGTGCCGGGCCACCTGGTTGCCGAGGCCGTAGGCGACCCAGGTGCCGTTCACCTTCTGGATCGGCTGGACCACGTGGGCGTGGTGTCCGATCACCAGGTCGATGCCGGTCTCCTCGGTGATCCGCCGGGCCAGTTCCAGCTGCGGCACGCTCGGCTCGTTGTAGTGCTCCAGGCCCCAGTGGACCGAGAGGATCACCACCTCGGCCCCCGCCTTCCGGGCCTGGCTCTCGTCCTTCTTGATCTCCTCGGTGCTGCTCCGGTTGAAGGCCCAGCTCTGCTTCTCGGGCGTGGGGTTGAGGAAGGACTCCCAGGAGTACGCGAGATGCGCGACCTTGACGCCGTTGACGTCCCGGATGTTGATCTGCTCTGCTTCCTCGGACGTACGCGCCGACCCGGCGTGCCCGAGGCCCACCTCGTCCATGGCGTCCAGCGTCCGCCGTACGGCCTTGAGGCCGTGGTCGAAGGTGTGATTGGAGGCCGTGGAGCAGGTGTCGTACCCCACGTCCTTCAGAGCCGTCAGAATCTGTGGCGGCACCAGGAACTCGGGGTATCCCTGGAAGGGGCCCTTGGGCTTCCCGACGGGTGTCTCCATGTGACAGATCGCCAGGTCCGCCTCGCTGATGACCGGCTTCACCCCGGCGAGCAGCGGACCGAAATCCAGCCCGGCCTCGCCCTCGCCGGTCTCCTCGGCGTCCTTGGCCGCCTGCTCCACCAGCTCGGGGTGGATCAGTACGTCACCCGCGGCGGCCACGGTGAACGAGCGTCCGCCAGGCTTCGCCTGCGGCTCCACGGACCCGGAGGCGCACGCGGTGGCCAGAGTGGCGGTAACCACCAGGATCGCCACGGCACGACCCATACGGAGAGACTTACGGAATGTCACCGAAACATGTTCACATGGGCCTCACAACTCACCCTGTCTTTACCATTACAAGACAGTCACGCTTTGTGTGCGTTTTCGGTCTGATAGGTGTCTTCCTGGTGTTGACCGGGTGTCAGGCGTCCTCCGACTCCTCCGCGCAGGACTCGGACCCGACGGCCCGTGAACTGGTCGACCTGCGCAGCCGCGTCCTGTCGTACACGAAGGATCTGGACCCCGACGGTCCCTATTCGCCGCCCGACGAGGAGGAGCGCGCCCAGCTGGCCCGAGGCGTCGGCAGCCTGCTGGAGGGCGACGCGCGCGAGGCCGAGCGGCTGCTCGCCCCGGTCGGTCTCGGCGTCACCCGGCTCACCGACACCGAGTCCGGCCGACGCTACGACGAGGTCGCGGCCACCGGCTCCGGCGAGAGCGCCCGGTGGGGCCGGCTGTACCTGAACGCCGACTCCCGCGTCCGCTGGAGCGCACAGGTGCCGCACCCCGTCTCCGACCGGGACACCGAGGAGCTGGGCGTGCGCCTGCTGGAGGACACCCCGGGCGGCGCGTTGGTCCTGGCCGGCGCCCACCGGCGGGCCGGACGCGGGGACGCCGCCGACGTCGCCCACCGCGAGGACAGCGCCTTCCATGGCATCGTCCTGGAGCTGCAGGAACGGGGTGTGCCCGGCATCCAGCTGCACGGTTTCGCCGAGTCCACCACGGACCGCTACGACGCCGTGCTGTCCACGGGCGCCGCGGAGAGCGCCCCCGGCGAGGTCTCCGCCCTGGCCGACCGGATGGAGTCGGAGGGGCTGCGGGTCTGCCGGGGCTGGTCGGCGCGCTGTCCGCTGGAGGGCACGACCAACGTCCAGGGCCGCGCGGCCCAGCGGCAGCACGCGACCTTCGTCCACCTGGAGCTGGCGCCCGACGCCCGGGGCGACGGCCGGGACGCCGACGAGGCCGCGGACGCCGTGGCCGGACTGCTAAGCACCTGGGCGAGCGACTGACCGGCGCCCGCGGACGGCCGTCCGTTCAGCAGCAGCCGGCCCCCGGCAGGGACCGCTTGTTCCGCGCCTCCTTGTTCCGGGCCGCCAGCAGCTCGTCGGCCGGGTAGCCGACCTCCTCCAGCGTCAGCCCGTGCGGCCGTACGACGTGCACGGCCGAGTCCCGTACGCCGGCCGCGAGCACCTTCCCCGGCCAGTCCGGCCCCCGGTGCCCGTCGCCGACGAAGAGCAGCGCCCCGATCAGGGAGCGCACCATGTTGTGGCAGAAGGCGTCGGCCCGGACCGTGGCGGTGATGATCCCGTCGTCCGCACCGCGCACCAGGCTCAGCTCCTGGAGGGTCCGGATGGTCGTGGCCCCCTCCCGCTTCTTGCAGTAGGCGGCGAAGTCGTGCTCGCCCAGCAGTGCGCGGGCGGCCTCGTTCATGGCGTCCACGTCGAGGGGCCAGTCGTGCCACAGGACGTGGCCGCGCAGCAGCGGGTCGACGCCGCCGGGATTGTCGGTGACGCGGTAGGCGTAGCGCCGCCAGATCGCGGAGAACCGGGCGTTGAAGCCGTCGGGCGCCTCGCGCAGGGCCCACACCCGCACGTCCCTGGACAGCCGACCGGCGAGCCGCTTGAGCAGCTTCACGTTGTGCTCGGCCCAGACCTCGCGCGGCAGGTCGACATGGGCGACCTGGCCCCGGGCGTGCACCCCGGCGTCGGTCCGCCCCGCCACGGTCAGCTCGTACGTCTCACGGGACCGCGTGACCGTCCGCAGCGCGTCCTCGATCTCACCCTGCACGGTCCGCCGCCCACCGGCCTGCTTGGCCCAGCCGGAGAACTCGCTCCCGTCGTACGACAGGTCCAGCCGCACCCGTACGAACCCGGGCTCCACTTCGTCACTCACCCAGAGATCCTCTCAGCGAAACGAAAGCGGGCCCGCCCCTCGAAAGGAACGGACCCGCGAACGCGGAACGCTTACGCGTCCTTCGACTCCTCGGCGGCAGCCTCGTCGTCGGCCTTGGTCGTGTCGACCTTGGTCTCAGCAGCCTCGGCAGCCTCGGCGTCCTTGGCGGAGCGCTTCGTCGCGGCCTCGGCCTCGCCGGTCGCCTCCTGCGCCACGGTCAGCGCCTCGACCAGCTCGATGACCGCCATGGGCGCGTTGTCGCCACGACGGTTGCCGATCTTGGTGATCCGGGTGTAGCCACCGGGACGGTTCTCGTAGCGCGGGCCGATCTCGGTGAAGAGCGTGTGCACGATGCTCTTGTCCGTGATCACCTGGAGCACCTGACGGCGGTTGTGAAGGTCGCCCTTCTTCGCCTTGGTGACCAGACGCTCGGCGTACGGACGCAGCTTGCGCGCCTTCGCCTCGGTGGTGGTGATGCGGCCGTGCTCGAAGAGCGACTTCGCGAGGTTCGCGAGGAGCAGCTTCTCGTGCGCGGCGCTGCCGCCCAGACGGGCACCCTTGGTGGGCTTCGGCATGGTGTTTCTCCTAGGTGTCTGCCCCGGCCGTATCAGGTACCGAAGTCAGTATCCGAGCAGGCGGTCGCCTGTCGGAGACCCCGCGCCCCAAAGGGGCGCGGGGAACTGCGCGACCAGCCACAGCCGGCCGGCAGCCGAAAACGAACCGTCGAACCGAGCTCTCAGTACTGCTCGGTCTCGACGAAGCCCGCGTCCGCGTCGTCATCGGCACCGAACGCGTCCGCCGCAGCGGTCGGGTCGAATCCGGGCGGGCTGTCCTTGAGCGCGAGGCCCATGCCGGCCAGCTTGGCCTTGACCTCGTCAATGGACTTCGCACCGAAGTTACGGATGTCCAGGAGGTCGGCCTCCGAGCGGGCGACCAGCTCACCCACGGAGTGGATGCCCTCACGCTTGAGGCAGTTGTACGACCGAACGGTGAGCTCCAGCTCCTCGATCGGCAGCGCCAGATCGGCGGCGAGCGCGGCGTCCGTCGGGGACGGACCCATGTCGATGCCCTCGGCGTCGATGTTCAGCTCGCGGGCGAGACCGAACAGCTCGACCAGGGTCTTGCCGGCCGACGCCATGGCGTCGCGCGGACGCATGGCCTGCTTGGTCTCGACGTCGACGATCAGCTTGTCGAAGTCGGTGCGCTGCTCGACACGCGTGGCCTCGACCTTGTACGTGACCTTGAGAACCGGCGAGTAGATCGAGTCGACCGGGATGCGCCCGATCTCCTGACCGACCTGCTTGTTCTGCACGGCGGAGACGTAGCCGCGACCGCGCTCGACGGTCAGCTCCATCTCCAGCTTGCCCTTGCCGTTGAGCGTGGCGAGGACGAGGTCGGGGTTGTGCACCTCGACACCGGCCGGGGGCGCGATGTCGGCGGCGGTGACCAGACCCGGGCCCTGCTTGCGCAGGTACATCACCACGGGCTCGTCGTGCTCGGACGACACGACCAGCTGCTTGATGTTGAGGATCAGGTCGGTGACGTCCTCCTTGACGCCCGGCACGGTGGTGAACTCGTGCAGGACACCGTCGATGCGGATGGACGTGACCGCCGCACCCGGGATCGAGGAGAGGAGCGTACGACGCAGGGAGTTGCCGAGGGTGTAGCCGAAGCCCGGCTCCAGCGGCTCGATCACGAACCGGGAGCGGAACTCGTCGACGACCTCTTCGGTCAACGAGGGACGCTGAGCGATCAGCATGTGGTGATCCTTCAGTCAGGGGCGCCCGCTATTTGACGCCCGACTAATACTGCAAGGGTACGGGCGATACGACCGAAAGAGCCGTACCGCCCGTGAAAACCCTGGTGAAGCGAGATCAGACGCGTCGCGGGAGACGCGACGGATCAGACGCGACGGCGCTTCGGCGGACGGCAGCCGTTGTGCGGCGTCGGGGTGACGTCCTGGATCGAGCCGACCTCGAGGCCGGTCGCCTGGAGCGAACGGATGGCGGTCTCACGACCGGAACCCGGGCCCTTGACGAAGACGTCGACCTTGCGCATGCCGTGCTCCTGGGCGCGGCGGGCAGCCGACTCGGCGGCCATCTGCGCGGCGAACGGCGTGGACTTCCGGGAGCCCTTGAAGCCGACGTGGCCGGCGGAGGCCCAGGAGATCACGTTGCCGGTCGGGTCCGTGATGGACACGATCGTGTTGTTGAACGTGCTCTTGATGTGCGCGTGGCCGTGAGCGACGTTCTTCTTTTCCTTGCGGCGCACCTTCTTGGCAGCGCCCTGACGTCCCTTGGGGGGCATGTCGTTCTCCTACAGGGGAGGTGGTCGGTCCTACAGCGAAGACCGCTGGACGGCGAGTCCGCTGTGGACTACTTCTTGCCCGGCTTCTTCTTACCGGCGATGGCGCGACGCGGGCCCTTGCGGGTGCGGGCGTTGGTGCTGGTGCGCTGACCGCGGACGGGCAGGCCGCGGCGGTGGCGGAGACCCTGGTACGTGCCGATCTCGACCTTGCGGCGGATGTCGGCCTGGACCTCGCGACGGAGGTCACCCTCGGTCTTGATGTTGTTGTCGACGTACTCGCGGATCGCGACGAGCTGCTCCTCGGTGAGGTCACGAACACGGGTGTTCGGGTCCACCTCGGTGGCAGCCAGCGTCTGCTGCGAGAGAGTCCGGCCGATGCCGAACACGTAGGTGAGGGCGATCTCGACGCGCTTTTCGCGCGGGATGTCAACACCGGAAACGCGTGCCATTCAATGGCTCCAGTTGATCTTCGGAGGTCTTCCACAGGACCGGTTCCCGCGCCGCCGTGTCAGGTACGGATCGGGTCCCCGGCCTCCGAACCGGGGGTGTCGGACGCCTGGGCGCCCGGGTCCTGCGTATGAACATATTCAGCTCGCGTCGCGCGAAGTCCTGCGAATCGCGGAGGGAAGGTTGTGCGTCAGCCCTGGCGCTGCTTGTGGCGCGGGTTGTCGCAGATAACCATGACCCGACCGTGACGGCGGATCACCCTGCACTTGTCGCAGATCTTCTTGACGCTCGGCTTGACCTTCATTGAGTGAAGTTCTCCGGGCTCAGTGCCCCCGCGTCATACGGAGCCGGGGCAGGGGAAAGATCTACTTGTACCGTTGGAGAAACACCCCTGGATCGCTCCGGGACGTTTGACAGGGCGAGCCTGTCCGACGACGACCCTCCCGGCCGCCGGGGCGGGTACGGGACCCGCCCAAGCTCACTTGTACCGGTAGACGATCCGGCCACGCGTCAGGTCGTACGGAGACAGCTCCACCACGACCCGGTCGTCAGGGAGGATGCGGATGTAGTGCATGCGCATCTTGCCGCTGATGTGTGCCAGGACCTGGTGGCCGTTCTGGAGCTCGACCCTGAACATCGCGTTGGGGAGAGACTCGACGACAGTGCCCTCGATCTCGATGGCACCTTGCTTCTTGGCCACGCTTCGCCCTTCGAATCGACTACCTTGATCGGATCTCGTACGCCGCACGAGTGCATGCAGGCATACGGGTGCACGAGATCCGACGAGTCAGTCTACGTCAGCACACCCGGAAAGGCGAAACGAGGAAGTCTGCCCCACTCGGGCGATCGTTATGCGGTGACCGTCAGGCCGCCGGGCCCGGGGCCGCCGTGCTGCCCAGCTCCGCCGGCTTCGCCTTGCCGCCGTCGGGGGCCGTCAGAACCAGCGGCCCCCGCTCCGTGAGAGCCACCGAGTGCCCCCAGTGCGAGGACCAGCTCCCGTCGGTCGTGACGACCGTCCAGTCGACCGATCCTTCACGCCCCTCGTCGCGGGCTCGGCACCGAGGGCGCCTCACTGGCTTCGAGCGGCTGCGCCGACCTCCGGCCGGCGGGCACGGCAGCCGTCGCCGTCAGGCCAGCGGGTCCGGGGCCGCCATGATGCCCAGCTCCGCCAGCTTCGCCTTGCCGCCGTCGGGGGCCGTCAGAACCAGCGGCCCCTGCTCCGTGAGAGCCACCGAGTGCTCCCAGTGCGAGGACCAGGTCCCGTCGGTCGTGACGACCGTCCAGTCGTCCTCCAGGACCTCGGTGCGCGGTGTGCCGAGGGACACCATCGGCTCGATGGCCAGGCAGAAGCCGGGCACCAGCTTCGGGCCCTTGCCGCGCCGGCGCTCGACGTAGTTCAGCAGGTGCGGGTCCATGTGCATCTCGGTGCCGATGCCGTGACCGCCGTACTCCTCGATGATCCCGTACTTGCCGCCACCGGGCTTGGGCTGGCGGCGGATGTACGTCTCGATGGCCCGGGAGACGTCGACGAGCCGGTTGCCCTGCTTCATGGCCGCGATGCCCGCCCACATCGACTCCTCGGTCACCCGGGAGAGCTCGACCACCTCCGGGGAGTGGCCGGAGCCGACGAAGGCCGTGTACGCGGCGTCGCCGTGCCAGCCGTCGATGATCGCGCCGCAGTCGATGGAGATGACGTCGCCGTCCTTGAGGACCACGTCGTCGGACGGGATGCCGTGGACGACGACCTCGTTCACCGAGGTGCAGATGGTGGCGGGGAAGCCGCCGTACCCGAGGAAGTTCGGCTTGGCGTCGTGCTCCGCGAGGACCTTGCGGGCGACCTGGTCCAGGTCATTGGTGGTCGCACCGGGCACGGCCGCCTCGCGCGTGGCAGCGTGGATGGCGGCGACGACCAGCCCCGCCTCACGCATCTTGGCGATCTGCTCGGGGTTCTTGATCTCCACCATCTGGGCTGCCGCCTCCTGCCGCGGGTTTACGTCTATCCCCTCCACGATACGCGTCCACGCGAGCCGAAGCCGGGGTGGCGGCCACCCCGGACAGGCCCCGCACGACCGTCCTCCGGTCGGCCTGCCAGGGTCACCGTGGCTGTAGTCGCACCCGCACCGTCAGCGACAAAAGCCGTTGACGAACCCAATTAGCCACCCTAGCCTCGCAGTTGCTACCTGGCGATGTCGGGTGCCAGCACGCAGCTCCCTACGCTCCGGACCGGATACACGGTCCCCAGAAACAGAGGTATAAGTGATCAAGAGAACTCTGTCCCGCCTGGCCGTGACCGGTGCCGCCGCCACTCTGATCGGCCTTACCGCAGCCTCGCCCGCCCTGGCCGGCGACGAGGGGCCCCTCTGGTACGGCAACCGGGGCACGGTGACGTTCAACGACGACGGTGACGACATCACGGTCTGCGACAAACTGGCTGACGGCTACGGCGTCACGGGGTACTTGGAGCGACTCAACAGCAATGGCACCGGCCTGGTCTATGTCATCAAGGAAGACGACGGCGGAGACGCCGGCTGCGACCGGTCCAACAATGGCTACGACATGATAGGCAACATCTCGCACGGTCTGGCCGTCTGCTGGCACGGCACCAACTCCTGCGTCCGCTCGAACTGGTACTTCGACGAGTAGGCCCGTTTGGCACCGAGAGGTTTGAGGTCTCTACGGAGATTTCGACCGTGTGACGGTGTGTACGCACGCCACATATCTACCCAGACGCTCCGGCCGGTGCAGACGATCAAGCAAATTCGTCTGCACCGGCCGGAGCTCTTGGTGTGGCCGGTCCCAGGTGCACATCCGCCTGGGACCGCAAAGACGGTCAGCGCTTGGTGAAGACCGGGTTCCAGCGGCCGGCGTAGTCGACTTCGGCTTTACGGAAGCCCGAGAGCGGTGTCACCTTGTCGCCGTCCAGGCTGACCAGGACCAGCTGGTTGCGGAACTCACCCTTGCCGGGTTGGCACTGGCTGGGTTCACACCGCCAGGCGATGAGGTGGGTGTTGTCCGCCCACGCGAGAAGCTGCTGTCCGGGTACGACTGCGCTCCGCTTGCCGGTCTTCGCGTCCAGAACCGCGGAAACGATCTGGCCGTCCTTACCCCCCGCGAAGCCGCCAGTCACAAGTTTTCCGTCCGGGGACGTAGCCACCGGCGGAAAGATCAGATCAGTCTTCTGCTGCGGAAGCGGCTTCAGCCTGCCGTCCACGTCGTAGTAGTTCCTGCCCGGCTGGTCGAGCCGCTGCTCCCACAGCAGCTCGCCGTCACGGCTCCAGCTGAAGTCCTGACGCCCGGTGCCGGCCATGGCCGCAAGACTGTCCTTCTTGGCCGGCCGCTCACTGAATTCCGCCTGGCCGGAGTCGACATCGATGACATAGAAGCCGGTACGGCTCTGCTTCGGCCCCGGCATCTCCTGACCGTCGCCACCCTCCGACGCGCCCTCCACACGCACCGGCGCGTCCTGGAAGAGGCCGTCCGGGTTGTGGCTGTACGTCGTCGCCACCAGGCGCTCGCCGTCCGGCGAGAACTGCACACCGCCAACGCCCTTGTCGACCTCGATCCAGCGCTGGACCTTGCCCGTCGACAGACTCATCAGGCCTATGCGGTTGACGGGCAGATCGCCCTCCAGCACCGCGGCCGTCTTCATTCCGGGAGCGACATCGAGCCAGGCCCAGTCGGTCTTCTCGTACCGCTTGGTCGCGGCGTTGTACAGACTCCACTCACGCGCGTTCACCGCATCCCCGTCCGGCTGCTGCACGAGCTTCGTCGTGTAGTACGACGAGACGGCGACCTGCCCAGCGGCTATCAGCTCGCGCGGCGGGGACTGGTCCGGACGGGCCACCACGTCCGAGGGCTCGGACTGCCCTTCCGGGCCACCGCCCGTCAGGGCCAACGACACCCCGATGACTGCGGCGACCACGGCGACCGCGGCGACCGCCAGGCTGCGACTCCTGCGGCGGAGCAGCGACGGCTGCTCCCGCTCGGTCGAATCGTCGGACCGTGGCGACTGTTCGAGCTTGATGGCCATACCTCCTCGGCAGAGCACTTTTGGGGTCCCCAAGAAGCAAGGCAGCGGCCCCCGCCGGGGGGCCGCTGCCTTCCTTTACAAGCTGTTACGAACCGGACAGCGCCGACATGGCGCGCTTCGTGACGTCCGCCACCTTCCCCATCGCGGAGACCGTGGTCACAAGGCCCTGGGCCTTGTAGTAGTCGATGATCGGCTCGGTCTGCGTGTGGTAGACCTCCAGCCGCTTGCGGACCGTCTCCTCGGAGTCGTCATCCCGCTGGTACAGCTCGCCGCCGCAGACGTCGCAGACGCCTTCCTTCTTCGGCGGCGTGTACGCCACGTGGAAGACATGGGCGGAGTCATTGCGGCAGACGCGCCGGCCGGCGATCCGCTTGACGACCTCGTCCTCCGGGGCCTCCAGGTCCAGCACCGCGTCGAGCTTCATGTCCTCGGTCTCGAGGAGCTCGTCCAGCGCCTCGGCCTGGGAGACGTTGCGCGGGAAACCGTCCAGCAGGAAGCCGCCCTCGGCGTCGGGCTGCTCCATGCGGTCCTTCGCCATGGCGATGGTCACCTCGTCCGGTACGAGGTTGCCGGCGTCCATGTACGACTTGGCGAGCTTGCCCAGCTCCGTCTGCCGGCTGATGTTGGCGCGGAACAGGTCACCCGTGGAGATGTGCGGAATGTGCAGCGTCTCGGCAAGGCGGGTGGCCTGCGTTCCCTTACCGGCACCCGGCGGCCCGACGAGGACGATTCGCATCAGCGGAGGAACCCTTCGTAATTGCGCTGCTGGAGCTGGCTCTCGATCTGCTTCACCGTCTCAAGACCCACACCCACGATGATGAGGATGCTGGTCCCGCCGAACGGGAAGTTCTGGTTTGCCCCGAAACCGGCCAACGCCATTGTCGGTACGAGAGAGATCAGGCCCAGATACAGCGAACCCGGCCAGGTGATCCGGTTGAGTACGTAGCTCAGATACTCAGCGGTCGGTCGGCCAGCCCGGATGCCCGGGATGAACCCACCATACTTCTTCATGTTGTCCGCGACTTCCTCGGGGTTGAACGTGATGGCCACGTAGAAGAAGGCGAAGAAGACGATCAGGAGGAAGTACAGGATGATGTGCGGCGCCGCCCCGGTGTCCGCGAGGTTCTTGTTGATCCAGGTGGCCCAGCCCGACGTCGAGTTCGAGAACTGGACGACCAGCGCCGGGATGTAGAGCAGCGACGAGGCGAAGATGACGGGGATGATGCCCGCCTGGTTCACCTTGAGCGGGATGTACGTCGACGTACCACCGTAGGAACGGCGGCCGATCATGCGCTTCGCGTACTGCACCGGAATGCGGCGCTGGGCCTGCTCCACGAAGACCACCAGGCCGATCATGACGAAGCCGACGAGCATGACGGTGCCGAACTCGATCCACCCGCCCGCCAGGGTGCCCTCCTCCTTGATGGCCCACAGAGCGGAGGGGAAGGTCGCGGCGATCGAGATGAACATCAGGATCGACATGCCGTTGCCGATGCCGCGGTCGGTGATCAGCTCACCGAGCCACATGACGGCGGCCGTACCGGCGGTCATGGTGACGACCATGACGACGGTGGTGAAGATCGCCTGGTCGGGGACGATCTGACCGCCGACGGTGCAGCCGGAGAACAGGGCACCGCTGCGGGCGGTGGCCACCAGGCCGGTGCCCTGCAGGATGGCCAGCGCGATGGTCAGGTAGCGGGTGTACTGCGTGATCTTCGCCGTACCCGCCTGGCCCTCCTTCTTCAGGGCCTCCAGACGCGGGATCACGACGGTGAGCAGCTGCAGAATGATGCTCGCCGTGATGTACGGCATGATGCCGAGCGCGAAGACCGTGATCTGCAGCAGCGCGCCACCGCTGAACATGTTGATCATGCCGAGGGGACCCTGGCTGCCGGACGCCTGGTCCACACACTCCTGGACGTTCTTGTAATCGACGCCTGGGATGGGGATGTGGGTACCGAGCCGGTAGACCACGATCATGCCGAGCGTGAAGAGCAGCTTCTTGCGCAGGTCGGGCGTCTTGAACGCCCGGGCGAACGCGGTGAGCACGGTGCCTCCTGCGACCCCCGCGCTACTGCGTCAAGGGTGACGGTCTTGAGGATTCGACTGACGACTAAGTAAGTAACGGTCAACTGCCGCCCAGGGTGCCCCATGTGACGCACCCGTGAAAGAGGGCAGCGCAGGCCACCTTACCGGCGGGAGCACTTCCCTTGGAACGACCAACCGGGGATACCCCTTTTGTGGGGTATCCCCGGTCGGGATTGCTCAAGTCATCGAGACGCCTGAAGGGTTCAGACGAGCTCGGTGACGGTACCGCCAGCGGCGGTGATCTTCTCCTTGGCGGAGCCGGAGACGGCGTCGACCGTCACCTGCAGCGCCACGGAGATCTCGCCCTGGCCGAGGACCTTGACGAGGCTGTTCTTGCGAACCGCACCCTTGGCCACCAGACCCTCGACGGTGACCTCGCCACCCTCGGGGTAGAGCGCGGCCAGCTTCTCGAGGTTCACGACCTGGAACTCGGTCTTGAACGGGTTCTTGAAGCCCTTCAGCTTCGGAAGACGCATGTGGAGGGGCATCTGGCCACCCTCGAAGCGCTCCGGAACCTGGTAACGGGCCTTCGTGCCCTTGGTACCACGACCGGCCGTCTTACCCTTCGACGCCTCACCACGACCCACACGGGTCTTGGCGGTCTTGGCGCCCGGGGCGGGACGGAGGTTGTGGATCTTGAGCGGGTTGTTCTCCGCCATGATCAGTCGACCTCCTCGACCGTCACGAGGTGGCGGACGGTGTGCACCATGCCGCGGAACTCGGGGCGGTCCTCCTTGACGACCTGCGTGTTGATCCCCTTGAGACCAAGGGAACGCAGGGTGTCACGGTGGTTCTGCTTGCTGCCGATGTAGGACTTGACCTGCGTAATCTTGAGCTGCGCCATGATTACGCACCCGCCCCGGCACGTGCACGGAGAAGAGCCGCGGGGGCGACGTCCTCGAGCGGCAGACCACGGCGGGCCGCGATCTCCTCGGGACGCTGCAGACCCTTGAGGGCCTCCACGGTCGCGTGCACGATGTTGATCTGGTTGTCGGAGCCGAGAGACTTCGACAGCACATCGTGGATACCGGCGCACTCGAGCACGGCACGCACCGGACCACCGGCGATAACACCGGTACCCGGGGACGCGGGCTTGAGCAGCACGACGCCGGCAGCCTTCTCACCCTGGATGGGGTGCGGGATGGTGCCCTGGATACGGGGGACCTTGAAGAAGTGCTTCTTGGCCTCCTCAACACCCTTGGCGATGGCGGCCGGCACCTCCTTGGCCTTGCCGTAACCGACACCCACGGTGCCGTCACCGTCGCCCACCACGACCAGCGCGGTGAAGCTGAAGCGACGACCACCCTTCACAACCTTGGCGACGCGGTTGATCGCGACGACGCGCTCAACGTAAGCGGTCTTCTCGGCGGCAGCTGCGCCGCCGTCACGGCCCTTCCGGTCCCGCCGCTCGCCGCCACCGGCACCGCCACCGCGGCGCTGGGGTCCAGCCATTGGAATTACCTCTCTCTGTTTCCGCTAGCGATACGGAACCGGGTCAGAACTTCAGACCGGCTTCGCGGGCGGCGTCCGCCAGGGCGGCGATGCGCCCGGCGTACTGGTTGCCACCGCGGTCGAAGACCACGGCCTCGACACCCGCGGCCTTGGCGCGCTCGGCGACCAGGGCGCCGACCTGCTTGGCCTGCGCCGACTTGTCGGCCTCGCCGCCACGGATCGAGGTGTCCAGGGTGGACGCCGACGCAAGGGTGTGACCCTTGATGTCGTCGATCACCTGGGCCACGATGTGGCGGTTCGAGCGGGTAACGACCAGACGGGGACGCTCCGCCGTACCCGAGAGATTCTTGCGAATCCGGATGTGACGGCGCTTGATCGCGGCGCGCTTGTAGGCGTCGCCCTTGAGGATCTTCTGTCCGTATGCCATGGCTTACTTACCCGCCTTTCCGACCTTGCGGCGGATGACTTCGCCCTCGTACTTGACGCCCTTGGCCTTGTACGGGTCAGGCTTGCGCAGCTTGCGGATGTTGGCCGCAACCTCGCCGACCTTCTGCTTGTCGATGCCCTCGACCGAGAAGTGGGTCGGGTTCTCCACCTTGAAGGTGATGCCCTCGGGGGCCTCGACCAGGATCGGGTGGCTGTAGCCGAGGGAGAACTCCAGGTTCGAACCCTTGGCGAGCACGCGGTAACCGACACCGCTGATCTCGAGCTTCTTCACGTAACCCTGGGTCACGCCGGTGATCATGTTCGCCACCAGCGTGCGGGACAGGCCGTGCAGGGCCTTGCTCTGACGCTCGTCGTTGGGGCGGGTGACGTTCAGAACGCCGTCCTCACCCTTGGCGATGTCGATCGGCGCCACGACGGTGTGAGTCAGCGAGCCCTTCGGGCCCTTGACCGAAACCGTACGGCCGTCGATGGTGACGTCCACGCCGGCGGGAACCGCGATGGGGAGCTTGCCGATGCGCGACATAGCTGTTTCCTCCGTTCCCTTCCGCTACCAGACGTAGGCGAGGACTTCCCCACCCACGCCCTTCTTGCCGGCCTGCTTGTCGGTGAGGAGCCCGTGCGACGTGGAGATGATCGCCACGCCGAGGCCACCCAGCACCTTGGGCAGGTTGGTGGACTTCGCGTACACCCGGAGACCGGGCTTGGAGATCCGCTTGATGCCCGCGATGGAGCGCTCACGGTTCGGGCCGAACTTCAGCTCGAGGACGAGGTTCTTGCCAACCTCGGCGTCCTCGGTCTTCCAGCCCGTGATGAAGCCCTCCTGCTGGAGGATCTCCGCGATGTGAGACTTGATCTTGGACGCCGGCATCGTCACGGAGTCGTGGTACGCCGAGTTCGCGTTCCGCAGACGCGTAAGCATGTCTGCGATCGGATCAGTCATGGTCATGAATTGGCCTTCGGCCTCTCTCGCCGGGGTTTCCTGGTGCGCCATCCCTCTCCCCGATCCGAGACGGGACGGGTGCGGCGCGGTGGACCTACGGCGTAGTAAGTCGTACGGGCGGCAGACGCCCAACCCCACAAGCCTAATGCATGCGAGGGTGGGCCCCTGCCGACCCAGATGCTTACCGAGAGCCTGAATAACCCGGAATTACCGGATTACCAGGAGCTCTTGGTCACGCCCGGCAGCTCGCCACGGTGAGCCATCTCACGAAGGCACACGCGGCACAGGCCGAACTTGCGGTAGACGGAGTGCGGGCGGCCGCAGCGCTGGCAGCGCGTGTAGCCACGTACACCGAACTTGGGCTTGCGAGCAGCCTTGGCAATCAGAGCCTTCTTCGCCATCTCGCTCACGCCTCCTTGAAGGGGAAGCCGAGGTGACGAAGGAGCGCGCGGCCCTCAGCGTCGTTGGTCGCCGTGGTCACCACGGTGATGTCCATACCCCGGGTGCGGTCGATCTTGTCCTGGTCGATCTCGTGGAACATGACCTGCTCGGTGAGACCGAAGGTGTAGTTGCCACGGCCGTCGAACTGCTTGGGGGACAGACCACGGAAGTCGCGGATGCGCGGCAGCGCGAGCGACAGGGTGCGGTCCAGGAACTCCCACATGCGGTCGCCACGGAGCGTGACGTGGGCACCGATCGGCTGGCCCTCACGCAGCTTGAACTGCGCGATGGACTTGCGGGCCTTGGTGACGGCCGGCTTCTGACCGGTGATCGTGGTGAGGTCGCGAATCGCGCCGTCGATCAGCTTGGAGTCGCGGGCGGCGTCGCCCACACCCATGTTGACCACGATCTTGACGAGGCCGGGGATCTGCATGACGTTCTCGTACGAGAACTCCTCACGCAGCTTGCCCGCGATCTCCTCGCGGTACTTCGTCTTCAGACGCGGAGTGGTGGTGGTAGCCATCAGATGTCCTCACCCGTCCGCTTGGCAACGCGAACCTTGTTGCCCTCGTCGTCGAAGCGGTAACCGACGCGCGTGACGACCTTGTTGCCGTCCTTCTCCACGACCAGCTGGACGTTGGAGACGTGGATCGGGGCCTCGGTGGTCACGATGCCGCCGGCCTGCGAACCGCGAGCGGTCGGCCCGGCCTTGGTGTGCTTCTTGACCCGGTTGACACCCTCGACCAGGACACGGTCCTCACGGGGGAAGGCCGCGATGACCTTGCCCTGCTTGCCCTTGTCCTTACCGGTGATGACCTGGACCAGGTCGCCCTTCTTGATCTTCATGCTCACAGCACCTCCGGCGCGAGGGAGATGATCTTCATGAACTTCTTCTCGCGCAGCTCACGGCCCACCGGGCCGAAGATACGGGTGCCGCGAGGGTCGCCGTCGTTCTTCAGAATGACGGCGGCGTTCTCGTCGAAGCGGATGTACGAGCCGTCGGGACGGCGGCGCTCCTTGACGGTGCGAACGATGACCGCCTTGACGACGTCACCCTTCTTCACGTTGCCACCGGGGATCGCGTCCTTGACGGTGGCGACGATGACGTCACCGATACCCGCGTAGCGGCGGCCCGAGCCACCGAGCACACGGATGGTGAGAATTTCCTTCGCACCCGTGTTGTCGGCGACACGAAGCCGCGACTCCTGCTGGATCACGTCTATCTCCTGATTGTCTGCCGGTTCCCGGCGAGAAGCGTGAAGTACTCACGCTTCTCGCCGAGCCTGGCGGAACTGACCTGCGGGTTTGCCCGCAGGGCGGATCTTTTGGAATTCGCTTGCGCGAATTACCTACTTGGCCTTCTCGAGGACCTCGACGACGCGCCAGCGCTTCGTCGCGGACAGCGGCCGGGTCTCCATGAGGAGGACACGGTCGCCGACACCCGCGGCGTTCTGCTCGTCGTGAGCCTTGAGCTTGTTGGTACGGCGGATGACCTTGCCGTACAGCGCGTGGGTCACGCGGTCCTCGACGGCGACGACGACGGTCTTGTCCATCTTGTCGCTGACGACCAGACCCTGACGGGTCTTGCGGAAGCCGCGGCCGGCCTTCGTCTCTTCAGTCACGTTGCTCTCGCTCATCAGGCGCTCTCCACCGTCTCGATGCCCAGCTCGCGCTCACGCATCAGGGTGTAGATCCGCGCGATGTCCTTGCGGACGGCCTTGAGCCGACCGTGGTTCTCGAGCTGACCCGTCGCCGCCTGGAAGCGGAGGTTGAACAGCTCTTCCTTGGCTTCGCGGAGCTTCGCCAGAAGCTCCTCGTCACCCAGTTCGCGCAGCTCGGACGCCTTGGTACCGGCCGACATCACGCTTCACCTGCCTCGCGCTTGACGATCCGGCACTTCATCGGCAGCTTGTGGGCCGCACGAGTCAGCGCCTCACGGGCGATCTTCTCGTTGGGGTAGGACAGCTCGAACATGACCCGGCCCGGGTGCACGTTCGCGATCCACCACTCGGGGGAACCCTTACCGGAACCCATGCGGGTCTCGGCCGGCTTCTTCGTGAGCGGGCGGTCCGGGTAGATGTTGATCCAGACCTTGCCGCCACGCTTGATGTGGCGGGTCATCGCGATACGGGCCGCCTCGATCTGGCGGTTGGTCACGTACGCCGGCGTGAGGGCCTGGATGCCGTACTCGCCGAACGCAACCGTCGTACCGCCCTTGGCCTGACCACGGCGCTTCGGGTGGTGCTGCTTGCGGTGCTTGACCCTACGGGGGATCAGCATTTCGGTCAGGCCTCCGTTCCGGTGCTCTCAGCCGGAGCGGCAGCGGCGGCGGGAGCCTCGGCCTTGGGGGCCTCGGCAGCCGGCGCGGACTGCTGCTGCGGCTTGCGACCGCGACCGCCACGCTCGCCACCGCGGCCACCACGGGCCGGGCGGTCGTTGCCACCACGGGCCGGGCGGTTGCCGGCGCGGGCAGCTGCGTTCTCGGCGCGGACCTCGGCGATGTTCTTGACGTCGCCCTTGTAGATCCAGACCTTCACACCGATGCGGCCGAAGGTCGTCTTGGCCTCGAAGAAGCCGTAGTCCACGTTCGCGCGGAGGGTGTGCAGGGGCACACGGCCCTCGCGGTAGAACTCCGAGCGGGACATCTCGGCGCCACCGAGGCGGCCACCGCACTGGATCTTGATGCCCTTGGCGCCGGCCTTCATCGTGCCCTGCATGCTCTTGCGCATGGCACGACGGAAGGAGACGCGGGAGGAGAGCTGCTCGGCGACGGCCTGGGCCACCAGCTGAGCGTCCGTCTCCGGGCTCTTGACCTCGAGGATGTTCAGCTGGACCTGCTTGCCGGTCAGCTTCTCCAGGTCACCGCGGATGCGGTCGGCCTCGGCGCCGCGGCGGCCGATGACGATGCCCGGACGAGCGGTGTGGATGTCCACACGCACGCGGTCACGGGTGCGCTCGATCTCCACCTTCGAGATGCCGGCGCGCTCCATGCCGGACGTCATCATCCGACGGATGGCGACGTCTTCCTTGACGTAGTCCTTGTACAGCTTGTCGGCGTACCAACGCGACTTGAAGTCGGTCGTGACACCGAGCCGGAACCCGTGCGGGTTTACCTTCTGGCCCATTACCGGGTTCCTTCCTTGCTGCTGACGACCACGGTGATGTGGCTGGTCCGCTTGCGGATCCGGTAGGCGCGGCCCTGGGCGCGCGGCCGGAACCGCTTCAGGGTCGGGCCCTCGTCGACGTAGGCCTCGGAAATGAAGAGGCTGTCGGCGTCGGTGTGGTCGTAGTTGTGCGCGGCGTTGGCGATGGCGCTGTCCAGCACCTTGCCGACCGGCACGCTCGCGGCCTGCGGGGCGAAACGCAGGACCGCCTGAGCCTCCGTGGCATCCATGCCACGGATGAGGTCCACCACGCGGCGGGCCTTCATGGGCGTGACGCGGATGTACCGCGCCTGGGCCCTGGCTTCCATGGTTGTCCCTTCAGTGTTTGTCATGATCTTTCACACCCCGCTGACTAGCGGCGCTTCGACTTCCGGTCGTCCTTGACGTGACCCCGGAAGGTGCGCGTCGGCGAGAACTCGCCGAGCTTGTGGCCGACCATGGACTCGGTGACAAACACCGGGATGTGGGTCTTGCCGTTGTGCACCGCGATCGTGTGGCCGAGCATCGCCGGGACGATCATCGAGCGACGGGACCAGGTCTTGATGACGTTCTTGGAACCGGCTTCGTTCTGCGTGTCCACCTTCTTGATCAGGTGGTCGTCGACGAAGGGTCCCTTCTTCAAGCTACGAGGCATCTCAACCCGTCCTTAGCGCTTCTTGTTCGTCTTGCGGCGGCGGACGATGTACTTGTTCGACGCCTTCTTGGGCGAACGAGTACGGCCTTCCTTCTTGCCCCACGGGGACACGGGGTGGCGACCACCGGAGGTCCGGCCCTCACCACCACCGTGCGGGTGGTCCACCGGGTTCATGACCACACCACGGACGGTCGGGCGAACGCCCAGCCACCGCTTGCGGCCTGCCTTGCCCCAGTTGATGTTGCTCTGCTCGGCGTTGCCGACCTCGCCGACGGTGGCGCGGCAGCGCACGTCGACCAGGCGGATTTCTCCGGACGGCATGCGGAGGTGGGCCATCGAGCCCTCCTTCGCGAGCAGCTGCACGGAGGCGCCGGCGGAGCGGGCGAACTTGGCACCGCCACCGGGACGGAGCTCGATCGCGTGGATCGTGGTACCGACCGGGATGTTGCGGAGGGCCAGGTTGTTGCCCGGCTTGATGTCGGCCCCGGGACCGTTCTCGACGCGGTCGCCCTGCTGCAGGTTGCGCGGGGCGAGGATGTAGCGCTTCTCGCCGTCGGCGTAGTGCAGCAGCGCGATGCGCGCGGTGCGGTTGGGGTCGTACTCGATGTGCGCGACCTTCGCCGGCACGCCGTCCTTGTCGTGACGACGGAAGTCGATCACGCGGTAGGCGCGCTTGTGTCCGCCACCCTGGTGGCGAACGGTCACACGACCGGCGTTGTTACGGCCGCCCTTGCTGTGCAGCGGGCGGACCAGCGACTTCTCCGGCGTGGACCGCGTGACCTCGACGAAGTCGGCGACGCTCGAGCCACGACGGCCCGGCGTAGTCGGCTTGTACTTGCGGATTCCCATTTCTCAGTCCTCGTCCGATTCCGGACGATCCGGACCTCCGTCAGGAGGTCGGACCGCCGAAGATGTCGATACGGTCGCCCTCGGCAAGGGTCACGATCGCGCGCTTGCTGTCGGCACGCTTGCCGAAGCCGGTGCGGGTCCGCTTGCGCTTGCCCTGGCGGTTGATCGTGTTGACCCCGGTGACCTTGACCGAGAAGACCGCCTGGACGGCCTCCTTGATCTGGGTCTTGTTGGAGCCCGGCGCGACGATGAACGTGTACTTGTTCTCGTCGAGGAGCGCGTAGCTCTTCTCGGACACGACCGGCTTCAGCAGCACGTCACGGGGGTCCGTGAACGCCTTGCTGGCCGGGGTGACGACGGTGTTCTTGCCCTCGGCCTCGTGGCGACGCGCCTTGGCGACGCGCGCGGCCTTGGCGGCCTTGGCCGCCTTGGAGGCGATGCTCGGGTGACGCGTAGCCATCAGGCTTCGCTCCCTTCGGTGTCAGCGGCCTTGGGGCCAGACACGAAGGACTCGAAAGCGGCCTGGGTGAAGACCACGTCGTCCGAGACGAGAACGTCGTACGTGTTCAGCTGGCCCGGCTCCAGAATGTGGATCTGGGGCAGGTTGCGGGCGGACAGCCACGCGGCCTCGTCGGCGCGGTCGACGACCAGGAGCAGGTTCTTGCGCTCCGAGATCTTGCCGAACAGCGTCCGGGCGGCCTTCGTCGACGGGCTGTCGCCCTCGATGACGCCGGAGACGACGTGGATGCGGTTGTGGCGGGCCCGGTCGGTGAGGGCGTGGCGCAGGGCCGCGGCCTTCATCTTCTTCGGGGTCCGCTGCGAGTAGTCACGCGGCTGCGGGCCGTGGACGACGCCACCGCCGGCGAACTGCGGCGCACGGGTCGAACCCTGGCGGGCGCGGCCGGTGCCCTTCTGGCGGTACGGCTTCTTGCCGCCACCACGGACCTCGCCACGACGCTTGGTCTTGTGCGTGCCCTGGCGGGCAGCGGCGTTCTGCGCGACGACGACCTGGTGGATCAGCGGGATGCTGATCTTCTCCACGCCGAAGATCTCCGCGGGGAGCTCGACGCTTCCGGTCTTCTCGCCGGCAGGCGAAAGGATGTCAACAGTGCTCATCGGTTACCTCAGGCCCCCTTGGCCGCAGTGCGGACCAGGACGAGGCCGCCGTTCGGACCGGGAACCGCGCCCTTGATGAGCAGCAGGCCCTTCTCCGCGTCAACGGCGTGGACGGTCAGGTTCTGGGTGGTGACCCGCTCGTTGCCCATGCGGCCGGCCATGCGGAGGCCCTTGAACACGCGGCCCGGGGTGGCGCAGCCACCGATGGAACCGGGGGAGCGGTGCTTGCGCTGGGTGCCGTGTCCGGCGCCGAGGCCCTTGAAGTTGTGACGCTTCATGACACCGGCGAAGCCCTTGCCCTTGCTCTTGCCGGTGACGTCGACCTTCACGCCGGACTCGAAGACCTCGGCGGTGACTTCCTGACCGAGCGTGTACTCGGCGGCGTCGGCCGTGCGGATCTCGACGAGGTGGCGGCGGGGGGTGACGTCGGCCTTGGCGAAGTGGCCCTTGAGGGGCTTGTTCACCTTGCGCGGGTCGATCTCGCCGAACGCGATCTGGACGGACTCGTAGCCGTCGACGTCGTTCGTACGGACCTGGGTGACGACGTTGGGGCCGGCCTTGACGACGGTGACCGGAACAACGCGGTTGTTCTCGTCCCACACCTGCGTCATGCCGAGCTTCTCGCCCAGGATGCCCTTGATCTGCTTGGTCATCTTCAGATCACCGCCCTCAGAGCTTGATCTCGATGTCGACACCGGCCGGGAGGTCGAGTCGCATCAGAGAGTCAACGGTCTTGGGGGTCGGGTCGAGGATGTCGATCAGGCGCTTGTGCGTGCGCATCTCGAAGTGCTCGCGCGAGTCCTTGTACTTGTGCGGCGACTTGATGACGCAGTACACGTTCTTCTCAGTGGGCAGCGGCACCGGGCCCGCGACCGACGCACCAGTGCGAGTCACCGTCTCGACGATCTTCTTCGCCGAAGAGTCGATGACCTCGTGGTCGTAGGCCTTGAGCCGGATGCGGATCTTCTGTCCCGCCATGGCTACTCAGTAGTCCTGTCTCTCGAAACGCTCTGGACCCGGTGATCCCTTGTCATTCCACTCCCCCTCCGACCCACGCGGTCGGGCGTGTCGCACTCTCGCTGACATGGATGTCCCTCTTCGGGACTTCCCTGCATGGGGAGTGCGGGCCCTTCCGGAACCGCGGACCGGGGGCGAGAGGCCCACCGGGTGCCTGGTCTGCACCCCGCTGACACTTCCCGGAAGATTCCCGTACGTCCGCCCCTGATCAGGGGCGACGAGTACTGTGGGACTCGCTTCCGGTCCTCCCGGCGGGAGGCGCGCAGCATCGGCACTCGACCGAGCAACCCCGTTAGTCTGCCATACGGGGCGGGGGGCTGGCGAATCGGGGCGGATGACTGTACCCCACGTCACCGTGGGGGGTACACGTGGCGGAGTGCCTGCGGGGCCTACCGGTACCAGTCTTCCCCATCACTCCCCAATGCGCTGCGCACATAGGATTCCAGGGTCGGCGCCACGAGATTGCGACTGTCCGTTTCGTGGTCCCACACGAAGACCTCCTTCCGTGATGGCCGACAGACAAAGGCAAACTGGTCGCCGCCCCCGTTGTCACCGAAGAACACAAGTGGATCAAAGGGCATGTACAGCGACCGGTACTGCTCATCACTGCGGAAGACCACATTGTCATCGAGGACCCGTTCTGCGGACCAGATGACTTCGGTGCCGTATTCGTCCAGCACCCCGTCACTCTCAAGCAGAAGCGAGCGGAGTTCAGCCGGCAAGGCCAGTCCGAGTGCCGCCTCGATCCTCTCGATTTTCTGAGGCGCCGCAGGTTGACGAGGCTCCGCCGACGGGAATTCGGCGATGATCTCGCGCCACATCGTGTGAACCAATCTCTTCGAGTACCGCTATCTTATCCGCGGACTGAACCAGTTGCCGAGCATATCATCGACAAGTGTCGCTTGCTTGAGTACCTCCTGCCGCGTGGGGTTCGGATTAGCGTCATAGAACTTATTCCATTCAACGCGTATCTGACTGAGATGGATTCTGCTGTTGATATCCCCCTTGGGAATACCGCGCAGATTTTCCAGGGAGTGCATTTCATCGGCGGAGAACAGCCCCGGGTACCGCTTGAGAACCTGCTGCTCGATGGCGTGGTGGACAACCACCTTACCCTTCAGACCGGGGTGTGCCGCGAAAAACGTCTTCTTGTAATTGTGACTCGTTGTTTTTCCGACGGCAGCATCAGCTCGCGTCGGGACGTCTTTACCCAGAACTGTCTCTTTCCGGGCCGCCGCCAGTTTGGCCGCCGCCTCGCACGGAGTCAGCCCCAGGGGGTCGGCCCAGGTAAGCGGGTTGTGCACGTAGGCAACAGGATTTCCGCCTGCCGCGAGTCCGAGCGGATCGGTAGTGAGGTAGCGCGCGGTCTCGGGGTCGTAGTGGCGGAACAGGTTGTAATGAAGACCTGTTTCCGGGTCGGCGTACTGGCCTGGAAAGCGAAGCGGCGTGTACGCCCGCGCGGAGCGACTCCACATCGTGCTGCCCCACAGCGTCGATCGCCCGTACCAAGCGATCTCCCCGCTTTCGTCGACGAGCTCCGTGGGGGTCCCCACCAGGTCGGTGACGATGGCGAAGAAGCGCTGATCGATCTCTTCCTGTGAGGCATCTGAGCTAGTGATGCGCTCGGCCTGGGTGAGGGGGCACAGGCCTTGGTGCTCCCAGGTCAGCGTCACTGGGCAGGGCTGCTGTACAGAGGTGGTCGTCTGTTCGCAAAGAGCGGTGCCGTCCCAGACGAAGACGGTCTCCTCGACGACCGTGGCGCCGTCCGCGCCATGGCGCCGTTTGGCGATACGGCGTCCGAGTGGGTCGTAGAGGTACGTCCATCGTGTTCCGTCCGGCGTCGTGACCGCCGTCAGCCTGTCTTCCGCGTCCCACTCGTAGCGCCAGGTATCCGGTTTGCGCGACAGCCGTGTCTTCTGCCGAAGGGTGACGCGGCCCTGTGCGTCGTACTCGTAGCGCACCGCGCCGGCTCGGTCCAACCGCGTCCCCCGGTATGTGCGCTCGCCCACCGCTTCCCGCCCCGGGAAGCGCTCAGGCCAGTGCCCGCGTGTCTGATTGCCGTTCGGGTCGTAGCTGTATCGCTCGGTGCCGTGCGGTCCGTGGAGGGTGGTGACACGTCCCACCGGATCCGACTCGTAGCGGCTGGACGCCCCGCCGGCCTCGTCGACGGCGCGCAGGTGCCCGTCGGACCCGTAGCTGTACCGGCGCAGGAGGTCCTGGCTCCGCCCGTGGGCGAGCGAGCGGGAAAGCAGGCGCCCGAGCGGATCGTACGTCTGTGTCAAGACGACGTTGCCGCCGACATGACGGGCGAGTTCCTGCCCCGCTCCGTCCCGGTCGAACCGGACGGTCCGCCCGGAACTGACGAGTTGCACGGCACTGCCCGCGGCGTCATAGCTCCAGCGGCTCTCCGCTCCGCCGGGAGTGACGCGGGTGAGTCGACGCCCTGCCGGGTCGAAGGTATGCGCCAGGCATCGACCGTTCGTCGTCTCCGCGAGGAGCCGACCTCCTCCGTCCCGGGTCATGGTGATCGTCGCATGAGGGCCGACTGCCTCGACGAGTCGGCCGCCAAGGTCGTATCGGAACGCCATGTCCGATCCGTCGACCCGCTTGCGGACCACGCGGCCCAGTACGTCGTGCTCGGTGCATACGGTCTGTCCGAGGGCGTTGGTCCGCATGACCAGCTGACCGGCGAGATCGTAGGTGTAGTGAGTCGTTACGCCGTCGAAGTCGGTCTCGGAAACCATGCGACCTGCGGCGTCGTATGAGTACCGCCATGCCTCGCCGGTCGGGGCGCCGACCTCGATCAAACGGAGGTCGGCGTCGTAGGCGTAGGTGAAGCGGGCTCCCGACGGGTCGGTTCTGACCGCCAGCAGGTCGAAGTGTGTGTATTCGTACGTGGTGACGTTGCCGGCGCTGTCCTCGTGGCGTCGGCAGTTTCCCTCGCCGTCGTACTCCCACGTCTCGTCGCCGTCGGCATCGGCTTGGCGTGTCAGATTCCCTTCCACCGTCCACTCGAGCCGGGTCTGGTGGCCCAGCTGATCCGTGAGCCTCACCGTGCGGCCGAAGGAGTCCCGTTCATGCCGGACGGTGCCACCGATCGGGTCCGTGATCACAAGCGGCAGTCCGGCGCCGTCGGTGCGGATAGTGGTCGCGTGGCCCAACGGGTCCGTCAGGGCGTACATGTGCCCCTCGGCCGTGTAGGCGTAACGGAACACGGCGCCGTCGGCGTCCGTGATCGCGGTGCGATTTCCTCTCTCGTCATAGGTACACCGGACGGTGCCGAGGTCGGGCAGGACGATACTCACGGGCAGGCCGAGTGCGTTGTACGTGTACTCGGTGCGAGCGCCGTCGGGGCGTATGACCGTCTTGGGTCGCCCGTGGTCGTCGTAGTCCACCCGCGTTGTGCGTCCCAGGGCATCGGTGTGGGAGAGCACGTGGTGATCGGCGTCGTACGTCATCCTGGTGAGACCGCCGACCGGGTCCCACTCGGCGACGACCTGACAATTCGCGTTGATCGCGTACCGGGTGACGGTGCCCGTGCCACTGGTCGCCGTGGTGAGCCGGTGGCCAGGCCAGTCGTCGTCGGAGCCGTCGTAGGTGAAATCGAAGGCGACGTGCCCTGCGTCGCCACCCTGGGCGGTGCAGCGGTCTCGTTCGTCGTACGCGTACTGGTAGGAACTGCCGTTGGTGTCGGTCCATGTGGTGATGCGTGACCGCGTGTCGTAGGAGAGGCGCACCGGTGCGCCGGACGACCCGGCTATTCCTGTCAGGTGGCCGTCTGTGTAGGTGAAATGCTTGACCGCGTGACTGGTCCCGTCGTCGGCCGCGTCGGTGAGACGCAGTGCGGTCACCCTGTCGTCGGCCACGTCGAACAGGAGACGGTAGCCACCGGAGTGGCGCATGCCCTGCGGGGTGCCGTCCGGACCGTATTCCACGGTGATCGAGTTGCCGTTACGGTCAGTGATGGACACCAGCGGTGCCAAGCCATTCACCACAGGTCCGAAGGTCCGCGTGTTCCCGGACTCGGGATCGTGAACCTCGTACCCACCACCGTCCAGCTCGCTGAGTGGCCAGCGTGGACCCTGCGTTGGACAGCGGGCGCTCGTCGCCGACGAGTCCGGATAGACGAGCAGCATGCCGTCCTCGGTGACGAACACGAGACCGTCGTCTGTCGTCTCCAGTCTTTGATCGAGCGTCGACGCCCAGGACGGGCCGAACCACCAGCCGCAACGGTAGTTCGAGGCGGCGCGACGAGTGAATGCCAGAGGCAGCACACCGGGTAGTTCCAGGTCCGTCTGGTCGAGATACATCGCCCCGGTGGCGACGTCCACCGGGTCACCGCATCCGAAGATCTTGGTCTTGAGACGGTTGTAGGAGCCCTTGGCCGCATCGGCCAGCATGCCCCTGGCGCTCTTACCGAGGCCCTTGACGCCGAAGGCCATTCCTTTCAGGCCGGTCTTCCCAAGAGCCTTCAGCCCTTTGGCGAGTCCGCCGAGGGTGGTCAGGCCCTTCATGCCGGGTATGCAGTCCAGCGCGGCCAGTCCCACGTCCCATAGCGACGCTTGGCCCTTGCTGTATTTGTAGAGCGAGTCGGCGAGCACGATGAGCCCCGCGACCAGCACGATCGCGCCCAGGATCGGCCCGCCGATGATCATCGCCACGATACCGACGATCGCGACGACGACCTTGCACACGGTGACGATCGAGTCCCAGTTGTCAGTGAACCAGTCGCCGATGTCCTCCCACCACGACCGGTTCTGAATACCGGCGTCCGACGCCTCGTCGATCTTGTTCTTGGCCTCCCGGGCCGCGTCCTCGCGCATCTTGCGCGCGTCCTCGGCCATCTTCTTCGCCGCGTCCAGCGCGCTCTGCGCGGAGTCGACGGCCGACTGGGCGTTGGACTGCGCGGTCTTGGCGTGCTGGACGTCCCGCGTGGCCGCGCGGACCTTGCCCTCGTCCGGCTTGTCCGCGTCCGACTTGCTGCCCGTCGGGTCGTCCTTGTACTTGTCGGCCTCCTTCGACGCCCGCGTCACCCACGAGTCCGCCGAGGTCAGCTTCGACTGCGCCGAGGACAGGTCCTCACGCGCCTCCCGCGCCTTGCGCAACGCCTTGTCCGCCAGGGCCTGCGCACGCTCCAGCTTCGGCCAGAAGTCCGCGAGGGCGTCGCCGCACATCCCGTACGACTTCTCGAGCTTGGTGAGATTCTTCGGTACGCCCGAGAACTCCTCCTTGAAGACCGTCGCGGACTTGCCCGCCCACTCCGCCAGCGTGGTCTCCCCCGCCATGCCCTTGACCAGACGCAGCGCGTCCGACACGTCGTCCGCGAAGTCGTGCAGCGTCTTGGCGAGCGTGCGAACCCGCTGCGGGTCACCCGGGGTCGGATCCTTGTCCAGGTCCAGGACATGCCAGTCACTCGGCCTGTGGCCCGCCATCCCGCAACCCCCGTCGCCACTTACGCATCATCAACAGCCCGTATGCACACGTGAACTTACAAGGCACGAGCGTTCGACGAAAAGGCCGGGGCGTGGCCGCTCGGACCGGCTCGCTGCGTGATCAGCGCGGAGGGCGGCATGGACGTACTTCTGTCAGACGGATTCCAGGAGTCGTTCCACGATCGACGGGAGCCGCCTGTTCACGTCCACGGCCTTCAGTGCTTGCGCAGAGCCCGCTGAGCTTCGACGACCGCGCCCTCGGATTAGGGTCTTCCGGCAGGGGACCGTCGAACAAGTGGGGGATGACGTGACGGCAGTGGACCCAGGTGGGGCGAAGGCCGACGGGGACCAGGAGTCCCAGACGCTTCGGGACGCCGGCCGTGCGGACAAGTGGTCGGTCGGGTGGATCCTGGTGGCGGTCGGGCTGTGGATGTGGTTCGCGTTCCTGATGCTCTCCTCGTACGGCCCCGAGTCCTACGACGGTGTGCCGCGCTGCGAGGGCCCGCTGATCGCCCCGCTTCAGCGGGACGGCTACTTCTGTGACAGCGAGCTACGCCAATGGCCGGCACTCCTCGGCATCCTGGCCCTGTCGAGCATCGCGACCGTGGTCGCGGCGGCGACGACGGTCTACGCCAAGCTGCTGTCCCGCCTGGCGGAGGCGTCCGGTCCCGAGACGGTGGAGGCGTCCGGTCCCGAGACGGAGCGCTGAGGCACCGATCGGATCACTGTCGCGCCGAACTGGTCAGAGGATCGCCGAGTACGTTCGCCACCTCCCGGAAGTACTCCAGCATCCCCTCGTCGAGGTCGAGCACGAACTCGGCGGTCACGGCGCGCCAGGGCCCCCTTCCGCCCTCAGCCCACGAACCGGAACGTCGACGTGATCGCGTCGAAGATGTCGAAGAAGGAGTCCGCGAGGTCGAGGACCTGGCTGCTGCCCGCGACCAGGGCGACCTTGCCCTCCTGGCCGGGGACCGGGATGTACGTCTGCATCAGGACCGCGCGGACGGTGCGGTTCAGGGCGTCGCCGGGGACCGGGATGTCCTCGATGCCCTGGGTGCGGGCGGCGGGGCCCACCCCGGGGATGTCGACCGTCGTCACCTTGCGCCAGGAGTCGCCGGGCTTCTTCGCCTCCTTGACGGCGAGTTGGCCGGCGATGGCGGCCGGTTCGGTGGGGAGCGGGTCGCCGGACGACGTGCGGCCGCCGACCAGCGACACCGTCACCGAGCCGGTGATCGGGGTGTCGCCGCCGAAGCTCTCCGCCATGCAACCGCAGTACAGCGCGCCGGACTTCCACGCGTCGGAGGCCGCCTTCTGGAGGAAGGTGACGTAGGCGGAGCGGGAGGGCTCCAACTCCGGGTGCCGGCGGACGCGGTCGTCGACCATGCGGCGGATCGAGTCGTCCCGCGACTCCGGGCGTACGTCGAACTCCCACCACGATTCCGGCACCTTGATGCGGAATCCGCCGCGCTCGACGGTCAGTGCCTCCGTGTAACGGGCCATGTCGTTCCCGGTCTCCCCGTTCGTCACTCGATCAGGTTTTCCGACATCGTCCCATCGAACGAATGGCGAACAGGGAGACCGGGACGCCGGACCCGTCAGATGACCCCCTGCGCCAGCATCGCGTCCGCCACGCGCTCGAAGCCCGCGATGTTCGCGCCGGTGACGTAGTCGCCGGGGGCGTCGTAGCGCTCGGCGGTTTCGTGGCAGGTGGTGTGGATGTTGTTCATGATGTCCGTCAGCTCTTCCTCGACCCGTGCCGACGTCCACGACGTGCGGGCGTGGTTCTGCGCCATCTCCAGGGCGCTGACCGCGACGCCGCCCGCGTTGGCGGCCTTGCCGGGGCCGAAGGCGACGCCGGAGCGCTGGAGGAGGTGGACGGCCTCGGGGGTCGTCGGCATGTTCGCGCCCTCGGAGACCGCCTTGACGCCGTTGCGGATGAGGGCGGTGGCGGCGTTCTCGTCCAGCTCGTTCTGTGTGGCCGACGGAAGGGCGAGGTCGGCCGGGACCTCCCAGACACTGCCGCCGGGCACGAAGCGGGCCGAGGAGCCGCGGCGCTCGGCGTACGCGTCGACGCGGCCGCGCTCGACCTCCTTGATCTGCTTGAGCAGGTCGAGGTCGATGCCCTTCTCGTCGACGACGTAGCCCGAGGAGTCCGAGCAGGTGACGGGGTTCGCGCCGAGGGCGGTCAGCTTCTCGATGGTGTAGATCGCCACGTTGCCGGAGCCGGAGACGACCGCCGTCTGGCCCTCCAGGTCCTCGCCGCGCTCGCGCAGCATCGCCGCCGCGAAGAGGACGTTGCCGTAGCCGGTCGCCTCCGGGCGGATCAGCGAGCCGCCCCAGCCCGCGCCCTTGCCGGTGAGTACGCCGGCCTCCCAGCGGTTGGTGATGCGGCGGTACTGGCCGAACAGGTAGCCGATCTCCCGGCCGCCGACGCCGATGTCCCCGGCCGGGACGTCCGTGTGCTCGCCGATGTGCCGGTACAGCTCCGTCATGAACGACTGGCAGAACCGCATGACCTCCGCGTCGCTCCGCCCGTGCGGGTCGAAGTCGCTGCCGCCCTTGCCGCCGCCGATACCGAGGCCGGTCAGCGCGTTCTTGAAGATCTGCTCGAAGCCCAGGAACTTGATGACGCCCAGGTTGACGGACGGGTGGAAGCGCAGGCCGCCCTTGTACGGGCCCAGCGCGCTGTTGAACTCGACCCGGAAGCCGCGGTTGACGTGGACCCGCCCCCTGTCGTCCTGCCACGGCACCCGGAAGACGACCTGCCGCTCCGGCTCGACCAGCCGCTCGATCAGCCCCGGCTCGGCGTACTCGGGGCGGGCCGCGAGCACCGGCGCCAGCGTTTCCAGGACCTCGTGGGCGGCCTGGTGGAACTCGGGCTGGGCCGGATTGCGGTGTTCGATCTCTGTGAGCAGGTGGTCGAGCGCGGTCCTGGTCTCGCTTCGCGTCGTCACAAAGGCCCTTTCTGGCACGGCTGACACCGGAGACGGGGGCGGGGCCCGGGGCAGGCCGCGGTCCGGTCGGTCCGGTGGTGGGCGCTCGGCGCCGTTGCCGCGCGCGGGACACCTCAGTGTTACGCGCATGTAAACGACCTGGCCAGCACCGGGCGCCCCGTGCGACCACTATGTGAGACCGCGCTTTCGCATTTCGGGGGCTTTCGTGACGTATGAGACGAAGGTCACCCGGATGGCTCGGGCTGCTCCGACAGGCGTCAGGCGAAAGGCGTCAGACGTCAGACGTCAGACGTCAGGCATGAGGCGTCAGGCATCACGCGTCGCCGTTCAGCATCGCAGCCGTGAGGACGTTCCCGGCGACGCCCCACCCGCCGTCGGCGACTTCGTCGACGAGTACGACGGTGGTGGGGCGGGCCCGGTCGCCGTAGATCTCCGCGTAGAGGTCGGTGGTGCGTTCGATGATCTTCTGCTTGTCCTCCGGGGTGAGGGTGCCCTCGGGGACCTTGAAGTGGGCGAAGGGCATGTCAGATCATCCCTCCGTTGGCCCGCAGGACCTGGCCGTTCACCCAGTGACCGGCGGGGCTGCCGAGGAAGGCGACCACGGCGGCGATGTCCTCGGGGGTGCCGAGCCGCTCCAGGGGCGGGGTCTTCGCGAGCTGGTCGATCTGCTCGGCGGTCTTGCCCGTGAGGAAGAGATCCGTGGCCGTGGGGCCGGGCGCGACCGTGTTCACGGTGATGTCCCGTCCGCGCAGTTCACGGGCGAGGATCAGGGTCATCGCCTCCACCGCGCCCTTGCTCGCCGCGTACGCCCCGTAGGTCGGGAACTGCGTGCCGACCACGGAGGTCGAGAAGCCTACGAAGCTTCCTCCCGCCCGCAGCCGCCGGGCCGCCTCCCGGGCGACCACGAAAGTGCCGCGGATGTTGGTGCGGTGCATTGCGTCCAGGGCGGTCAGGTCCAGGTCGGCGATGGGTGACAGGGTCATCCGGCCGGCCGAGTTCACCACCACGTCGACGCCGCCGTACTCCTCCTCCGCGCGGTCGAACAGCGCGGCGACCTGCTTCTCCTCCGCCACGTCCGCCGCTACGGCGACCGCCCGTCCGCCGGCCTCGGTGATCGCCGCCACCGTCTCCTTGGCGGAGGCCTCGTCGCGGGCGTAGTTCACGACGACCGCCAGGCCGTCCTGGGCGAGCTTCTCGGAGACCGCGCGGCCGATGCCTCGTGATCCGCCGGTGACGACGGCGACGCGAGTGCCCGCCGCTGTGTTCGTGTTCGTGTTCGTGGTCATGCGTCCACGATGCGCCGCCTCCGCCTGCGCAGCCAGGGGATGTCATCCCATGGGTCACCGGCCCTGCCCGGCGCAGAATGGGGGGCATGAGCGCTGTGAAGTACGCCGAGCTGGGAGCGTTCCTGCGGTCGCGGCGGGAGCGCATCCGCCCGGCCGACGTCGGGCTTCCGGCCGGGCCTCGGCGCCGGGTGCCGGGGCTGCGGCGTGAGGAGGTCGCCCAGCTCGCCGGGGCGTCGGTGGACTACTACAACGAGTTGGAGCGCGGGGCCGGGTCGCAGCCGTCCGAGCAGATGATCGCCGCGCTGGCGCGTGCGCTGCGGCTGTCCGCCGACGAGCGGGACTATCTGTACCGGCTCGCGGACCGGCCGGTGCCGGTGCAGGGCGGGGCCGCCTCGCACGTGCACCCCGGGATGCTCGACCTGCTCGGGCGGATGCCCTCGACTCCGGCGCAGGTGATCACCGACCTGCACGTCACCCTCGTACAGAATCCGCTGGCCGTGGCGCTGGTCGGGGACCAGTCCGGTCTCCGGGGGCCCCGGGCCAGCTTGGTGCACCGGTGGTTCACCGAGCCGGACGCCCGGCGCCTGCATCCCGAGGCCGACCACGAGAGGCAGTCCCGTGCCTTCGTCGCCGACCTTCGGGCCGCGGCGGCGCGGAGGGACGCAAAGGACCCGGAGGCCGGGTCCATGATCCGTACGCTGCTCGACGTGTCGCCAGAGTTCGCCGCGCTGTGGGCCGACCACGACGTGGCGTTCCGCCGGGACGACCGCAAGCGGATCGTCCACCCGACGCTCGGCGTCATCGAGGTCAACTGCCTCAACCTCTTCAGCGAGGACGGGCGGCAGCGGTTGCTCTGGTTCACGCCGGCCGTGGGGACCGACAGCGCGGGGTTGCTGGATCTGCTGGCGGTCGTCGGGACGCAGGAGGTCGTCAGCTCTCCGAGGCGTACGGGAGGAAGTTCGTCCACGCGGTCGGGGTGAGGGCCAGGCGGGGGCCGTCTGCCAGGTGCTTGGAGTCGCGGATGTGGACGGTGCCGGGGGTGGCCGCGATCTCGACGCAGGATTCGCCGTTGGTACCGCCGCTGTAGCTGCTCTTGAACCAGACCAGTTCGGCCTCGCGGATCATGTCTCTCCCAGCAGTTTCTCGATGAAGGCCAGCGACTCCCGAGGGGGGAGCGCTTGCGCCCGGATGGTTCCATACTGCAGCTCCAGGATGCGGAGTTGCCTCGGTTCAGAGACGGGACGTCCGTTGAACAAGCCGTCGGCGCGCCCCACCGCTGTACCGTCCGGGAACTTCAGCAACTCGATCCTGCCGTCAAGCCCTGGGTGGGCGTCAACGTCGGTCGGCATGACTTGCAACGTGACACTGGCCAACCGCCCAACCTCCAACAGACGTTCGAGCTGCCGTCGCCACTCCATTGTGCCCCCGACCTGCCGACGCAGGGGCGCCTCTTCCAGCACAAAGTGCATCGATGGAGCCGGATCGCGCTCGTACACCGATTGCCGGGCCAACCGCGCGGCCACCATGCGTTCGACATCGTCGGGTGAGTAGGGCGGCTGTGCCGCCTCGATCAAGACCCGCGCGTGCTCCGGCGTCTGCAACAAGCCCGCGATGATGTTGCATTCGTACACACCGATCTCAACCGCCTTCGCCTCCAGCTTCCCAAGCTCCCGCACCTTCTTCGGGTACCGGACCTTCTTCACGTCCTCCCAGGCCGCCGAGATCAGCCCATCCGCCTCCAGAACCTCGTCGGCCCTGTCCAGGTACTCCTGCCGGGGGATCCGCTTGCCACCCTCGACCTTGTAGACGAGATCCTCCCCGTAACCGACCGCCACTCCGAAGTCGGCAGCCCGCATCCCCACCGCCTCACGGCGGAGCTTCAACTGTCGTCCCACCGTGGCGATGACCGCGACGCCCCACTCGTCGTCAGGGTCCACCTCCCACCCCGGCTCATCCGTCTCGACCGTCATCCCGCGCCCCTTCGTCGTACTCACGGCGTTGCCCCAGCGCCCTACCCGCAGGCCCCTCCCGACAGCACCGACACCACCGGACAACAACCGGACAGTCACCGTACGTACCCGCTGAGTCACTTCTCACCGTACGCAAGCACCACCACGCTGAGTGACGTGAACCAGAAATCCGCCGAACTCACGACGCCCGTCCGCAACTTCAGCGTGCAGCTCTCCCCCACGCCACGCGGCGCCCGCCTCGCCCGCCTGCTCGCGACCGAGCAGCTCCGCACCTGGGGCCTCCCTCTGGACCCGGCCCGCCAACTCGTCGCCGAACTGGCGAGCAACGCGGCGGCCCACGGACGCGTCCCCGGCCGCGATTTCCGGCTCACGCTCTACGTCGTCGGCGAGACCCTCCGTATCGAGGTCACCGACACCCGGGGTGAGCGGCTCCCCGACGTCCGGACACCCCCGCCCGACGCGGAATCCGGCCGTGGCCTGCTGCTCGTCGAGGCGTTGGCGGGCCGTTGGGGAGTGACCGAGGGCCGCTTCCCGCGCAAAACCGTGTGGGCCGAACTGCGCTGCACACCACCGGAACCCACCTTCTGAGGTTTCGGTGCCGCCGGCGCCCTACCAAGGAAAGAACTCGGGAGAAAGAACCCGACCAGGCCCAACCTTTCCGCCCGAGGCACGTAATCACTCGGGCGGGTAAACATCACCGGCTCAGCTGGATTTAGGAACTCTCAACTCCCCTACGCCCAGCGCAAACAACCGCAGACATGCATCGGCCCTCGCCGGGACTGCCATCCCAATGCGAGGGCCTGATCACCAAGGACGAACGGACCTTCCCGATGGGTACCCATTCTCCTCGCGGTCGAGGCGCAGAGGAAGAAGGACCCGGAGAAACCGGCCGGCTGGGGCTACTACCTCGCGTACCTGCGCAGCAAGTACCGACTGCCGCCACTGCTGCTCGTGGTCTGCCAGGACCGCGCCACGGCCGAGTGGGCGACCCGGCCGCAGCCCATGGGGTTCTGTTCGTGGCCCTCTCTGACCGTACGGCCCATCGTCGCCGGACCCCACAACATGCCGGTGATCACCGACCCCGACGAGGCACGTACCGACCTCGCTCCGACCGCCTTGGCGGCCATCACGCACGCGGCGGACCCGGACATCGGTGCCATACAGAAAGCCCTGTCCACCGCGCTGCGGGACGTTCCCGAAGACGTGGCCGACCCCCTCGTCGAATTCACCGCTCAAGGCCTGGGTAACCGCCCGGCCCAATATCTCTGGAGGAAACTGGTGGCCGTGGACCTCTCGTCCTACAAGTCCTACATCTCCGAAGAGATCCGCGACGAAGGCCGTGAGCAGGGGCGCGCCCAGGGCCGCGCCGAGGACATCCTCCTCGTCCTGGAGCAGCGGGGCCTCGACGTCTCCGACGATGTCCGCAGGCGCGTCACCGACTGCGACGACCCCGAGGTCCTCCGCCACTGGCTCACCCGCGCCGTCACCGCGCCGAAGGCCGAAGAGATCCTCGATCGAAGAGGAATGAGCCCGCGTGGCGGTCCCGAGCAGACCCCGGACGCTCTGAGGGCCGCGCGACGAGGCGATGAAGGCAGTACGCGGTTGAGCCGGCCCCCTGGCAGGGGGGCCTCACCGTCACAGGTCCGGACCAACCTCTTGCCCCCGCCCCTACCTCGTCGCAAGCTCCCCTCATGGAGCTGGAGTTGCGGCATCTCAAGACGGTACGGGCCATCGCCGACGCCGGGAGCCTCACCAGGGCGGCGACGGCTCTCGGGCTCGCGCAGCCCGCGCTGAGCGCACAGCTCAAGCGGATCGAACGAGCCCTGGGCGGCCCGCTGTTCGTGCGCGGCCGGCACGGCGTGCGGGCCACCGCGCTGGGCGAGCTGGTGCTGGAGCGCAGCCGGATCGTGCTGCCCGCGGTGACCGAGTTGCAGCAGGAGGCGGCCCGGTTCGCGCGGGCGCCGCGCACCGCCGAGCGGCTTCGGCTGGGCGGTACGCACGGTCCGTTGCTGGGCGCGCTGGTCGACCGGCTGGCCGATGTGGCGCCCGACGCCCGGATGACGACCTGCACCTCCTGGTCGGAGCGGGAGCTGGCCGAGCAGCTCGCCGAGGGACGGCTGGACTTCGCGCTCGCCGGGACCTGCGGCTCCGCCGCCCCGCCCGGCGCCGAGGGGCTGGTCTGGCGGGAGGTCGCCGTCGACCCGGTGTTCGTGATGATGCCCGCCGGTCATCCGCTCGCCCACCGGCCGGAGGTGGACCTGACCGAGCTGGCGGGCGAGGAGTGGGCCTGCGTACCCGGCGACGGCTGCTTCGGCGACTGCTTCTCCGCGTCGTGCGCCCGCGCCGGGTTCACCCCGCGCCGCATGTACGAGACCGACACCGCGTCCCTGGTGCATCTGGTGCAGGTGGGACGGGCGGTCGGGCTGTGCCGGGCGACGTTCCCGACCACGCCCGGCATCGTCACCCGGCCGCTCACCGGCACGCCGCTGGCCTGGCGGCACCTGCTCGGCTGGCACGCCGTGACGCAGCGGCAGGACACCGCCGCGACCGTGCTGGCGCAGGCGCGCATGGCGCACGCGGGGGTGGCGGCGAGCAGCGACAGCTACACGGAGTGGATGGCGGCGCACCGCGTGCCCTGATCAACCCATCACCCCCCTGGCTTCCCTCGCCCGCCTTCCATAACGCCGGGGAGAGGGCCAACCGACGTCTTATGGCCGCCGGTCGTCCCTCCCTACGGTTTCGGCACCTCCCCACCGAGACCGAGGAGATCCCCCATGCCCCACCGACACCGACACACCAGAGCCATGGGTGCCGCCGTCGCCGCGACGGCCGCCCTGCTCGTGGCCGGGCTCAGCGGCTCCGCGAGCGCCGGGACGGCACCCACCGGCCCCGCATCCGGCGCCCCCACCGCCCCCACCGCCGCCGAGAGCCTCCGTGCCGACGCCGCGCCGCCCGCTCTGCTCCGGGCCATGCAGCGCGACCTCGGCCTCGACCGGGAGCAGGCCGAACGCCGTCTCGTCAACGAGGCCGACGCGGGCGCCACGGCGGGCCGGCTGCGTGCCGCGCTCGGCGGCGACTTCGCGGGCGCGTGGGTGCGGGGCGCCGAGTCCGGCACGCTGACCGTGGCGACGACGGACGCGGGCGACGCCGCGACGATCGAGGCCGAGGGCGCCGTGGCGAAGGTCGTGCGGCACTCGCTGGCCGACCTGGACGCGGCCAAGTCCCGGCTGGACCGGGCCGCCGCCGACCGGAACACCACCGACGCGCCGGTCCGGTACGTCGACGTGCGGACGAACACCGTCACCGTGCAGGCCGTACGCCCGTCCGCGGCACGCACGCTCCTCGACGCGGCCGGTGTCGACGCCGGGCTCGCCCGGGTCGAGAAGTCGGCCGAGAAGCCCCGTCCGTTCTACGACCTGCGGGGCGGCGAGGCGTACTACATCAACAACAGCGGGCGCTGCTCGATCGGCTTCCCCGTCACCAAGGGCGGCCAGCAGGGCTTCGCCACCGCCGGTCACTGCGGGCGGGCCGGGGCGAGCACGAGCGGCGCCAACCGAGTGGCGCAGGGGACCTTCCAGGGGTCCATATTCCCCGGGCGTGACATGGCGTGGGTGGCGACCAACTCCCAGTGGACCGCGACTCCGTACGTCAGCGGCGCCGGAGGCCAGAACGTCCAGGTCACCGGGTCCACCCAGGCCCCGGTCGGCGCGTCCGTGTGCCGCTCCGGTTCCACCACCGGCTGGCACTGCGGCACCATCCAGCAGCACAACACCAGCGTGACCTACCCCGAGGGCACCATCAGCGGCGTCACCCGCACCACGGTGTGCGCCGAGCCCGGCGACTCGGGTGGCTCGTACATCTCGGGCAGCCAGGCGCAGGGCGTCACCTCGGGCGGCTCGGGCAACTGCCGCAGCGGCGGTACGACGTTCTACCAGCCGATCAACCCGCTGCTCCAGAACTACGGCCTCACCCTGAAGACGAACGGTGACGGCGGCGAGGACCCGGGCGAGCCCGGAGAGCCCGGCGGCACCTGGGCGGCCGGCACCGTCTACCAGCCGGGCGACACCGTGACGTACGGCGGCGCCACCTACCGCTGCCTCCAGGGCCACCAGGCCCAGCAGGGCTGGGAGCCGTCGAACGTCCCGGCGCTGTGGCAGCGGGTCTGAGCGGCTGAGGGACCCACGGGGGACGGCCCCCGGGACGACCCGCGGGGGGCGTCCCACGGGGACGACGGGACGGGCCCGGGTGCGCAGTGGGAGAGCACCCGGGCCCGGGCACGTCGTCGGGTACGCGGGAGGCGTCCGGGTCAGGTGCGGGTGACCCGCCCGCAGTCTTCCGACTCGGACCCGGTGAGGGGCTGACTGCGGTCGTAGGGGTCCGTCAGAGGCCCGGTCGGCCGCTCACCGCTGGGACCGTCGTCGGCGAACCCGGGGTGCAGAAAGCCGTCGTGGACGCCGCAGGCGGTGTTGCCGTGCTCCGTGAAGTACTTCTCCAGCAGGAGCTTGCCCTCGGTCACGTCCCACGTGGCCGGGTCGTTCAGCGTCAGGGTGAGCACGCGGCGGACGATCGTGCGCGCCACCTCCCCGTCGCCTCCCTCCGCCCGCACCAGCGGGTAGACGAAGGTGTAGTCCGCGTTCACCTTCACCACGCCCGGCTTCCCCGCGGCCAACGTCATCCGGCCACGGACCTTGACCACGTCGCCGGCCAGGCGGGTCTCGTCCGGGTCGAAGCGGGTGAAGAGCTTGAGCGGGTCGTGCTCCTCGTCCGGTGCGCGCAGCGACCGGCGCAGCTTGGGCAGCAGCTCCGGTTGCTTCGGGTCGAGGACGGCCAGCGCCTTGTCCGGCCGTTCCCCGCGCAGTACGCCGGGGTCGAGGTTGGCGGCGACCAGCAGCTCCTTGGTGCGGCGCAGCGCGAACGCCACGTCCTCCTCGCTCATGCCGGAGAGTGCCTTCGCCTCCGGTATCTCGATGGCGTCGGCGCCCTCGGCCCACCGCTCGGCCGGCGAGCCGCGGAAGGGGTGCTCGAGCGTGGCCCGCCCGGACTGAGCGGGGTCGCCCGGGGCACCGGTCGGTCGCGCGGTCTCGGCCGCCAACGGCTGCTCGGATCCGCCGTCCCCGCCGGGCAGCCGGTCCAGCACCAGCGAGGGCCGTACGGCGACGACCGCGAGCGCCACCAGCGCCGCCACGCCGGCGACCACGCCCAAGCGGCGCCGGCGCGAGCCGCCGCCCTTCCCTACCCGCGTTGCCGGGCCCGTACGCCATCCCGGCGGGGTGCCGGGCGGCGGCCCCTGGGCCTTCCCCTTCCGGCCACCACGACCGCCGCCGGGGTGAGCGCGCCGCGCCGCCTCGTCCTCCTCCCGCAACCGCCGGGCCACCATCCGCGCCCGCGCGGATGGTTCCTTGGGCGCGGAGGTGCCACCGCCCTCGGCGGCCTCCCGCAGGAACGACTCCAGTTCCTCGTCGGACAGGGAGGAGGCCGACTCGTCGTCGGGGCGGTCGGAGGGCGGAACGGTACTCACGGACTCACTTCCGGGTGGCGGCGCGGGGCTGGGGTTTTCGACGATCTGACGATCAATGGTGGCGTCGCGTGGCGGAGGAGTGCACCGCCGTGGGGAATTCGTGACAGAACTGCTGCGCCGTCCGAGGCCGACCGGGTGGTCTTCCCCGTCAACGGCCGGCTGGACGGCGGGCCGACCGGAGCGGGCCCCGACGCCATCTGCGGCGCCGCCCGGTGGAGTCCGCGGGCGTGCGGGAGTGACCACGGCAACGGGGCATGGCAGAGGGGCCCGTACGACCGAAGTCGTACGGGCCCCTCTGTTCAGGCATCAACCCATGTCAGGTCAGTCGACCGACAAGCAAGCGGAGCTTACTTGTTGATCTTGGTGACCTGGCCGGCGCCCACGGTCCGGCCACCCTCGCGGATGGCGAACTTCAGGCCCTCTTCCATGGCGACGGGCTGGATGAGCTCCACCTTCATCTCGGTGTTGTCACCCGGCATGACCATCTCGGTGCCCTCGGGGAGGGTCACGACGCCGGTCACGTCCGTCGTACGGAAGTAGAACTGCGGACGGTAGTTGTTGAAGAAGGGGGTGTGACGGCCACCCTCGTCCTTCGACAGGATGTAGGCCTGGGCCTCGAACTCGGTGTGCGGCGTGACCGAACCGGGCTTGATGATGACCTGGCCGCGCTCGACGTCCTCGCGCTTGATGCCACGGAGGAGCAGACCGACGTTCTCACCGGCCTGGCCCTCGTCGAGCAGCTTGCGGAACATCTCGATGCCGGTGACCGTGGTGGTGGTCTTCTCGGTCTTGATGCCGATGATGTCGACGGTCTCGTTGACCTTGAGGACACCACGCTCGATGCGGCCGGTGACGACGGTGCCACGACCGGTGATCGTGAAGACGTCCTCGATCGGCATCAGGAACGGCTTGTCGACGTCGCGCTCGGGCTCCGGGATGGACTCGTCCACGGCCTTCATGAGCTCGAGGACCGAGTTGCCCCACTCCTTGTCGCCCTCAAGGGCCTTCAGAGCGGAGACCTTGACGACCGGCAGGTCGTCGCCCGGGAACTCGTACTCGGAGAGGAGCTCGCGCACCTCGAGCTCGACGAGCTCCAGGATCTCCTCGTCGTCCACCATGTCGGCCTTGTTCAGGGCGACGACGATGTACGGAACGCCGACCTGGCGGGCCAGGAGCACGTGCTCCTTGGTCTGCGGCATCGGGCCGTCGGTGGCCGCGACCACGAGGATGGCGCCGTCCATCTGCGCCGCACCCGTGATCATGTTCTTGATGTAGTCCGCGTGACCGGGGCAGTCGACGTGGGCGTAGTGACGCGTCTCGGTCTGGTACTCGACGTGCGCGATCGAGATCGTGATACCGCGCTGGCGCTCCTCGGGAGCCTTGTCGATCTGGTCGAAGGCCGAGGCCTCGTTCAGCTCGGGGTACGCGTCGTGCAGCACCTTGGTAATGGCGGCCGTGAGGGTCGTCTTACCGTGGTCGATGTGACCGATGGTGCCGATGTTGACGTGCGGCTTAGTCCGCTCGAACTTCGCCTTCGCCACTGGGGTCCTCCTGTGGAGTGGTTCTGTACGCCTTACTCATCGGCGCCAGGTGATCTTTGCTGGAAAGCCCGGGTGCCGGGGGCATTCCGCCGGGTTTACGGCGGAATGCCCCATGCAGGCTCCGGGGTCAAGCCTAAAGCGTGAGAACGGGGTCCGTTAAACGGAGTAGTCCGTTACTCGCCCTTGGCCTTCGCGATGATCTCCTCGGCGACGTTCCGGGGAACCTCGGCGTAGGAGTCGAACTGCATCGAGTAGCTTGCGCGACCCGACGTCTTGCTGCGGAGGTCGCCGACGTAGCCGAACATCTCCGAGAGGGGCACGAGGCCCTTCACGACACGGGCACCGGCCCGCTCCTCCATGGCCTGGATCTGGCCACGGCGGGAGTTGATGTCGCCGATGACCTCACCCATGTAGTCCTCGGGCGTGGTGACCTCGACGGACATCATCGGCTCCATGAGCACCGGCGAAGCCTTGCGCGCGGCCTCCTTGAAGGCCTGCGAACCGGCGATCTTGAACGCCAGCTCGGAGGAGTCGACCTCGTGGTAGCCACCGTCGATGAGCGTGACGCGGACGCCCGTCATCTCGTAGCCGGCCAGGATGCCGAACTGCATGGCCTCCTGGGCACCGGCGTCCACCGAAGGGATGTACTCCTTCGGGATACGGCCACCGGTCACCTTGTTCACGAACTCGTACGAGGTGTCGCCACCCTCGATCGGCTCGATCGCGATCTGCACCTTGGCGAACTGACCGGTACCACCGGTCTGCTTCTTGTGGGTGTAGTCCACGCGCTCGACGGCCTTGCGGATCGTCTCACGGTACGCGACCTGGGGCTTGCCGACGTTGGCCTCGACCCGGAACTCACGGCGCATACGGTCGACCAGCACCTCGAGGTGCAGCTCGCCCATACCACCGATGATGGTCTGGCCGGTCTCCTCGTCGGAGTGGACCTGGAAGGAGGGGTCCTCCTCGGCCAGGCGCTGGATAGCGACGCCGAGCTTCTCCTGGTCGCCCTTCGACTTGGGCTCGATGGCGACCTCGATGACCGGCGCCGGGAAGTCCATGGACTCCAGGATGACCGGGTTCTTGTCGTCGGACAGCGTCTCACCGGTGGTGGTCTGCTTCAGGCCCATGACGGCGACGATGTCACCGGCGCCCACCGACTCGATCTCCTCACGCTTGTTGGCGTGCATACGGTAGATCTTGCCGATGCGCTCCTTCTTGCCCTTGACGGGGTTCAGCACCGCGGTGCCGGACACCAGGCGGCCCGAGTAGACCCGGACGAAGGTGAGCTTGCCGAGGTGCGGGTCGCTCATGATCTTGAACGCGAGCGCGGCCAGCGGCTCGTCCTCGGACGGCTTGCGCTTGACGACGACCTCGGGGTCCTTGACGTCGTGGCCCTCGATGGCCTCGACGTCGAGCGGGGTCGGCAGGTAGCGCACGACCGCGTCGAGCAGGGGCTGGACGCCCTTGTTCTTGAACGCGGTGCCGCAGAACACCGGGGTGACCGTGGTGTCGCTGGACTTGCCGGAGGCGATGGTGATGCGACGGATCGCGGCGTACAGCTGCTCCTCGGTGGGCTCCTGGCCCTCCAGGAACAGCTCCATGATCTCTTCGTCGTTCTCCGCGACGCCCTCGACCAGCTTGCCGCGCCACTCCTCGGCGGCCTCGGTGTGCGTGGCCGGGATGTCGACGGTGTCGTACATCTCGCCCTTGGCGGCCTCGGCGGACCACACGAGCGCCTTCATGCGGACCAGGTCCACGACGCCCTTGAAGTCGGCCTCGGCACCGATCGGGAGCTGCATGACGAGCGGCTGGGCGCCCAGGCGGTCCGAGATCATCTCCACGCAGCGGTGGAACTCGGCGCCGGTACGGTCCAGCTTGTTCACGAAGCAGATACGCGGCACGCCGTAACGGTCGGCCTGGCGCCACACCGTCTCGGACTGCGGCTCGACACCGGCGACACCGTCGAACACGGTCACGGCACCGTCGAGCACACGCAGGGAGCGCTCCACCTCGACGGTGAAGTCGACGTGCCCCGGGGTGTCGATGATGTTGATCGTGTAGTCGTTGTCCTCGAGCGGCCAGTGACAGGTGGTCGCAGCAGACGTGATCGTGATGCCACGCTCCTGCTCCTGCTCCATCCAGTCCATCGTGGCGGCGCCGTCGTGGACCTCACCGATCTTGTACGACACGCCCGTGTAGAACAGGATCCGCTCGGTGGTGGTCGTCTTGCCCGCGTCGATGTGGGCCATGATCCCGATGTTGCGGACCTTGGCCAGGTCAAGTGAAGTGGTAGCCATAAGGCTTCAGTCTTCTCTCGGTCTCGATGTGGGTAGCGACTACCAGCGGTAGTGCGCGAAGGCCTTGTTGGACTCGGCCATCTTGTGCGTGTCCTCGCGCTTCTTCACAGCGGCGCCGAGGCCGTTGGAGGCGTCGAGGAGCTCGTTGAGCAGACGCTCGGTCATGGTCTTCTCGCGACGGGCGCGGGAGTAACCGACCAGCCAGCGCAGCGCGAGGGTGTTGGCGCGACCGGGCTTGACCTCGATCGGCACCTGGTACGTCGCACCACCGACACGGCGGGACTTGACCTCGAGGGTCGGCTTGATGTTCTCAAGAGCGCGCTTCAGCGTGATGACCGGGTCGTTGCCGGTCTTCTCGCGCAGGCCCTCCATGGCGCCGTAGACGATGCGCTCGGCGGTGGAGCGCTTGCCGTTCAGCAGCACCTTGTTGATCAGGGAGGTCACCAGAGGAGAACCGTAGACCGGGTCGATGATGACCGGGCGCTTCGGGGCGGGGCCCTTACGAGGCATTCTTACTTCTCCTTCTTGGCGCCGTAGCGGCTGCGGGCCTGCTTGCGGTTCTTGACACCCTGGGTGTCGAGGGAACCGCGGATGATCTTGTAGCGAACACCCGGCAGGTCCTTCACACGGCCGCCGCGCACGAGCACGATGGAGTGCTCCTGCAGGTTGTGCCCCTCACCCGGAATGTAAGCGGTGACCTCGATCCCGCTGGTCAGACGCACACGCGCGACCTTACGCAGGGCCGAGTTCGGCTTCTTCGGGGTGGTCGTGAACACACGCGTGCAGACGCCGCGACGCTGGGGCGAACCCTCGAGTGCGGGCGTCTTGTTCTTCTCGACCTTGTCCTGCCGGCCCTTCCGGACCAGCTGCTGGATCGTAGGCACTACTTCTCCGGTTTCTGTGTGCCGAATGGTGAAGCTAACCTGGAACATCTCCGACCCACGCGGTCGGGTGTGTCGAAGCCGCGAACCCCTGCCGCCAGGCGGAGGAAAGCGCGGATTGCGGTGGCCGGTCACGACCCTCACTGCGGTTGAAGGCACGCACGAGGGCCAGGGCACACCCCAGGCACAAGGTCTGAGCGTACCTATCGCATTCGCTGCGGTCAAAACAAATGGGCGAGACCGGCAGCCGCGCCCGGATCGCCCCGGTTTCGCCCGTTCGACACGAGGAGCTCCGCCGGCGCCACCAGGATCCCGCGCGGCCCCCCGCCACGCGGGCCTTTCGCCACGCGGCCTCTCCGCCACGCGGACCCTTCACCACGCAGGCCCTCCGCCACGCGGCCTCTCCGCCACGCGGGCCCTTCGCCACGCGGCCTCTCCACCACGCGGGCCCATCACCACGCGGGCCCTTCGCCACGCGGCCTCTCCACCACGCGGGCCCTTCACCACGCAGGCCCTCCGCCACGCGGCCTCTCCACCACGCGGGCCCTTCACCACGCAGGCCCTCCGCCACGCGGCCTCTCCACCACCCGGACCCTTCACCACGCAGGCCCTCCGCCACCCGGACCCTCCACCACGCAGGCCCTCCACCACGCCGCCTCTCCGCCACGCGGGCCCTTCGCCACGCGCGCACCGGCCACGACGGACGGCGCCCTCGTCCCGCACGGGGCCGGGCGCCGGAACGCGGGCGCCGCCGCCTCGTGCCTCAGACCCGCGGCACCGGAACGCGCGCTCCCGCCGCCGGGACGGCCGGGGCCTCCCGAGGCCCCGGCGAGCGGGTGGCGGCGCCGCGTGCGGACGCCTCGACCGCGAAGCCGCCGGCGCCGTCCGCATCGCCGGCGGCCCGCCCGGCACCGGCCGACGCGGACTCCGCGGTGCCGCCGGGGACGGGCTCGGACCGCGAGGCGGAGGCGCCGTCCGTGACGCCGGGGACCGACTCGGACCGCCGGTCGGAAGCACCACCCGAAGCGCCGCCGGCCGACTCCGACCGCCGGTCGGACACCCCGCCCGAGACAGCGCGGACCGACTCGGACCGCCGGTCGGAAGCACCACCCGAAGCGCCGCCGGCCGACTCCGATCGCGGGCCGGACGTCGCACCCGGGGCGCCAGGGGCGGGCTCGGACCGCCGGTCGGACGTCCCACCCGAGACAGCGCGGGCCGCTTCGGACCGCAGGTCGGAAGCCCCACCCGAAGCCCCACCGGCCGACTCCGACCGCCGGTCGGACACCCCGCCCGAGACAGCGCCGGCCGACTCGGACCGCCGGTCGGACGCCCCGCCCGAGGCCGCGTCGGTGGCGGCGTCCCCGACCGGTGGCCGGGCTGCCGTGTCGTCGCGGACGAAGTACGTGGGCCGGTTCTGCACGGCCGTGTATATGCGGCCGACGTACTCGCCGAGCAGGCCCACGCAGATCAGCTGCACGCCGCCGATGAAGACGATGCCGGTGAAGAGCGACGTCCAGCCGGGCACCGTGCGGCCCAGGGCGAAGGCGGTGAGGGTGTAGACGAGCAGCGCCAGGCAGACCACGAAGGCGCCGGCGCCCAGCCAGGTGGCGATGCGCAGCGGGGCCGCGGAGAAGCCGGTGACGCTGTCGACCGCGAGGCGGATCATCCGGCCCAGCGGGTACTTGGTGCGGCCCGCGGTGCGCGGCGCGCGCTCGTACGTCACCTGCCCGCTCGGGAAGCCCAGCCAGGGCACGAGGAGCCGGTAGACCCGCTGCTGGTCCGGCAGAGCCTTCAGGGCGTCCACCGCGGCTCGGCTGAGCAGCCGGAAGTCGCCCGCCTGCGCGGGGACCGACGGGCCCGCCAGGCGCCGCATGAGGCGGTAGTAGAGGCCCGCGCTCCAGCGCTTGAACCCGGTGTCGCTGCTGCGGTCGGCGCGGACGCCGTACACGATGTCGAGCCCCTCGGCGCGGGCCAGCGCCAGCATGTCGGGGATCTTCTCCGGCGGGTCCTGGAGGTCGGCGTCCAGGCTCACCACGTAGGCCCCGGACGCCCGGTCCAGACCGGCGGTGAGGGCGGCCTGGTGGCCGGAGTTGCGCCGCAGCGCGACCACGCGCAGTTCCGGCCAGCCCAGCCGGAAGGCGGCGAGCAGTTCCGCCGTACGGTCCCCGCTGCCGTCGTCCACCGCCACGACCTCGTGGGGGACGCCCAGCTCCGTCAGGACCGGCCGCAGCCTGCTGACCAGCGCGGGCAGGACCTCTTCCTCGTTGTACATCGGAATGACGACCGACAGCACGATCGGTTCGTGCAGTTCCTCGTCCCGTTCCTCGGGCACCGCGCCTCCCCTCCCCCGAACACCGAGCACAGATGTGCGACTCTTGTGCGATCTTATGGCAGCAATTGACGGTTGAGGGTGGACTGAGGGGGATGACAGCCATGGACACGGCTGCCGACGACACGGTGACCGACGGGTCGCGCGGCGCACCGGACGGGCAGCCCGACGACCGCCCGGAACGCTCCTGGCGGACCTGGCAGACCTGGCGGACCTGGCGTCCGACGCTGCCGGACGGCGCCCGCCCCTACCTGCCCGCGCTCGTCCTCTACGGCACCACGAAACTCGTCGGCCTCACGGTCTTCGCCTCCCTGCTGAAGTACGCCGGGGACTACAGGGGGAAGAACCCGCGCTTCGGCGGCGGCGCCCACTGGTGGGACGTCCTGGCCACCTGGGACGGCTGGTGGTACCTCCAGGTCGCCGAGCACGGCTACAGCCCCTCCCTGGTGCGGCTCGACTCGGACGGCCTGTTCACCGTCCAGCAGAACTCGGTCGCCTTCTTCCCGCTCTACCCGGCGCTGATCCGCATGGTCTCGGAGACCACGGGCCTCGGCCTGTACGGCTCCGGCATCCTCGTCTCCGTCGTCTTCTCGTTCGTCGCGGCGGCGGGCATCTTCGCCGTGGTCCGCCTCGTCGCCGGCGCCCGCGCGGGCACCATCGCCGCGGGGCTGTGGGCCGTGGCACCGGGTGCGGGCGTCGAGTGGGCGGTGTACTCCGAGTCCCTGTTCGTCGCCATCGCCGCCTGGGCCTGCTACGCCGTCATGACCAAGCGCTGGGTGGTGGCCGGCCTGCTCGCCTTCACCGCGGGCCTGAACCGCCCCACGTCCGCCGTGCTCATAGGCGCCGTGGGACTCGCCGCGCTGGTGACGCTCGCCCGCCCCGCGACCAGACGCGAGCACGGCGTGCGCGGCCCCGTGTACGCGATGGTCGTCGCTCCCCTGGGCCTGCTCTCCTACATCGCCTGGGTCGGCTACAGCACCGGTGAGGCCACGGCGTACTTCACGCTCCAGCGCGAGGGCTGGGCGCACTTCTTCGACTACGGCGCCTACACCCTGGACGTGCTGCGCAACCTCGCGGTGGGCAGGGGCGACTACCACTTCGCCTTCTCCACCCCGGACCTGCTCTCCCTCCAGCTGGTCCTGGCGCTGCCGTTCCTCATCGCCCTGATGCTGCGCAAGAAGCCCCCGCTGGTGCTCGTCGCGTACACCCTGGCGACGATCGTCACCGTCCTCGGCACCCAGCAGATGTTCGGCAACACGATGCGCTACCTGCTGCCCGCCTTCCCCCTGCTCCTCGCCCCCGCCGCGGCCCTCAGCCGCCTGAAGCTCCCGAGCCTGGTGGTCTTCTTCTCCACGGCCGCGCTCGCCTCCGGCTGGTACGCGCACTACGTCATCTTCGAGCTGGGCGTGCCGTAGCCCCCCTCCGCACGCACGCCGAAGGGCGGCCACCCCACGGGGTGACCGCCCTTCGGTCGTAGCGGCCTTCTCAGGCGACTCGCTTACTGGTTGTACGGACCGTAGTCGTAGTCCTCCAGCGGAACGGCCTGGCCGGAGCCCGTGCCGAACGGCGAGTAGTCGATGTCGTCGTAGCCGACGGCCGAGTACATCGCGGCCTTGGCCTCCTCGGTCGGCTCCACCCGGATGTTGCGGTAGCGGGACAGACCCGTACCGGCCGGGATGAGCTTACCGATGATGACGTTCTCCTTGAGGCCGATGAGGCTGTCGGACTTGGCGTTGATCGCCGCATCCGTCAGGACTCGGGTCGTCTCCTGGAAGGAGGCGGCCGACAGCCAGGACTCCGTCGCCAGCGAGGCCTTGGTGATACCCATCAGCTGCGGACGACCGGAGGCCGGGTGACCGCCCTCCTGGACCACACGACGGTTCTCGGTCTCGAACTTCGTACGCTCGACCAGCTCGCCGGGCAGCAGCTCGGCGTCGCCGGACTCGATGATCGTCACGCGGCGCAGCATCTGCCGGATGATGATCTCGATGTGCTTGTCGTGGATCGACACGCCCTGCGAGTTGTAGACCTTCTGGACCTCACCGACCAGGTGGACCTGGACGGCACGCTGACCCAGGATGCGCAGCACGTCGTGCGGGTTGGTGGCACCCACGGTGAGCTTCTGGCCCACCTCGACGTGATCGCCCTCGCCGACCAGCAGACGGGCGCGCTTCGAGATCGGGAACGCCGTCTCGTCGCTGCCGTCGTCCGGGGTGACGACGAGCTTCTTGGTCTTCTCGGTCTCCTCGATCCGGACGCGGCCGGAGGCCTCGGAGATCGGGGCGACACCCTTCGGGGTACGGGCCTCGAAGAGCTCGACGACACGCGGCAGACCCTGGGTGATGTCGTCACCGGCCACACCACCGGTGTGGAAGGTACGCATCGTCAGCTGGGTACCGGGCTCACCGATGGACTGGGCGGCGATGATGCCGACCGCCTCACCGATGTCGACCAGCTTGCCGGTGGCCAGCGAGCGGCCGTAGCACATGGCGCAGGTGCCGACCTGGGACTCGCAGGTCAGGATCGAACGGGTCTTGACCTCCTCGACACCGTGGCGCACGAGCTGGTCGATGAGCACGTCACCGAGGTCGACGTTGGCCGGCGCGATCACCTTGCCGTCGATGACGACGTCCTCGGCGAGCATGCGGGCGTACACGCTGGTCTCGACGTCCTCCGTCTTGCGCAGCGTCCCGTCGGCGTCACGCGAGGCGATCGGCAGCTTGAGACCGCGCTCGGTGCCGCAGTCCTCCTCGCGAATGATGACGTCCTGGGAGACGTCGACCAGACGACGCGTGAGGTAACCCGAGTCGGCGGTACGCAGAGCGGTGTCCGCCAGACCCTTACGGGCACCGTGCGTGGAGATGAAGTACTCCAGCACGGACAGGCCCTCACGGAAGGAGGCCTTGATGGGACGCGGGATCGTCTCGTTCTTCGCGTTCGACACCAGACCACGCATACCGGCGATCTGACGCATCTGCATCATGTTGCCTCGTGCACCCGAGTTCACCATCATGAAGATCGGGTTGGTCTTCGGGAAGTTGTCGTTCATCGCCTCGGCGACCTCGTTGGTCGCCTTGGTCCAGATCGCGATGAGCTCCTGCGTGCGCTCGTCCTTGGTGATCAGACCGCGCTCGTACTGCTTCTGGACCTTCTCGTCCTGCGCCTCGTAGCCCTTGACGATCTCCTTCTTCGCCTCGGGAACGACGACGTCGGAGATGGCCACGGTGACACCGGAACGGGTCGCCCAGAAGAAGCCGGCCGCCTTCAGGTTGTCGAGCGTCGCCGCCACGATGACCTTCGGGTAGCGCTCGGCGAGGTCGTTGACGATCTCGGAGAGCTGCTTCTTGCCGACCTCGTAGTCGACGAAGGGGTAGTCCTCGGGCAGCAGCTCGTTGAAGAGCGCGCGGCCCAGCGTGGTCTTCAGGGTGAAGGTGTCACCCTGCTGCCACTCCGGCTCGCCCTCCTCGCGGGCCGGGGGCTCCCAGCCGCGGGGCGGGATGGTGCCCACCGGGAAGCGGATGTCGACCTTCGACTGGAGCGACAGGTCGCCCGCGTCGAACGCCATGATCGCCTCGGCGGCGGACCCGAAGGCGCGGCCCTCGCCCTTGAGGTCGCGGCCCTCGCCGTCGGTGGTGAGGAAGAACAGACCGAGGACCATGTCCTGGGTCGGCATCGTCACCGGACGGCCGTCGGCCGGCTTCAGGATGTTGTTCGAGGACAGCATCAGGATGCGGGCCTCGGCCTGCGCCTCCGCGGAGAGCGGCAGGTGCACGGCCATCTGGTCACCGTCGAAGTCCGCGTTGAACGCGGTGCAGACGAGCGGGTGGATCTGGATGGCCTTGCCCTCGACCAGCTGCGGCTCGAAGGCCTGGATGCCGAGGCGGTGCAGCGTGGGCGCACGGTTCAGCAGAACCGGGTGCTCCGCGATGACCTCTTCCAGCACGTCGTACACGACCGTGCGGCCGCGCTCGACCATGCGCTTGGCGCTCTTGATGTTCTGCGCGTGGTTCAGGTCGACCAGGCGCTTCATCACGAACGGCTTGAAGAGCTCCAGCGCCATGGCCTTGGGCAGACCGCACTGGTGCAGCTTCAGCTGCGGACCGACGACGATGACGGAACGCGCCGAGTAGTCGACTCGCTTGCCGAGCAGGTTCTGACGGAAGCGGCCCTGCTTGCCCTTGAGCATGTCGGACAGCGACTTCAGCGGACGGTTGCCGGGGCCCGTCACCGGGCGGCCACGACGGCCGTTGTCGAAGAGCGCGTCGACGGCCTCCTGGAGCATGCGCTTCTCGTTGTTCACGATGATCTCGGGCGCGCCGAGGTCGAGAAGCCGCTTCAGGCGGTTGTTGCGGTTGATCACGCGGCGGTACAGGTCGTTCAGGTCGGAGGTCGCGAAGCGGCCACCGTCCAGCTGCACCATCGGACGCAGGTCCGGCGGGATGACCGGCACGCAGTCCAGCACCATGCCCTTGGGGCTGTTGCTGGTCTGCAGGAACGCGGAGACGACCTTGAGGCGCTTGAGCGCACGGGTCTTCTTCTGGCCCTTGCCGGTACGGATGATCTCGCGGAGGCGCTCGGCCTCCTCGTCGAGGTCGAAGGACTCCAGGCGCTTCTGCAGGGCAGCCGCACCCATGGAGCCGTCGAAGTAGGTGCCGAAGCGGTCGCGCAGCTCGCGGTAGAGCAGCTCGTCGCCCTCCAGGTCCTGGACCTTGAGGTTCTTGAACCGGCTCCACACCTCGTCGAGGCGGTCGATCTCGCGCTGCGCACGGTCGCGCAGCTGCTTCATCTCACGCTCGGCACCCTCGCGCACCTTGCGGCGCACGTCGGCCTTGGCGCCCTCGGCCTCCAGCTCGGCCAGGTCGGTCTCGAGCTTCTTGGCGCGGGCCTCCAGGTCGGAGTCGCGGCGCTGCTCGATCTGCTGGCGCTCGACGGAGACGTGGGCCTCCAGCGAGGGCAGGTCGCGGGTGCGGCGCTCCTCGTCGACGTACGTGATCATGTACGCCGCGAAGTAGATGACCTTCTCCAGGTCCTTCGGGGCGAGGTCGAGCAGGTAGCCCAGCCGCGACGGAACGCCCTTGAAGTACCAGATGTGGGTGACGGGGGCGGCCAGTTCGATGTGGCCCATCCGCTCACGGCGCACCTTGGCGCGCGTGACCTCGACGCCACACCGCTCACAGATGATGCCCTTGAAGCGGACACGCTTGTACTTGCCGCAGTAGCACTCCCAGTCCCGGGTCGGACCGAAGATCTTCTCGCAGAAGAGTCCGTCCTTTTCGGGCTTGAGCGTGCGGTAGTTGATCGTCTCGGGCTTCTTGACCTCGCCGTGGCTCCACTGACGGATGTCGTCAGCGGTGGCCAGACCGATCCGGAGCTCGTCGAAGAAGTTGACGTCGAGCACTATGCGTCAATCCCTCTCAGGGTTGTAAGTCTTGGGGTCTGAAACGGGGGTCCTGGGGCCGGCGGGGCTCATGGACCTCATGGGCATGAGCCCCGCCGGACTCCCGTCAGACCTCTTCGACGCTGCTCGGCTCGCGCCGGGACAGGTCGATGCCGAGCTCCTCCGCTGCGCGGAAGACGTCCTCGTCGGTGTCACGCATCTCGATGGACATGCCGTCCGAGGACAGCACCTCCACGTTGAGGCACAGGGACTGCATCTCCTTGATGAGCACCTTGAAGGACTCGGGGATGCCGGGCTCAGGGATGTTCTCGCCCTTGACGATGGCCTCGTAGACCTTCACGCGGCCGGTCACGTCGTCGGACTTGATGGTCAGCAGCTCCTGGAGGGCGTACGCGGCGCCGTAAGCCTCCAGCGCCCACACCTCCATCTCACCGAAGCGCTGGCCACCGAACTGGGCCTTACCACCCAGCGGCTGCTGGGTGATCATCGAGTACGGACCGGTCGACCGGGCGTGCAGCTTGTCGTCGACCAGGTGGTGGAGCTTGAGGATGTACATGAAGCCGACCGAGATCGGCTCCGGGAACGGCTCACCGGAGCGGCCGTCGAACAGCCGTGCCTTGCCGGACGGGAGCACCATGCGCTCGCCGTCGCGGTTCGGGATGGTGTGCTGGAGCAGACCGGCCAGCTCGTCCTCACGCGCACCGTCGAAGACCGGGGTGGCGACGTTGGTGCCGGGCTCGACCTTGTCGGCGCCGATGGCCTGCAGGCGCTCGGCCCACTCCTCCGCGAGGCCGGAGACGTCCCAGCCGCGGCTGGCGAGCCAGCCGAGGTGGATCTCCAGGACCTGTCCCGGGTTCATTCGGGACGGGACACCCAGCGGGTTCAGGATGATGTCGACCGGGGTGCCGTCCTCAAGGAACGGCATGTCCTCGATCGGGTTGATCTTGGAGATGACGCCCTTGTTGCCGTGCCGGCCGGCGAGCTTGTCACCGTCGGTGATCTTGCGCTTCTGCGCGACGTAGACGCGGACCAGCTGGTTCACGCCCGGCGGCAGCTCGTCGCCCTCTTCGCGGTCGAAGACGCGGACGCCGATGACCTTGCCGATCTCGCCGTGCGGCACCTTCAGGGAGGTGTCGCGCACCTCGCGCGCCTTCTCACCGAAGATCGCGCGGAGCAGGCGCTCCTCCGGCGTCAGCTCGGTCTCGCCCTTGGGCGTGACCTTGCCGACGAGGATGTCGCCGGCGACGACCTCGGCACCGATGCGGATGATGCCGCGCTCGTCGAGGTCGGCGAGGACCTCCTCGGAGACGTTCGGGATGTCCCGGGTGATCTCCTCGGGGCCGAGCTTGGTGTCACGGGCGTCGACCTCGTGCTCCTCGATGTGGATCGAGGAGAGGACGTCGTCCTGCACGAGGCGCTGCGACAGGATGATCGCGTCCTCGTAGTTGTGGCCCTCCCACGGCATGAACGCGACCAGCAGGTTCTTGCCGAGCGCCATCTCGCCGTTCTCGGTGGCCGGACCGTCGGCCAGGACCTGGCCCTCGATGATCCGGTCGCCCTCGGCGACGATGACCTTCTGGTTGACCGAGGTTCCCTGGTTGGACCGGGAGAACTTGGCCAGGCGGTACGTGATGTACGTGCCGTCGTCGTTGGTGGTGGTGATGTAGTCCGCGGAGACCTCCTGGACCACACCCGCCTTCTCGGCCTTGACCACGTCGCCGGCGTCGGCGGCGGAGCGGTACTCCATGCCGGTGCCGACCAGCGGGGACTCGCTCTTGATGAGCGGCACCGCCTGACGCATCATGTTCGCGCCCATGAGGGCACGGTTGGCGTCGTCGTGCTCGAGGAACGGGATCATGGCGGTCGCGACCGACACCATCTGGCGCGGCGAGACGTCCATGTAGTCGACGTCGTCACCGGGGACGTAGTCGACCTCGCCGCCACGGCGGCGGACCAGGACGCGGGCCTCGGAGAAGCGCATGTCGTCGTTGAGCGTGGCGTTGGCCTGCGCGATGACGAAGCGGTCCTCCTCGTCGGCGGTCAGGTAGTCCACGTCGTCCGTGACCTGGCCGTCGACGACCTTGCGGTAAGGCGTCTCGATGAAGCCGAACGGGTTGATCCGGCCGTACGAGGCGAGCGAGCCGATCAGACCGATGTTCGGGCCTTCGGGCGTCTCGATCGGGCACATGCGGCCGTAGTGCGACGGGTGAACGTCACGGACCTCGAAGCCGGCCCGCTCACGGGAGAGACCACCCGGGCCGAGGGCGTTCAGACGACGCTTGTGCGTCAGCCCCGACAGCGGGTTGTTCTGGTCCATGAACTGGGACAGCTGGCTGGTGCCGAAGAACTCCTTGATGGAGGCGACGACCGGCCGGATGTTGATCAGGGTCTGCGGCGTGATCGCCTCGACGTCCTGGGTCGTCATGCGCTCGCGCACGACGCGCTCCATACGGGCGAGACCCGTACGGACCTGGTTCTGGATCAGCTCGCCGACGTTGCGGATGCGGCGGTTGCCGAAGTGGTCGATGTCGTCGGTCTCGACGACGATCTCCCGGCCCGACTCGCCGACTGTCTCGGTCTCACCGGCGTGCAGCTTCACCAGGTACTTGATGGTGGCGATGACGTCGTCGGTGGTGAGGACGCCGGCGTCCAGCGGCTCGTCGGCGCCGAGCTTCTTGTTCACCTTGTAGCGGCCGACCTTGGCGAGGTCGTAGCGCTTCGGGTTGAAGTAGAGGTTCTCGAGCAGCGTCTGCGCGGCCTCACGCGTGGGGGGCTCGCCCGGACGCAGCTTGCGGTAGATGTCGAGCAGCGCGTCGTCCTGGCCCTGGGTGTGGTCCTTCTCCAGGGTGGCGCGCATGGACTCGTACTCGCCGAACTCCTCGAGGATCTGCTCGGTGGTCCAACCGAGGGCCTTGAGGAGGACGGTCACGGACTGCTTGCGCTTGCGGTCGATGCGGACACCGACCATGTCGCGCTTGTCGATCTCCATCTCCAGCCAGGCACCCCGGGACGGGATGATCTTGGCGGAGAAGATGTCCTTGTCGGACGTCTTGTCGATGGAGGAGTCGAAGTAGACACCCGGCGAACGGACCAGCTGCGACACCACGACACGCTCGGTGCCGTTGATGACGAAGGTGCCCTTGTTGGTCATGAGCGGGAAGTCGCCCATGAAGACCGTCTGGGACTTGATCTCGCCGGTCTCGTTGTTGGTGAACTCGGCGGTGACGAAGAGCGGGGCCGCGTACGTGAAGTCGCGGTCCTTGCACTCGTCGATGCTGTTCTTGGGGGGCTCGAAGCGGTGGTCGCGGAACGTCAGCGACATCGACCCGGAGAAGTCCTCGATCGGCGAGATCTCCTCGAAGATCTCTTCCAGACCGGACTTGGTGGGGACGTCCTGTCCGGACTCCAGAGCCGACTCGACGCGAGCCTTCCACGCGTCGTTGCCGAGCAGCCAGTCAAAGCTCTCGGTTTGCAGCGCGAGAAGGTTCGGAACCTCGAGGGGCTCCTTGATCTTTGCAAAGGAGATGCGCAGCGGGGCGGTGCTGGCAGCGTTGTTCGTATTCGCGGTCGAGGCATTGCGCGAGGCGGCCAAGAGGGGGTCCTTCCGAGGGCTCGGACTCACTACGCGCGTACCGGCCCCTCTTCCGTGCACGAAGACAGGGGGCGCCTGATGTGGCTGTAAAGCCAGGTCAGGCAGGCTCTGGTCGTCGGTGCTCGGGCGAGGGCAGACCCCTGGTGACGGGCAGGGGGCAACTAACAGGCAGCGCAAAGGGTCAGTGTAGCCACATGGCACACTGATGTCCAGTGCGGGTCTCGATGACCGTGTTCGCTCCTCGTTGTTCTCACCACCTGCGGCAAGGCCTCGCCCTCAACGCACCGTGATACTGCCCTCTTCGCCGTGGATCCATGCCTCGGATTCGGATCCGTGTGACGACGCGTCCTGAGAATCGCGCGCTGCGTGCGGTTCGTCAAGGCCCCCCTTGCCCGAACCGCCTGCCGCCTGGGGGCTCTCAGGGCCTCGGCGACGGCACGACGAAGATCACCATACTCTTCGCCGTCGCGCGTGCAAGGCAGCCACCGCCGGACCCCCTGATACGCCGAAGAGCGACCACCCGGATGGATGATCGCTCTTCGGTGCTGTGGCGTTACAGATCCTGACGGATCCGTGGAGCCTTCGCGGTCTTACTTGACCTCGACCGAGGCGCCGGCGCCCTTGAGGGACTCGGCGGCCTTCTCGGCGGCGTCCTTGGCGACCTTCTCGAGGACGGGCTTCGGGGCGCCGTCCACGAGGTCCTTGGCCTCCTTCAGACCCAGGGAGGTCAGCTCGCGCACGACCTTGATGACCTGGATCTTCTTGTCGCCGGCACCGGTGAGGATGACGTCGAACTCGTCCTTCTCCTCGGCGGCCTCGGCCGGGGCGGCCGGGCCGGCCGGGCCGGCGACGGCGACGGCCGCGGCGGCGGTGACGTCGAACTTCTCCTCGAAGGCCTTCACGAACTCGGAGAGCTCGATGAGGGTCATCTCCTCGAACTGGGCGAGCAGGTCGTCCTGGCTGAGCTTCGCCATGATGGCGGTCCTTCCACTAATTCGGCAGGTGCCGGATGTACGGGGTGAGGCGGGCGTACGTCGGGCCCGCGTCGACCCTCACCTCATGCGGTTCATGCGGCGAGGATCGGAAAGCGAGCCGAATTACTCGGCACCGCCCTGCTCGTCCTGCTTGGCACGGAGCGCGTCCACGGTGCGGACGAGCTTCGAGGGAAGCGCCTGGAAGAGCTGCGCAGTCTGGGACTGCTTGCCCTTGAAGGCACCCGCCAGCTTGGAGAGCAGAACCTCGCGGGACTCGAGGTCCGCAAGCTTCTTGATCTCGTCGGCGGTCATCGCCTTGCCGTCAAGGACACCGCCCTTGATGACGAGATTCGGGTTGTCCTTGGAGAAGTCGCGCAGACCCTTCGCCGACTCCACCGGGTCACCGGTGACGAAGGCGACGGCCGTCGGACCAGCGAAGAGCTGGTCGTCGAGCGTGATCCCGGCCTCGTTGGCCGCAATCTTGGTCAGCGTGTTCTTCACCACGGCGTACTGGGCGTTCTCACCGAGCGACCGGCGCAGCGTCTTGAGCTGCGCCACGGTGAGACCGCGGTACTCGGTCAGCACAGCGGCGTTGGAGCTGCGGAACTTGTCCGTCAGCTCGGCAACCGCGGCAGCCTTTTCGGGCGTCGCCATAGAGCCTCGGCCTCCTTCCGGGTGATTCGGACCGCGCGGACCCGAAGGAGGACTGGGGAATACGAAACGCCCCGGCGCAGGCGCACGGGGCGTGGCTCGACCGTCGGTCACACGCACGAGGCGCGGACTGAAGGGAGCTCATCCACAGTCACCTGCGCGGGTCGTCCGCAGTTCAGCGGATCCTTCGGCCACCGTGACTCTCGCGAGCACACGGCAACGACCAGCGGTCTTTGGCTTCTGGGAGAGCGTACGTGAACGGGGCAGTGTCAAGCAAATCCACCCGTACGGCGACTCAGCCCTGCTGGGACTCCTGCATCATCTCGGCCAGGTCGACGGTGTCCTTGGCGGGCGGGGCGGTGACCTTCACGGGCTCGTTGACCCCGAGGAAGGTGATGGTCATGTCCAGCGGGCCCTTGTCGGCGTCGCCGCGCATGCGGAACTGCTTGGTCTGGTCGTCGCCGTCGACCCACATGTCCATCGTGAGCTTGTCGAGGCCCATCTTCTCGTACTGCTCAAGGCTCTTCTGGCGCTTCTCCCGGGTGGCCGCGCCCTCGTCCCCGATGGACTTCTCCAGGTCGGCGAGAGTGACCGTGCCCTTGTAGTGGGTGGTCTTCACACCGTCGACGGTCTCGGTGCCGACCTTCTCCACGTCCTTGGCGCCGGTGAGGAAGGTGGACTCGGTCGCCGGGTTCTTGTCCGCCTGGGAGGCGCCGCCGAGTTGGTTCAGCTCCTTGTCGGCGCCCAGCGCGGCCAGATCGAACTTGATCCAGCTCTTGCCGTCCATCTCCTTGGCCGCCTCGGCGCCACCGCCGATGTACATGGCCTTGTCGACGAGCCGGATCTCCCCCTTGGCGTCGGCGCCCTGGTCGAGTGCCGTCATCTTCATGCTCATGGCGAGCGTGGGCTTGATCTGCATCTCGGCCTCGGCCTTGATCCGGCCCTCCTCCGGGGTCCGTCCGGTCATGCGGTAGCGGAGGGAATCGATCTCCTCCGTGTTCTTCGCCGCCTTGGCGACGGCCGCCGCCGGAGTCATCTTCGGGGACTCCTCGGCCCCGTCACCCTTGGAGCAGCCCACCGCGCCGGCGGCGAGCAGCAGCGCGGCCAGCCCGGCACCCACGGGCATGCGCACGGAATTCTTCATGGAGTCCCCCCACGGAACACAGAAAGAAACAGCATTTACACAGCAGGACGCGAGCGTACCCAAGACGGTTCGAACGGTCTTGTGAATTCTGTGGATCAGCCGCTCTCCTGCGCCTTCAGCAGCTCCCTGAAGTCCGCCGTGTCGGCGGCCGGAGGACGCTCGGCGGAGACGGCGACGCCGTAGTCGCTGTAGTACGCGGTCTGGCTCAGCTCCCCGGTCTCCGTCCGCCCCCGCTCGACCTTCTTCACCAGCAGATCGCGGTCGTCGACCCAGATGTCGACGGTCTGCTCGGTGGCGCCGCCGACCGTGCCGGTCCAGTGCGTGGTGCGCCGGCCGCGGGTCGTCTCCTCCCCGACCCTGCGTACGTCGTCGGAGGCGATCAGCTGCTTCACCGCCTGGTGGGGCGTGGTCTTGCGCATCTGGTCCGCGAAACCGGCGCCCGTGCCGCCGCCGAGGCCCTCCAGGTCGGCGTAGACGTACTTGATCCAGTGTCTGCCGCCCACCTGGTCGGCGAACTCGTCGCCCATCCTGGCGTAGTAGGCGTCGGGCAGGTACCGGGCCTCCATGGCGGTGGTGCCGAGCCGGCGCATGGTCTCGGCGGTCGTCCCGCCGGTGTACGTGATCGTCAGCGTGCCGGTGAGGCCGTCGCGCCAGCCGAGGGCGCCGACGGCCTCCAGGGACAGCTCGCGCCCCATGACGGTCGTGGACTCGACCCTCGCCGAGCCCGCCCGTCCGGTGGCCCGCTCAACGGAGCGAAGCGACCGCGTCGACGGGTCGGTGGCGTCGGTGGCGTCGGTCGGCCCGTCGGCCGAGGTGCAGGCGGTGACGCACGCCAGCGCGGCCGTCACCGCGATCGAGGCGACCGTACGGCGTGCCGTCGTGCCCGTCATGCGCCCACCCCTTGTCCCCGTGTGCCCCCGCGCGCGATTCCGCGCTGCCCGCACGCTAACCCAGCGCCGCGACACCCGTACGGGAAAAGGGAACGGGCCCCGCACCTCGGAAGGTGCGGGGCCCGTGAACCGGTTGGGCGAGCCGTGGGCTCAGACCGCCGCCGGGTCCTCCTCGACGAGGAGGTTCCGGGTGCGGTTGGAGTCGATCTGAATGCCGGGGCCCATCGTGGTGCTGATGGCGGCCTTCTTGATGTAACGGCCCTTGGCCGCGGACGGCTTCAGACGGAGGATCTCCTCCAGCGCCGCGGCGTAGTTCTCCACCAGCTTGGTGTCGTCGAAGGACGACTTGCCGATGATGAAGTGCAGGTTCGAGTGCTTGTCGACGCGGAACTCGATCTTGCCGCCCTTGATCTCGGTCACGGCCTTGGCCACGTCCGGGGTCACGGTGCCGGTCTTCGGGTTCGGCATCAGACCACGCGGGCCGAGGACGCGGCCGAGGCGGCCGACCTTGCCCATGAGGTCCGGGGTGGCGACGACGGCGTCGAAGTCCAGACGGCCCTTCGACACCTCGTCGATCAGTTCGTCGGAGCCGACGATGTCGGCGCCCGCGGCGGTCGCGGCCTCGGCACGGTCACCGGTCGCGAAGACCAGGACCCGGGCGGTCTTACCGGTGCCGTGCGGGAGGTTCACGGTGCCACGGACCATCTGGTCGGCCTTGCGCGGGTCGACACCCAGGCGGAAGGCGACCTCGACGGTGCCGTCGAACTTGGTCGTGGAGGTCTCCTTGGCGAGACGGACGGCCTCGAGCGGGGCGTAGAGCTTGTCCCGGTCGATCTTGGCGTCCGCAGCGCGGAGAGACTTGCTGCGCTTGCTCACTACTGCTCCTGTTGCTTCTTAGGAGTCGTGGTCCGGGCCGAGCAGGCCCCGCCACTTCTGCTTGCTTACGGAGGTGGAGGTCAGCCCTCGACCGTGACGCCCATGGAACGCGCGGTACCGGCGATGATCTTCTCCGCCTGGTCCAGGTCGTTGGCGTTGAGGTCGGGCATCTTGGTGGTGGCGATCTCACGGACCTGGTCACGCGTGATCTTCGCGACCTTGGTCTTGTGCGGCTCGCCGGAGCCCTTCTCCACGCCCGCGGCCTTGAGGATCATCTTGGCGGCCGGCGGCGTCTTGGTGATGAAGGTGAAGGAGCGGTCCTCGTAGACCGTGATCTCCACCGGGATGACCCAGCCACGCTGCGACTCGGTCGCGGCGTTGTAGGCCTTGCAGAACTCCATGATGTTGACGCCGTGCTGACCCAGCGCGGGGCCGACCGGCGGGGCCGGGTTCGCGGCACCGGCCTGGATCTGGAGCTTGATGAGCCCCGTGACCTTCTTCTTCTTGGGAGGCATAGCTCTCCGGGTCCTTTCGATTCGGGTCCTGCCCGCATCCGGGGGCGACCCGGACACAGGCATACCGCACAACGATAACGGGTATGGATGTGCGGCCAAAACCGAGCAGGTCAGGCACCCGCTCACGCGGGTGCCTGACCTGCTCGGAAGCAGTACGTCCAGAGAAGTACCGGCGAGAGGTACTAGTTCTTCTGGATCTGGTCGAAGCTCAGCTCGACCGGGGTCTCGCGGCCGAAGATCTCGACGAGGCCCTTGACCTTCTTCGAGTCTGCGTTGATCTCGTTGATCGTGGCCTGCAGCGTCGCGAACGGGCCGTCGGTGACGGTGACCGAGTCGCCGACCTCGAAGTCCAGCACCTGGACCTCGACCTTGCGCTGCGGCGCCGGCTTGCCCTCGGCCTCGGCGGCCTCGCGGGCGGCCTTCTCCTCGGCCTCCGGGGCGAGCATCTTGACGATCTCGTCCAGCGTCAGCGGGTACGGGTCGTAGGCGTTGCCGACGAAGCCGGTGACGCCGGGGGTGTTGCGGACGACACCCCAGGACTCGTTGGTCAGGTCCATGCGGACGAGGACGTAGCCGGGCAGCTTGTTCTGCCGGATCGTCTTGCGGTCGCCGTTCTTGATCTGGACGACCTCTTCCTGCGGCACCTCGGCCTGGAAGATGTAGTCCTCGACGTTGAGCGAGACGGCGCGCTGCTCGAGGTTGGTCTTCACGCGGTTCTCGTAACCGGCGTACGTGTGGATCACGTACCACTCGCCGGGCAGGACGCGCAGCTCCTGGCGGAGCTTCTCGATCGGGTCGATCTCGGGCTCGGGCTCCGCGGCCTCGGCGGTCTCCGCGTCGGCGTCCTCGGCCTCCGCGTCCTCGCCCGCCTGCTCGGCGGTCTCTTCCTGGGCCTCGGCGGTCTCGTCCGCGTCCGCGACGACGGCGTCGTCGGCAGCCTCGGCCTCGGCGGAGGCCTCGGTGTCCTCGTTGTCGGCGCCCTCGACGATGCCGGGCTCGTCCTCGACGGACTCGACCGGCTCGATGGCGTCGTTCACGTTCGGGTCAGACACGGTGGCTGCTTCTTCCTGGATACATAGGGGTGGAACACGCGAAAGGGGCGCCGGGTACCTCGGCGCCCTTCGCTCTCGACTCAGCCGAAGACGTACTTGGCGGCGTGAGAGAAGCCATAGTCAATCAAAGTCACCAGACCGATCATGATGACCACGAAGATGATCACGACGGTGGTGTACGTCGTCAGCTGGTTGCGGGTCGGCCAGACAACCTTGCGCAGCTCCGCGACGATCTGGCGGTAGAAGAGCGCGAGGCGCTTCAGCGGGCCCTTCTTGGCGCGCTTGCCACCCTTGCGCGACTTCTTGGAGTCCGGCGCCTCGTCCTGGGCATCAGGCATGTCGATGGAGCCCACGGCGTCCGTCACTCGTCCTCACCTGATTCCGGGTCGTGGCCGTGCCGCGCCCGGTTGGAGCCGCACGGCGGTGCATTGCTGTACGTACATGCGCACACATCCTGGCGAAGGTGTGTGTAGCAGGGCCGGAGGGACTTGAACCCCCAACCGCTGGTTTTGGAGACCAGTGCTCTACCAATTGAGCTACGACCCTTTGTGTGTCCCCCAACGTACCGCATCCGCCCGGGTGCTTGGAGTGCACCGGATGATCGCGGGCCGCTGAAGGCCAACGAGGTGAGAGTGTACGTGCTCCCGGGCCGGGCGTCGAACAGAAAGCACATCCGGACTGATGTTCAGGGCTTGACCCGCTCCTGCCCAGTCCGTGAAACCGCTGTGCCGGGGAGGTTTCCGGTCTGAAACGATGGGGTCATGAGCGCTGCAACCCCTCCCACCGAGCGCCGGGTCTCCGCCCGAGTCGGCGCGATCTCCGAGTCCGCCACCCTCGCCGTGGACGCCAAGGCCAAGGCCCTCAAGGCCGCCGGGCGACCGGTGATCGGCTTCGGCGCCGGTGAGCCCGACTTCCCGACGCCGGACTACATCGTCGAGGCCGCGATCGAGGCCTGCAAGAACCCGAAGTTCCACCGCTACACGCCGGCCGGCGGCCTGCCCGAGCTGAAGGCCGCGATCGCCGCGAAGACGCTGCGCGACTCCGGCTACGAGGTCGACCCGTCGCAGATCCTGGTCACCAACGGCGGCAAGCAGGCGATCTACGAGGCCTTCGCCGCGATCCTCGACCCGGGCGACGAGGTCATCGTCCCGGCGCCGTACTGGACGACGTACCCGGAGTCGATCCGGCTGGCCGGCGGTGTCCCCGTCGAGGTCGTCGCCGACGAGACGACCGGTTACCGGGTGAGCGTGGAGCAGCTGGAGGCCGCGCGCACCAAGAAGACGAAGGTCGTCCTCTTCGTGTCGCCGTCGAACCCGACGGGTGCCGTGTACAGCGAGGCCGAGACCGAGGCGATCGGCCAGTGGGCCGTCGAGCACGGTCTGTGGGTGCTGACCGACGAGATCTACGAGCACCTCGTCTACGGCGACGCCTTCTCCGTGTCCATGCCCGCGCTGCTGCCCGAGCTGCGCGACAAGTGCATCGTGGTCAACGGTGTCGCGAAGACGTACGCGATGACCGGCTGGCGGGTCGGGTGGGTCATCGGCCCGAAGGACGTCGTCAAGGCCGCGACGAACCTCCAGTCGCACGCCACGTCCAACGTGTCCAACGTGGCCCAGGCGGCGGCGATCGCCGCGGTCTCCGGCGACCTGGACGCCGTGGCGAAGATGCGGGAGGCCTTCGACCGGCGCCGTCAGACCATCGTGCGGATGCTCAACGAGATCGACGGCGTGCTGTGCCCGGAGCCCAAGGGCGCGTTCTACGCGTACCCGTCGGTGAAGGCGCTCCTCGGCAAGGAGATCCGCGGCAAGCGTCCGCAGGACACGGTCGAGCTGGCCGCGCTGATCCTGGAGGAGGCGGAGGTCGCGGTGGTGCCCGGCGAGGCGTTCGGCACGCCCGGGTACCTGCGGCTGTCGTACGCGCTCGGGGACGAGGACCTCGTCGAGGGCGTGAGCCGGATCCAGAAGCTGCTGGCGGAGGCGCGGGACTGACCGCCGCTCCTTGAGCAGGGCCACACCTCGACGTCGAGGTGTGGCCCTGTTTCTTTGTGCGAGCAAGACCACGTACGGGGAAAGTGCTGTCGGGCCGGGCGTGTCGTGCGGCAGGATCACGGAATGGAGCGTGTACGTGATGTCTCTGAACTGCCGAAAGCCCATCTCCACCTGCACTTCACCGGGTCGATGCGGCCCGCGACCCTGCTGGAACTGGCCGACAAGCACGGCGTGCGTCTGCCCGAGACGCTGACCGAGGCGCTGGGCCGCGGGGAGTCCCCGAAGCTGCGGGCGACGGACGAGCGGGGCTGGTTCCGCTTCCAGCGGCTGTACGACGCGGCGCGATCATGCCTCCAGGAACCGGAGGACATCCAGCGGCTGGTCCGCGAGGCCGCGGAGGAGGACCTGCGGGACGGGTCGGGGTGGCTGGAGATCCAGGTGGACCCGACGTCGTACGCGCCGCGGCTGGGCGGGCTGATTCCGGCGCTGGAGATCATCCTGGACGCGGTGGAGACGACCGTGCGGGACACCGGGATCGGGATGCGGGTGCTGGTCGCCGCGAACCGGATGAAGCATCCGCTGGACGCGCGGACGCTGGCCCGGCTCGCGGTGCGGTACGCGGACCGGGGCGTGGTCGGGTTCGGGCTGTCCAACGACGAGCGGCGGGGCATGGCCCGGGACTTCGACCGGGCCTTCGCGATCGCGCGGGACGGGGGGCTGCTGTCCGCACCGCACGGGGGCGAGCTGACCGGGCCGCTGTCCGTGCGGGACTGCCTGGACGACCTGGAGGCCGACCGGATCGGGCACGGGGTGCGGGCGGCGGAGGACCCCCGGCTGATGAAGCGGCTGGCGGACCGGCAGGTGACGTGCGAGGTGTGTCCGGCGTCGAATGTCGCCCTGGGCGTGTACGAGAAGCCCGAGGACGTGCCGCTGCGGACCCTGTTCGAGGCGGGGGTGCCGATGGCGCTGGGCGCGGACGATCCGCTGCTGTTCGGGGCGCGGCTGGCCGCCCAGTACGAGATCGCACGGGACCACCACGGGTTCACGGACGCTGAACTGGCGGAACTGGCACGCCAGTCGGTGCGGGGGTCGGCGGCACCGGAGGATGTGAAGGGGAGGCTGCTGGCGGGGGTGGACGACTGGCTGACCGAGTAACCGAGTAGAGGTCGTCTCGCGTTCGGTGGTGGTGTGGTCGGGGCTCGTCCCACCCGGTGGTGTGGTCGGGCTCGTCCCGCCCGGCTGCGGGCGGTCGCGCCTCTCCCGGTGCCGGAACGGCCCGGAGCCGAGAGTGGGGGCAACCCGTAGCGCCGTAGCGCCGGGTGGCCGCGCGTCCCAACCCCGCGCCGGGCGACAGTTCAGCAGATCCCCGCGAGCAGTGTCCGGGCCAGTCGCCGCGCGAAGTCGTCCACCGGTGGGCGGACGCCGCTCCGCGTCGCGTCGTACGCGAACGCCCGCTGCGAGCAGGCGCCCAGCAGGAGCGACGCGGCGGCGAAGGTGTCCGCGTCGGCGCGGACGCGCCCTGCGGCCTGCTCGGTGCGCAGGTAGGCGTCGAGGCCCTCGATCGGCAGGTGCGGCCCGGTGCCGAGCTCCCGCATCGCGTCGTCGTGCCGCCGCTTGAGCTGCGTCTGGGCGTACAGCGAGGCGGCGATCGGGAAGCTCTGCTCGTAGAAGAGCGCGGCCTGACGGGTGATCTCCGTGAGGTTCTCCTCCAGGGAGGCACGGCCCGGCTCCGCGGCGAGGCCGTGCAGCAAGGGCGTCAGCCGCGGCAGCCGTTCGGACAGGACGCGGATGAAGAGCTCTTCCTTGCTCGCGAAGTGCTTGTACAGCGCGGCCTCGGAGCAGCCGGCTCCCTTGGCGATCTCCTTGGTGGTGGCGCGGGCCAGCCCGACGGTCAGCATCAGCTCGTGGGCGGCGTCCAGGATGCGTTCCCGGGCCGGCTTGGCGGACGGCATGGCTGCTCCAGCGGGGCTTGACGTGTGGGTGAGTACTTACTCACCCTAGAGGAAGACGCGGTGAGTGAGTATTCACCCACCGGGTCCCTCATCAGAGCGCAGCCACGCCGCCGTGCGGAACGGAGTACGCCATGAAGCTCACCGTCTTCGGTGCCACCGGAGGCATCGGCCAGGAAGTCGTCCGGCAGGCACTCGACGCCGGCCACCAGGTCACGGCCGTCGTACGGGACCCGGCGCGGCTGTCCGTCACCGGCGAGCGCCTGGAGGTGTTCCGCGCGGACCTGAGCGACCCGGCAGCGGTGCGGCCGGCGGTGGCCGGGCGGGACGCCGTGCTGTCCGGGCTCGGCGCACGTCGCCGCGCCGACGCCGGGATCGCGACCAGGCTGACCCGGACGGTACTCGGCGCGATGGAGGCAGAGGGCGTGCGCAGGCTGCTGGTCGTCAGTGCCGCCCCGGTCGGGCCCGAGCCGCAGGACGCCGGACTGCTGGACCGGGGCGTGCGCGGCGTCGTCTCCGCCGTCCTCAAGGGCATCTACGCCGATCTGCGCGCCATGGAGGCCGAACTGGCGCGCAGTGCCACCGACTGGACGGTCGTCCGGCCGCCGCGGCTGCAGGACAAGCCGGTGTCCGGCCGGTACCGGACGGTGGTCGGCGGCTTCCCGCCCAAGGGCCGTCTCATGGGCCGCGCCGACGTCGCCCACGCGATGCTCGCGATGACCGGGGACGCGGGGACCGTGAAGCAGGGGGTGGGTATGGCGTACTGATGCCCTGACTTCGGGCTTCGGGCTTCGGGCTCCGGGCTCCGGCTTCGGGCTCCGGCTTCGGGCTCCGTCTCCGGGCTCCGTCTCCGACTTCGGCGGCGGGCTCGGCTTCGGGCTCCGTCTCCGACTTCGGCGGCGGGCTCGGCTTCGGGCTCCGTCTCCGACTTCGGCGGCGGGCTCGGCTTCGGCTTCGGCTTCGGCTTCGGCTTCGGCTTCGGCTTCGGCTTCGGCTTCGGCTAGAGGCTGACGCCGACCGTCACCGGTTCGTTGACCAGTGTGACGCCGAAGGCCTCGCGGACTCCGGCGACGACCTCGCGGGCCAGGGCGAGCAGGTCCTCCGTGGTCGCGTCGCCGCGGTTGGTGAGGGCGAGGGTGTGCTTGGTGGAGATGCGGGCGGACCCGGTGCCGTAGCCCTTGGTGAAACCGGCCTTGTCGATCAGCCAGGCCGCGGAGGTCTTGATGCGGCCCTCCCCGGCCGGGAAGGCGGGCGGCTCGGCGCCGGTACCGAGGCGCTCGTCCACGCGCGCGCGGAACACGGCGAACTCCTCGTCCGTGAGGATCGGGTTGGTGAAGAACGACCCGGCCGACCAGGTGTCGTGGTCCTCGGGGTCCAGGACCATGCCCTTGCCGGCGCGCAGCTTCAACACGGTGTCACGGGCTTCGGCCAGCGGTACCCGCTCGCCGGGCTCTACGCCGAGGGCGCGGGCCGTCTCGGCGTAGCGGAGGGGCGCGGAGAGTCCGTCGGCATCCTCCAGCCCGAAGCGGACGCGCAGGACGACATACCGCTCGGGCTCGGCCTTGAAGCGGCTGTGGCGGTAGGAGAAGCCGCAGTCGCTGTTGGTGAGAGTGACCGTCTCGCCGGATCTGCGGTCGTACGCGATCACCTCGGTGATCGTCGAGGAGACCTCCTGGCCGTACGCGCCGACGTTCTGGATGGGCGTCGCGCCCGCCGAGCCGGGGATGCCGGCCAGGCACTCGACGCCGGCGAGTCCGGCCTCGACGGTGCGGGCGACGGCGTCGGTCCAGATCTCCCCGGCCGCCAGCTCCAGGGTCGTGCCGTCGAGGGACACGCCGCGTGTGGCGATGTGCAGGGCGGTGCCGTCGAAGCCCTTGTCGCCGATGACCAGGTTGGATCCGCCGCCGATGAGCAGCAGGGGCGTGCCGGTGTCGTCGGCCTCGCGGACAGCGGCGATCACCTCGGCGTCGGTCGTGGCCGTGACCAGCCGGGTCGCCGGTCCTCCCAGCCGGAAGGTGGTCAGCGGGGCGAGGGGGGCGTCGTGGAGTTCCTGCACGCGCTCAAGACTACGAGACGGCACTGACAGCCCCGAGCAGCGGGAAACGCCCCGACCGTCCGGCCGGGGCGTTTCCTGTCCTCCTGTCCGTCCGCACCCGGCCCTCGGCTCAGGCGCTCTCGTGCCTCCGCCCAGCTGGTGCTCGTGCGTCGCTTCGCACTTGTCGTGCGGTCAGCGGGAGGCCGTTTCCCCGGTCGTGACGAGCGCGGGTTCGGCTGTCGGTGCCGGTCCGGCCCCGGGCCCGTCGGTGGACGCCTGGTCGTCCCGGCGGCGGGCCGGGATCATGAGCGCCGCGAAGCCTCCGAGGGCCACCACGCCGGCACCCGCCGCGACCGCGGGCCGCAGCCCGTCGACGAAGGACTGCCCCGACTCGTAACCGCCCTGCGCCGCGAAGATCGAGCCCATGATCGCGATGCCGAGCGCACCGCCCACCTCACGCAGGGCGTTGTTCGCGCCCGACGCGATGCCCTGCTCCTTCGGGACGACGCTGGACATCACCAGGGCGGAGGCGGGAGCGAAGAACAGGGCCATGCCGATTCCGCTGATGATCAGACCGGGCAGCTGGACGGCGTAGGAGGCGTCGGCCGTGATCACGGAGGCGAGGTAGCCGAGGCCCGCCGCCTGGAGGAAGAGTCCGGCGGCGACGACCGGGCGCCCTCCGATCCGGTCCGAGAGGATGCCGGCGATCGGAGCGACCAGCATCGGCATCCCCGTCCAGGGCAGCATGCGCAGGCCCGCCTCGGTGGGCGAGTAGCCGAGGACGCCCTGCATGTACTGGCTGAGCAGGAAGATCGAACCGAACATCCCCAGGAACATCAGCAGGCTCGCGGCGCTGATGCCGGAGAAGGCGCGGGAGCGGAAGAGCCTCATGGGCAGCATGGGGTTCTTGTGGTTGATGCCGTGATGGACGAAGCCGACCAGCAGCGCGGCACCGGCGAACAGGGCGGTCAGCACCACGGGGCCGTCCCAGCCGTCCACGGGTCCGCGGACCAGGCCGTAGACGATGCCGAAGAGTCCGCCGCTGGCGAGCAGGGTGCCGCGGAGGTCGAGCGGGGCGCCGGTGCCGTAGGACTCGGCGAGGCGAAGGCGGGCGAGCGGTAGCACGGCCAGACCCAGCGGAACGTTCAGCCAGAAGATCCACTGCCAGGAGATGTGCTCGGTGAGGCTGCCGCCGACCAGCGGACCGGAGGCCACGGCGAGCCCGTTGACGGCGCCCCAGATCCCGTACGCCATTCCGCGCCGTTCGGCGGGCACGGCGGCCGTCAGCAGGGTCAGCGTCAGCGGCATCATGATCGCCGCGCCGACGCCCTGGACCGCGCGGGCGGCGATGAGCGAGTCGATGCCGGGCGCCAGGGCCGCGGCGGCGGAGGCAGCGGTGAAGACGGTGAGGCCGACCACGAAGAGCCTGCGGCGGCCGAAGCGGTCACCGAGGGCCGCGCCGAACATCAGCAGCACCGCGAAGGTGAGCGTGTAGGCACTCACCGTCCATTCCAGGTCGTGCAGCGCTCCGCCCAGATCCTCCCGGATGGCGGGCAGGGCGGTGGTGACGACGAGATTGTCCAGTGCCGCCATGAAACCGGCGACGCTGGTGATGACGAGGGCCCAGCCTGCTCCCCCACGACGTGCGCTTTGCTGCGACATCTCTCCCCCAGAGGGTGTCCACTGATTGCGATCGATTTGATTAGTGATTACTAACTAACTTGCTGGGACATACGGAAGCGCCCACCCGAGCACGCCCTGCGCACCCGCACGCACCCGTGCGCTCCTACGCGTCCTCCCCGTCCCGCCTGACTTGCGCCGAGACGTGGAGACCGTCCCAGATCCGGTGTCCGGGCGGGAAGCCCATGCCCGCCAGGGCGTTGATGAGCATTCCGTACGCCATGAACGCCGTCGTCTCGGCGACGTCGCCACCAAGGGGCAGACGTACGGCCTCCCAGAGATCCAGCCAGCCCCTGCGGACCATCTCACCGAACTCGTGATCCCCCTCCGCCTCCGCCGCCGCGACCGTGACGTACACCTGCAACTGCATCTGGAGCCGCTCGGGCTGCTCGTCGATCAGTCGCGTGTACGCCGCGGCCATGGCCTGCAGGGCCTCTTCGCCGTGCAGGCCCTCGGACGCCACCTCGAAGACCCGGCGCGTGTCCTGCAGGCAGCGTTCCGCCGCCGCGAGGAAGATCGCTTTCTTGCCCGGGAAGAGCCGGAAGAGATACGGCTGGGAGACTCCCACCCGCTTGGCGATGGTGTCCGTGGACGTGCCGTAGTAGCCACCCCGGGCGAACTCGCTCGTCGCCGCGCGGATGACACTCTCGCGCCGCTCCTCTGCACTCATCCTGACCATGAAAGTAAGTTAGTACTCAATCACTAACTGGGTCAAGAGGACACCTGGTCCTCAGTCGGGTGGGACGTCGTAGATCAGGTGCGTCGCGGTCGATGTCCGGGTCACGCTGCGCTGCACGAGCGTGCGCGGCGCTCCGCCGGTGAACAGCGGCGTCCCGGCGCCCAGCACTACGGGTGCGAGGTGCAGCGACAGGCCGTCGACCAGCCCGGCGTCGAGCGCCGAGCCGATCGTGGCACCGCCGCCCATGAGGACGACGTCGAGGTCCTTGCCGCTGTCCGACGACGCCGCCTCGGCGCGCTCCCGCGCGGCGGTGAGGGCGTCGGGCAGACCGGTGGTGACGAACGTCCAGTCGAGGTGGGCGAGTCGCACCGACTCCGGCCGCGAGCTCGTCACGACGACGAACGCGGGCTTGCCGACCTCGCCGGCGCCATAGCCGGACGTGTCGTCCCAGCCGTACGGCCCGTCGACCACGTCGAAGAGCCGGCGGCCGAGGACGACGGCACCCGAGCGTGCGGTCGCCTCGCGCAGGATCCGACGGTCGTCGGGGTCGTCGGAGAACGCCCAGGTGTGCAGGGCCTCCCCGCCGGCGCCCAGACCGCTGTCCGGGCCGGGGTCGGGCCCGGTGACGAAACCGTCGAGGGAGACCGAGATGTCAGCGATGATTCGGGTCATACAGAACAGACCCGATCCGCCCCCCGGACTCATCGCTCAGGCATGAAACGGGTGCCGGACGGGCCCCGGCCCGCCTCCGTCGCCTCCCAGCAGCCCCGGCATGCCCCCCGGGAGGCCGGGCCCACCGGGGCAGGCCGGGCTTACCGGGGACGAGGACCGGCCGCTCGGTCTCAGGCGAGTCGTACGACCGCCCGGGACATGCCGAGGACCTTCTGGCCGGCGCTGGTGGCCGTGAGGTCGATGCGGACGGTGTTGTCGTCGAGCTTGGCCGCGACCTTGCCGCTGACCTCGATCACGGCACCGTGGTCGTCGTTCGGGACCACGACGGGCCTGGTGAACCGGACGCCGTACTCCACGACCGCGCCCGGGTCGCCGATCCAGTCGGTGACCACGCGGATCGCCTCGGCCATCGTGAACATGCCGTGCGCGATGACGTCCGGCAGACCGACCTCCTTGGCGAACTTCTCGTTCCAGTGGATCGGGTTGAAGTCGCCGGAGGCACCCGCGTACCGCACGAGAGTGGCGCGGTTCACAGGGAAACTCCGCGCGGGCAGTTCGGTGCCGACCTCGACGTCGCTGTAAGCGACCTTCGCCGTCATGGGATGCTCACGCCTCCTCGGCCGCGCGGGCCACGAGCTTGGTCCAGGCGGTCACGACGTGCTCGCCGGCCTCGTCGTGGACCTCGCCGCGGATGTCCAGGATATCGTTGCCCGCCATCGACTTGATCGCCTCGATGGTCGAGGTCACCGTGAGCCGGTCACCGGCCCGCACCGGACGGACGTACGCGAACTTCTGGTCGCCGTGCACCACCCGGCTGTAGTCCAGGCCGAGCTGCGGGTCCTCGATGACCCGACCGGCCGCCTTGAACGTGATCGAGAACACGAAGGTCGGCGGAGCGATCACATCCGGATGGCCGAGCGCCTTCGCGGCCTCCGTGTCCGTGTACGCCGGATTGGCGTCACCCACCGCCTCCGCGAACTCGCGGATCTTCTCCCGGCCCACCTCGTAGGGCTCGGTGGGCGGATAGGTCCGCCCCACGAACGACTGGTCGAGCGCCATGGGCTCGCAACCTCCTGCTGCTCTGTGCGGCTGTGGGTGCCGTCTCGGGTACCGCTGAACCAAACGACACGAGGCCGCCCCCAAACCTCGGGGACGGCCTCGTGTACGAGCCTGTTTCTATCGCGTTTCGCGGTGCGCGGTGTGCGCGTTGCAACGCGGGCAGTGCTTCTTCATCTCCAGTCGGTCCGGGTTGTTACGCCGGTTCTTCTTGGTGATGTAGTTCCGCTCCTTGCACTCCACGCAGGCCAGCGTGATCTTCGGGCGGACGTCGGTGGCAGCCACGTGAGTGCACTCCTTGACGAACGGATTGATGGTATTAACGCAAGAAAGAGTAGCCGATTGAAGGACCGACCCCGCAATCGGCTACTGAAAGTAGCGGTGACCGGACTTGAACCGGTGACACAGCGATTATGAGCCGCTTGCTCTACCGACTGAGCTACACCGCTGTGATGCGATCGGGCCCCGCCTTGCGACGGGAACCTCTCACACCAGAGCCCCAAAACGGAATCGAACCGTTGACCTTCTCCTTACCATGGAGACGCTCTGCCGACTGAGCTATTGGGGCGAGCGATGAAGACATTACACGGTCGCCCGCCGTTCGCCCAAATCCGTTTCGCCGCCCCTGCCCCGACCCGTCCCCCGCCCCGTCTCCGGGACCGTCGGCCTTCCCGCACGCACGCCCAGGGGACCTCCAGCGGTGCTCCATCGGTGCTCCAACGGGGCCTCCCTCTGGGCCTCCCTCTGGGCCTCCCTCTGGGCCTCCACCGAGGCCTCCAGCAGGACCTCGGCACTGTGGACCGCGCCGGTACGACTATTGCGCTCCTCCGCGCCACGGACTGATCACCGTCCTAGGCTCGACCCACTCTGCGTGATCTTGCGTCCCCCACTGCGCAGTCCCGAGCCCAGAGGAGCGCGATGCCCGACAGCCAGCCGCAGCCGCCCCACTCGCCCTCTCCCTCGGGCTCCGCCGACCGCGGCTCGCTCCTGCTGTCCGGGGCGCGGCTCACCGACGGCCGGACCGTGGACGTACGACTGCGCGGTGGGCGCATCGAGGCGGTCGGCACGGCCGGCAGCCTGACGGCGGCCCGCGCACCCGGCCCCGGCACCCGCGTGGACCTCACCGGCTACCTGCTCCTCCCCGCCCCCGCCGACCCCCACGTCCACGGCGACACGGCGCTGACGGCCGACGCCCCCGGCCCCGTCTCCTACGACCCCCAGGACGTCCAGCGCCGGGCCACCGAGGCCGCCCTGCTCCAGCTGGGACACGGGGCGACCGCGCTGCGGGCACACGTGCGCGTGGGCGACGTCGCCGGGCTGGGCGCGCTGACCGCCGTACTGCGGGCGCGGCGCTCGCTGCGCGGGCTGGCAGAGCTGACCGCGGTGGCGATGCCGAGAGTGCTGACCGGGGTGGCCGGGGCGGACGGGCTGGCGATGCTGCGGGACGCGGTCAAGATGGGCGCGGACGTGGTGGGCGGGTGCCCGGACCTGGATCCCGATCCGACCGGGTACGTGGAGGCGGCCCTGGAGGTCGCCGCCGAGCACGGCTGCCCGGTCGACCTGCACACGGACGCCGCCGACCCGGCACGGCTGGCCCGGATGGCGGCGATGGCGGGCGGGCTGCGCCCCGGAGTGACCCTCGGCCCCTGCGACGGGCTGGGTCGGCTGCCCGCGGACGCGGCCTCCCAGGCCGCCGACCGGCTCGCGGCGGCCGGGGTGACGGTGGTGTGCCTGCCGCAGGGCGCCTGCGGTGGCGTCGACCGCCGCGACGGCACCGCTCCGGTACGGCTGTTGCGCGCGGCCGGGGTACGGGTGGCCGCCGGGAGCGGTGCGCTGCGGGACGTGTCCAACCCGGTCGGGCGCGGTGACCCCCTGGAGGCGGCCTACCTGCTGGCCGCGTGCCACGGGCTGCGCCCCGAGGACGCGTACGACGCGGTGAGCGCGGCGGCGCGGGCGGCCCTGGGGCTGCCCGAGGTACGGGTCGAGGCGGGCTTCCCGGCCGAACTCCTCGCGGTACGCGGGGACCGGCTGGCGGGGGCGCTGTCGCTGGCGTACAGCCGGATCGTGGTGCACCAGGGGCGCGTTGTGTCACGGACCAGCGCTGTACGGGAGTACGGCGACTCGACGACCGCGACGGACCTGGGGCTGCCGCGGCAGGGGCGCGGGGGGCCTGCGGGGCATGCGGGGCGCGGGGAGGCCTCCTGATGGAGCGCGACGCGCGTCCGGTGGGATGCGGCCGAAGTCCGATGGGGTGCGACCGAAGTCGTGCGGCGCGGGCGGCCGTCGGGGCGTACGGTCGAAGACATGCGCATTGTCATCGCTGGTGGTCATGGTCAGATCGCGCTGCGGCTGGAGCGCTTGCTCGCCGCGCGTGGTGACGAGGTGGCGGGCATCATCCGCAAGGCCGAGCAGGCCGACGATCTGCGTGCGGCCGGTGCCGAACCGGTCGTGCTCGACCTGGAGTCGGCCTCGGTCGACGAGGTCGCGGAGCGGCTGCGGGGCGCGGACGCGGCGGTCTTCGCGGCGGGCGCGGGCCCGGGCAGCGGAGCGGCCCGCAAGGACACGGTGGACAAGGCGGCGGCGGTCCTCTTCGCGGACGCGGCGGTCCGGGCGGGCGTACGGCGCTTCGTCGTCGTGTCCTCCATGGGCGCCGACCCGAGTCACCAGGGGGACGAGATCTTCGACGTCTACCAGCGCGCCAAGGGCGAGGCCGACGCGTACGTGCGCTCGCTGGGCGAGCTGGACTGGACGATCCTGCGCCCCGGCGCACTGACGGACGACGCCGGTACCGGCCTCGTACGCCTGGAGGCACACACCGGCCGGGGCCCGGTCCCGCGCGACGACGTGGCCGCCGTACTGGCGGAACTGGTCGACACCCCGGCCACGAACGGCCTGACCCTGGAGCTGATCAGCGGTTCCACGCCCGTGTCGGTGGCGGTGAAGTCGGTGGCCGGGAACTGAGGGCGCGGGGCGCGTGGGGCGCGAGAGGCGCGCCTCGGCACGCACTGTCAGAACAGCGGCAACTGCCCGGGAAAGTCGGGGACGGCGTACCCGTCCAGGGACGGCTGCACCGCTCCGAGATGCGCCGTGCGACGCGACCCCGGGCAGGAGACGAGCTCGCCGCTCTCCCGCGTCCCGGGCGGGTCGTGACGCGCGTACCGCCCCGCGACGACGGCGATCTCGCGACGGCACTCGGGGCAGGTTCTGCGACGGGAGGACGAGACCATGTCACCAGTCTGCCCGCAGCGCGAGCCCTCTCTCGGGCCGGCACATGACGAAGACCCCGTGACCTGCCGTTTGGACAGGTCACGGGGTCTTTCATTCCCGTGTGGCGGCGCCAGGATTCGAACCTGGGAAGGCTGAGCCGGCAGATTTACAGTCTGCTCCCTTTGGCCGCTCGGGCACACCGCCGGGGTTCGCTGCCCGTCGAACCGCTTTTCGGCGGTGCTCCGTGGCAACGACGTAAACAATACCTGATGTGGAGGGGTGCTTCGCCACCCGATTGATCGCCGCTCGGGGGGCGGCGGGTGGCTAGGCTGGTCCGGATGCGGCCGAGGCCCCCTGCGGGGCCCGCCGGCCGCCGTTGTACGCCGGTACGGAGCCGATACGCGGCCCGACACGCACCCAGATACAAGGAGCCACAGGACATGGCCGACTCCAGTTTCGACATCGTCTCGAAGGTCGAGCGGCAGGAGGTCGACAACGCCCTCAACCAGGCCGCCAAGGAGATCTCGCAGCGCTACGACTTCAAGGGCGTGGGCGCCTCGATCTCCTGGTCCGGGGAGAAGATCCTCATGGAGGCCAACTCCGAGGACCGGGTGAACGCTGTCCTCGACGTCTTCCAGTCCAAGCTGATCAAGCGCGGCATCTCGCTGAAGGCTCTGGACGCGGGCGAGCCCCAGCTCTCCGGCAAGGAGTACAAGATCTTCGCGTCGATCGAGGAGGGTATTTCCCAGGAGAACGCGAAGAAGGTGGCCAAGCTCATCCGCGACGAGGGCCCCAAGGGCGTGAAGGCCCAGGTGCAAGGCGAGGAACTGCGGGTCAGCTCCAAGAGCCGGGACGACCTGCAGACCGTGATCGCCCTGCTGAAGGGCCAGGACTTCGACTTCGCTCTGCAGTTCGTGAACTACCGGTGACCTGCTGAGCCGACGACACGACTGAGCCGACGATGCGACGACGCGTTGGACGCCTCCTGCGGACGATGAGGGTGGGCACCGTACGGTGCCCACCCTCATCGTCCGCCGTTCATCCGCGGGCCGTGGTCCCACCGCGTTCAGTCGCGCGAGTTGCCGAACAGGAGCCGGTAGGCGACCAGAAGCACCAGGGAACCGCCTATCGCCGCCGCCCAAGTGGCGCCGTCATAGAAGTCCTTGCTGACCGGGTGGTCCAGCCAGCGGGCCGATATCCAGCCGCCGATGAACGCCCCCGCGATGCCGATGACGGTCGTGCCGACGAGCCCTCCCGGGTCGCGGCCCGGCAGCAGGAATTTGGCGATGGCTCCGGCCAACAGTCCGAGGATGATCCAGCCGATAACGGTCATGCCGTGAACCTGCCCTTTCTCCTGTGCCCGCGCTGTCCCAGTGCTGTGGGCTCGTTCCTCCGCGCGTGTTCATGCCCTCTTGGTGGGAAGACGTTCCGATCGCGCCCGGTGGTTGCGCTGATCAGTAGGGGTGCGACCCATCACACCTGCGGGTTCGCAGCTCCGACGCTCCCTCGACGTCGGCGACGCCGAGGTCGTGTGGGCTGGATTCGATGAGCGGCGCCGGGGTCTTCGCGGCCCTGGCGATCACGGCCCGCGCGGCCGGGGCGGCGCTACTGCTCAGCGGGCACCTGCTGGCCGTATCGCCTCTCAGGACGCTCGTTCGGATGTTGTGCCCGTCGTCGTGAGCCTACTCGTCGCGCGTATGGGGAAGTCGGTCCACGAGGCCAGCTCAAGCCCACCGTTGGCCTCCTCGTACCAGCCCGTGCCGTCGACCCAGGCGCGCAGCCAGTCCGGGAGGCTCGGGGCGTCGATGAACCAGGCCTGGTCGGCGTTGCCGGGGTTGGGCTCGAAGAGCAGGACGGTGGCCTGCGGGGAGCGGCAGTCCACGCACGCGTACATCGCGCAGCCCCAGTGGGATATCGGGAGGACTCCCTCGGGCCAGGGCCAGTCGGGGTCTTTCCGTCCTTCCTCCCGGTTGGCGAGGTACTGGGAGACCGCGGCGGGCTCGCCGGAAGGCGGGCTGTCGAGCAGGGGCAACAAGCCGTACTCGGGGCCGAACCCGCCGTCTCCTATCCGCAGGTAGAGCTCGGCGAGCAGCGGAGGCAGGGAGAAGCCCAGGGCGGCCTCGGCGCGGGCGGGCGTCGCCTCGTCGACGGGCTCGGGCAGGGAAGCCCAGCCCCACGGACGGGTGTTGCGTGCCTTGGCGGCCACCCGTGCCAGCAACTGCTCGATCTCGGTCATGGGTTCATGATGCAGGTCGCCACTGACAACCGAGCGGGCCTGTGGACAACTTTGGGCTGTGGAGAACAGGGCTCCTACCAGCCGGCCCGCTGCGTGGTGCCGGTGGCCGTGAACGGCTGGTCCGTCCGCACGATCTCGCGCCCCATCGGGAGCAGCGAGACAGGGATCAGCTTGAAGTTGGCGATGCCGAGCGGAATGCCGATGATCGTGACGCACAGCGCGATGCCGGTGACGATGTGGCCGATGGCAAGCCACCAGCCGGCGAGGATCAGCCAGAGCACGTTGCCGATGCAGGAGGGTGCCCCCGCGTCGCGGCGCTCCACGGCCGTATACCCGAAGGGCCACAGAGCGTAGACACCGATGCGGAAGGCCGCGATGCCGAACGGTATGCCGATGATCGTGATGCAGAGCAGCGCGCCCGCGACCAGGTAGCCGAGGAACAGCCAGAAGCCGCTGAGCACGAGCCAAATGACGTTGAGGATGGTCTTCACTGCTGACGACCTGCCATCTTTTCGAGTCGGGCGATTCGCTCCGCCATCGGCGGGTGGGTGGAGAACATCTTCGAGAGCCCCTGTCCCGGCCGGAAGGGGTTCGCGATCATCATGTGGCTGGCGGTCTCGATCCGGGGCTCCGGGGGCAGCGGGAGCTGCTTCGTGCCCATCTCGAGCTTGCGCAGGGCGCCGGCGAGGGCGATCGGGTCACCGGTGAGCTGGGCGCCGGAGGCGTCGGCCTCGTACTCCCTGGAGCGGCTGATCGCCAGTTGGATGACGGTGGCGGCGAGCGGACCGAGGATCATGATGAGGAGCATGCCCAGCAGACCGGGTCCGTCATCGTCGTTGGAGCGTCCGATGGGGATCAGCCAGGCGAAGTTGACCAGGAACATGATCACGGAGGCCAGTGCGCCGGCGACGGAGGAGATCAGGATGTCGCGGTTGTAGACGTGGCTGAGTTCGTGTCCGATGACGCCGCGCAGTTCCCGCTCGTCGAGCAGGCGCATGATGCCCTCGGTGCAGCACACGGCCGCGTTGCGCGGGTTGCGGCCGGTCGCGAAGGCGTTCGGTGCCTCCGTCGGCGAGATGTACAGGCGGGGCATGGGCTGGCGGGCCTGGGTGGAGAGCTCGCGGACCATGCGGTACAGCGCCGGGGCCTCGAACTCGCTGACCGGGCGGGCGCGCATCGCGCGCAGTGCGAGCTTGTCGCTGTTCCAGTACGCGTACGCGTTCGTGCCCAGGGCGATGAGGACGGCGACGACGAGCCCCGCTCGGCCGAAGAAGCTGCCGATGACGATGATGAGCGCGGACAGTCCCCCGAGGAGTACTGCGGTCCTGAGCCCGTTGTGCCGGCGGTGCACGGTACGCCCTCCAAGTGGTGCAGCAGGGGAACCCTTTGCTTGCTGGTGTCGCTCGCTGTGGTTGCTTCCTGGTCTCCGACGCCACCGGTGCCGTGGCATCACGTCCAGTGGACCCTTCTGTACTGGTCAACGCCAGGCGAGAGCCACCAGTTCCCTGGCGCCCACGGCAGCGCGCTTGGTCCGAACGGGTGACGGCCGCGGCGGGCGACGCGCGCGCGTGGAGGCCGGGTGCCGCACGCGCGCGTGCCCGAAGCGGATGCCGCTCAGAAGAGTCCGGTGTCGGCGAAGCGCAGAATCAGCTGGGGTGCTCCCGAGAGGGCGACGGCGAGGACCGCGGTGACGGTGATCGCGGCCGTGAGGGGGGCGGGGACGCGGTGCTTCACGGTCGCGCCCTCGGGCGCCCGGAACAGCAGGGCCGTCCATTGGAGGTAGTAGAACAGCGCGATGACGACGTTGACGGCCATGACGACGGCCAGCCAACCGAGACCCGCGTCGACGGCCGCGGAGAAGACGGTGACCTTGGCGAAGAGGCCGATGATGCCGGGCGGCAGTCCGGCGAGGCAGAGCAGGAAGAACGCCAGGAGCAGGGCCGCCAGCGGGTTGGACGCGTACAGGCCGCGGTAGTCGGCGACGCGGTTGAGAGACTTCGTACGGCCCACCAGTGCGGCCACCGCGAAGGCGCCGAGGTTCACCGCGGCGTACATGAGGGCGTAGGCGACGGTGGAGCCGATGGAGCGTTCGGGGTCGTCGGAGTACGCGGCGGCGGCGATCGGGACGAGGAGGTAGCCCGCCTGGCCGACGGACGACCAGGCGAGCAGGCGTACCGCGCTGTACGCGCGCGTGGCCTGCTGGCGGAGGGCTCCGACGTTGCCGACGGTCATGGTGAGCGCGGCCAGTGCCGCGAGGGCCGGCCCCCAGACGTCGGCGTAGGACGGGAGGGCGATGACGGTGACGAGGATCAGGCCGGAGAAGCCGACCGCCTTGCCGATCACGGACAGGTAGGCCGCGATCGGCAGGGGCGCACCCACATAGGTGTCGGGCACCCAGAAGTGGAAGGGCACGGCGGCCGTCTTGAAGGCGAAGCCGACGAGGGTGAGGACGACGCCGGTCTGGGCGAGCGTGGTGAGCTGCCCGTCGACGTGCTGGATGCGTTCGGCCACCTGGGTGAGGTAGAGGGTGCCGGTGGAGGCGTACACGAAGCTGATGCCCATGAGGCTGACGGCGGTCGCGGTGACCGACGACAGGAAGAACTTCAGCGCCGCTTCGGAGGACCGTCGGTCACCCTGGCGTAGGCCCACCAGGGCGAAGGCGGGCAGCGAGGCGACCTCCAGGGCGACGATGAGGGTCGCGAGGTCGCGGGAGGCGGGCAGGAGCGCGGCGCCGGCCGCGGAGGAGAGCAGCAAGAACCAGAACTCGCCCTCCGGGAGCCCGCGGTCGGCGTCCTTCACGGCGGTGACCGAGAGCAGGGCGGTCACGAGGGCGCCGCCGAGGACCAGGAACTGGATGGCGAGGGTGAAGGTGTCCGCGGTGTAGCTGCAGACGTCGGCGTCGCCGGCCAGGCAGAACGTCGAGCGGTCGCCGTTCACCAGGGGCAGCAGCATGAGCGCGGCGGCGGCGAGTCCGGCGACCGACATCCAGCCGAGCAGCGACTTGCGGGCGTCCTTGACGAAGAGGTCGGTGACGAGGACGACGAGTCCGACGACGGCCGCGATGGTGGGCGGTGCGATGGCGAGCCAGTCGACGGACTGGACGAGGTTCTGGGCCAGTGGCGCCGCCACGACCTGGGCCGGGGAGCTCATCGGGTGCCTCCTGAGAGGAGCTGCTGCACGGCCGGGTCGGTCAGCCCGAGGAGGACCTTGGGCCAGAGTCCGGCGACGACGGTGAGGGCGACGAGCGGCGTCCAGGCGGCGAACTCGTACGTGTGCACGTCGGTGAGCTTCGGGGCTTCCTGCGATACGGCGCCCATGCAGACGCGGCGGACCACGATCAGCATGTACGCGGCTGTCAGCAGTGTGCCGAACGCGGCGACGGCCATGAAGGTGAGATAGGCGGGGCGACTGAGGTCGTCGTGGGGGTCGAAGGCGCCGAACAGGGCAAGCATCTCGCCCCAGAATCCGGCCAGTCCCGGCAGTCCGAGCGAGGCGACCGCGGCGAAGGCGAGCAGACCGCCGAGGCGCGGGGCCTTGCCGTACAGGGCGGCCCCGGTCTCCTCGGCGAGGGTGTCGAGGTCGGTGGTGCCGGTGCGGTCCTTGAGCGCGCCGACCACGAAGAAGAGCAGGCCGGTGATGAGACCGTGGGCGACGTTGGCGAACAGGGCGCCGTTCACGCCGGTCGGGGTCATCGTCGAGATGCCGAGCAGGACGAAGCCCATGTGGCCGACGGAGGAGTAGGCGATGAGGCGCTTGAGGTCGCCCTTCGCACCCCGTTTGGCGAGGGCCAGGCAGGCCAGGGAACCGTAGATGATGCCGACGACGGCGAACGCGGCGAGGTAGGGCGCGAAGGTCTGGAAACCGTCCGGTGCGGCCGGGAGGAGGATCCGGACGAATCCGTACGTACCCATCTTCAGCAGGACGCCCGCCAGCAGGACCGAACCGACGGTCGGCGCGGCGGTGTGGGCGTCGGGCAGCCAGCTGTGCAGCGGCCACATCGGGGTCTTGACCGCTAGCCCGATCCCGATCGCCAGAACGGCGATGACCTGCACGGATGTGGTCAGTGACCGGCCGTTGTCAGTGGCGAGTGCCACCATGTCGAATGTGCCCGCCGTGATTCCGATCAGGAGCAGGCCGAGCAGCATGACGACGGAGCCGAGGAGCGTGTAGAGGATGAACTTCCAGGCCGCCCCGGCCCGTCCCTCGCCGCCCCATCGGGCGATGAGGAAGTACATCGGGATGAGGACCATCTCGAAGGCGAGGAAGAACAGGATCAGGTCGAGGACGGCGAAGGTGGCGAGGGTGCCGGACTCCAGGACGAGCAGCAGCGCGACGAAGGCCTTCGGGCTCGGGCCCGCGGGCATCTTGAAGTACGAGTAGAGCGCGCAGAGGAACGTCAGCAGCGCGGTCAGGACCAGCAGGGGGAGGGAGATGCCGTCGATGCCGAGGTGGATGCGCACGTCGAGTGCGGGGATCCAGCTGATGTCCGTGCTGGCCTGCATCTTCGACGGGTGGTCGTGGTCGAAGCCGAGCACGAGGACGATCGCGGCGATGAGGACGGCGCCGGTGACGGTGACGCCGTGCCGGAGGACCGCTTGGTCGGGTGACTTCCCCTTCAGCCCGGGCGGGGCCGGCAGGAGAGCGGCGGCGGCGCCCAGGAGCGGGCCGACGACGATCAACGCCAGAAGGAACTGCATCACGGACTCGTTGATATCGATCACGCCTGCTCACGCTCCCGTGGCGACGAGGACGGCGGCGACCGTGAGGACGACGGTGCCGGCGAGCAGCGCGCTCACATAGGTCTGCACATTGCCGGTCTGGGCCCGGCGTACGGCGGCCCCGAGCCAGCGGGGCAGGGTGCCCGCCCCGCGCACGTAGGTGTCGACGACCTCGCGGTCGAGGAACCGGACGAGGCTCGCGCCGGCCTGGACCGGACGGACGAAGAGGGTCCTGTACACCGCGTCCAGGTGGAAGCCGACGGCCGCGTGCCGGTGCAGCGGCCCCAGCAGGAGCCGTCCGGGGTCCGACGGGTCGGGGGCATAGGCGATGTCTCCGTAGGCGGGCTTGTGGCTCGCGATGGCCTCGGCCTCCACGAGGGCGGCGTCGCCCTCCGGGTGGGCCGCGACGGCGCCCAGCGGGGTGCGGTCCGCGAGCGCAGTGGTGTGGCGCCAGGCGGCGTAGGTGACGATGCCGCCGACCAGGGCCACACCCGTGCCGAGCACGGAGGTGGTGAGGGTGGGGGTGAGGTCCCGTCCGTCGAACCAGTCGGGCAGCAGACGGAAGGCGAGTCCACCGAGGGCGAGTGAGGGGATGGCCAGGGCCCAGAGCACGGCGTTCATGACCACCGGCTGCCTGCCGTGGTCGGGAGCCTCGGCACCCCGCCCGCGGAAGGCCAGCAGCCACAGACGCGTCGCGTATGCGGCGGTGAGCAGGGCCGTGAGCAGGCCGGCGACGAGGACGGTCCAGCCCGCGGCACCGGGCGCGTGCTCGGTGTGGCCGGTGGCGACGTGCTCCGCGGCGACGAGGACGGACTCCTTGGAGAAGAAGCCGCTGAAAGGCGGGATCGCGGCGAGGGCCAACAGCGCCACGGTCATCGTCCAGTAGGCGTCCGGTACGCGGTCGCGCAGGCCCCGCATGCGGGACATGGCGGCCAGCGAGTTGGTGCCGGCGGCGTGGATGATCACGCCGGCGGCGAGGAACAGCAGCGCCTTGAAGGCGCCGTGCGAGATGAGGTGGAAGACGGCGGCACCGCGGTCGCCGGCGGCGAGGGCGCCGGTCATGTAGCCGAGCTGCCCGATGGTCGAGTAGGCGAGGACGCGTTTGATGTCGTCCTGCGCGAGCGCGGCGAGCGCCGAGCCGACCATCGTGACCGCGGCCATGACGGCGAGGACGACCATCGCGGCGTGCGAGGCCTGGAAGAGCGGAAGGAGCCGGGCGACGAAGTAGACGCCGGCGGCGACCATCGTCGCGGCGTGGATCAGCGCGGAGACGGGTGTCGGGCCCGCCATCGCGTCGGGGAGCCAGGTGTGCAGGGGGAACTGGGCCGACTTGCCCGCGACACCGGCCAGGAGCAGCAGGGCGATCAGTGTCGGATGGTCGAGCGAGCCGTTCGCGACCGCGCCGAGGATCTTGGTGATGCGAAAGGAGCCGGCCTCGGTGGCCAGCGCCAGCAGGCCGATCAGGAAGGGGACGTCACCGAGCTTGGTCACCAGGAAGGCCTTGAGGGAGGCGGCGCGGGCCTCCGGGGTCTCCCAGTAGTGGCCCACCAGGAAGTACGAGCAGATGCCCATGATCTCCCAGCCGACCAGCAGCACCATCAGGTCGCCGGAGTAGACGACGAGGAACATGGCGGAGGTGAAGAGGGAGACGAGAGCGGCGTACGAGGGGTAGCGCGGGTCGTCGCGCAGATAGCCCGTCGAGTAGATCTGCACACAGGTGGCGACGGTGCCGACCAGTACGGCGACGAGGGCGGCGAAGCCGTCGATGTGCAGGGCGAGTTCGACGGGGACGGAACCGGTGGGTGTCAGCTCCGTGACGGCGTCGACGGCCCGGCCGCCGCCCTGACGGGCCGCGACCACTACGGCGAGGACGAGGGCCGCCAGCGTCGGCAGGACGGCGAGCGGGCGGACGAATCCGGGCACCGTACGGCCCAGCAGGAGGCCGGCGGCTGCCCCGAGGAAGGGGAGGAGGGGGACGAGTACGGCGAGGGTAGTCGTGGTCACGCGGTGGCCTCAGCCTTCTCGGCGGCCGTCCCGGTCGCGGGGGCATCGGTGTCGGGGCCGTCCGGCTCATGGCCCTCGGCGGTGTCTCGGAGCTTGTCGATGTCCGAGGTGCCGCGGTTGCGGTGGACGGCGAGCACGATCGCCAGGCCGATGCCGATCTCGGCGGCCGCGATGGCGATCGTGAACAGGGTCAGGGCCTGGCCGGAGTGCAGGGTCTCCTCGGCGGCCTTGCTGAGCCAGACGTCGAAGGCGACGAGGTTGAGGTTGACGGCGTTGAGCATCAGCTCGACCGACATCAGGACCAGGATCGCGTTGCGGCGGGCGAGGACGCCGTACAGGCCCGTGCAGAACAGAAGGACGGAGAGAACGGCGGGGTAGGCGAGGTGCATCAGCGGACACCACCCTCGTCGGCACCGTTCGGGTCTGCGGGCCGGTCGGTTTCGGTCGTACGGCCGGTGCCGGCTGCGCGCCCCGTGCCGGCTGCGCGCCCCGTGCCGGCTGCGCGGCCGGTGCCGGCTGTGCGGTCCGGACCGGCCGCGCGGTCCGCCTTGGCCTTGCGGGACAGGACGATGGCGCCGACCAGGGCGGCGAGGAGGAGGACGGAGAGGGCCTCGAAGGGGAGGACCCAGTTCTGGAAGAGGCTCGCTCCGGTCACGGCTGTGGAGCCGGCGGCCGGGCCGTCCAGGTCGATCCAGGTGGTACGGAAGGCATCGACGACGACCCACACCAGGGCCGCGGCGGCGGCCACGGCCACGGTGAGGGCGGCCCAGCGGTTGCCGGAGTCCGCGTCCGGGGACCGGCCGATGGGCGCCCTGGTGAGCATCAGGCCGAACAGGATGAGGACGACGACGGCACCGACGTAGATGAGGACCTGTACCCACGCGATGAACTCGGCGGTGAGCAGGAGGTACTCGACGGCGAGGCCGCCGAGGGCCACGACCAGCCACAGGGCGGCATGGACGAGCTGCCGGGTGGTGACGGTGACGACGGCGGCGCCGAGGGTGACGAGGCCGACGAGGAGGAAGGCGATCTCGACGCCGGTCGGGGAGAGGAAGCCGTGGGATTCGGCGGCCTTGGTCGTGGACGCGGCGAGGTGACCGACGGTCGTGGCGAGGGTCATTCCCGGCCCTCCTGATCCGGCTGGTCCGATGTGGGCTTCGACTGGCCCGACGTCGGCCTCGGCCGGTCCGTCTCCTGTTGGGCGGCCAGCTTGTCGGCGGCCTTGCGGGCGGCGGCGAGTTCCTTCGGTTCCTCCGCGCCGGGGTCGAGGGCGGGCGGGGCCGGAACCGTCCACATCCACTCGCGGAGCTTGTCGCGTTCGTGGGTGAGATCACGGATGTCGGTCTCGGAGTACTCGAACTCCGGGGACCAGAACAGGGCGTCGAAAGGACAGACCTCGATGCAGATACCGCAGTACATGCACAGAGAGAAGTCGATGGCGAAGCGGTCGAGGACGTTGCGGCTGCGGTCGCGTCCGCCGGGGGTCGCCGCCGGGACCGTCTCCTTGTGGGAGTCGATGTAGATGCACCAGTCCGGGCACTCGCGGGCGCACAGCATGCAGACCGTGCAGTTCTCCTCGAACAGGCCGATCACACCGCGGGTACGGGGCGGGAGTTCGGGCTGGGCGTCCGGGTACTGCTCGGTGACGGTCTTCTTCGTCATCGTGCGCAGGGTGACGGCCAGACCCTTGGCCAGGCCGCTGCCGGGGATGGGGGCCATGGTTACTGAATCACCACCTTGACGATGCCGGTGAGGGCGATCTGGGCGAGGGACAGGGGGACGAGGAGCGTCCAGGACAGTTTCTGGAGCTGGTCCTCGCGCAGGCGCGGGTAGGTCACGCGCAGCCAGATCACGACGAAGGCGAGGACGGCCGTCTTCAGCAGGGTCCACACCCAGCCGAGGCCGTCGGCGCCCCAGGGGCCGTGCCAGCCGCCCAGGAAGAGGACGGTGGTCAGGCCGCACAGGACGACGATGCCGGCGTACTCGGCGAGGAGGAACAGGGCGAAGCGCAGGCCGGTGTACTCGGTGTAGGCGCCGAAGATGATCTCCGAGTCGGCGACCGGCATGTCGAAGGGGGGCCGTTGCAGTTCGGCCAGCCCGGCGACGAAGAAGACGATCGCGCCGACGATCTGCCAGGGCAGCCACCACCACTCGAAGGCGTCGAGGATGCCGACGAGCGAGACGGTGCCGGCCGCCATCGCGACCGAGGCCGCGGTGAGCAGCATCGGGAGTTCGTACGCGAGGAGTTGGGCGGCGGTCCGCAGGCCGCCGAGGAGGGAGTACTTGTTGGCGGAGGCCCAGCCGGCCATGAGCGAGCCGAGGACGCCCACGCCCATGACGGCGAGGACGAAGAAGATGCCCGCGTCGACGACCTGGCCGACCGCGCCCTCTCCCGGGCCGATGGGAATGGCCAGAAGAACCAGGAGGTACGGCAGGAGGGCCACGGCGGGAGCGAGCTGGAAGATGCGGCGGTCCGCGTCGGCGGGGACCACGTCCTCCTTCTGCGCGAACTTCACGCCGTCCGCGACGAGCTGGGCCCAGCCGTGGAAGCCACCTGCGTACATCGGGCCGAGGCGGCCCTGCATGTGGGCCATCACCTTGTGCTCGGTCTGGCCGACGAGCAGGGGGAAGGTGAGGAAGACGACGAAGACGACGAGGAGGCGCAGGGTGACGTCGAGCGCGTCGTTCACTGCGGGCCTCCTGGGGGGTTCGGGCGGTTGTGGTTCTTGGGGGTGCCGATGTCGTCGGGGGCTTCGGTGTCGCCGGGGGCTTCGGTGTCGTCGGAGGCTTCGGAGTTGTCGGAGGCTTCGGTGCCGTCGTCAGGGAGGCCGGTGTCGTTGGGGGGACCAGCATCGTCGGACGTGTCGTGGGCTCGGGGGGCCTGATCAGGGCTTGCGGCAGGCTTGGGGCCTGGCGACACCTCGGCGTCCTGCCCGGATTCCGGCTCCTGTCCCTGCCCGGATTCCGACTCCAATGCCTGCCTCTGCCCCTGCCCCTGCCCCTGCACGGGCTTCTCTTCCGTCGTGTCGTCCGGGGTCCTGCTCGCCCCAGGTTCCGTCCCGTGACGCGACTCGGGCTCGGCCTCGTCGAAGGCAGGGCGGGCGTGGTGCCACGGGGCGTCCGGGCTGCGCGGTGTGGAGGGGGTTGCCTTCGGGGCCGGTTCCTCCGTGCGTGGGGACGTGGCGGTGTCGTCGCCGACGGGGGTGACGGGGCCGGCGGCCGTCTCGTCCGGCGTCCCGGTGTCGGAGGTGGGGCGCATGTTCGCCGAGCCCTCGGACGCACTCCGGGCGCGCCGGGGCGCCCCTGTGCCGCCCGTTCCTGCTCGCTGCGACGCCGAGCCCTCACCGGCGCTGCGCGCGCGTCGAGTCGGCGGGGCGGTCGGCCCACCGACATCCTGCCCAGTAGTCGCTCCTTGTCCGGCGTATCCCTGCTCAGCTGATCCCTGTCCGGCCGACCCCTGCTCAGCCGATCCCTCCCCGGCCGACTCCTTCCCGGCCGATTCCTTCCCGGTCGCCGTCTCCGCCGTGGGCTCGTCCGTCGTAGCGCCCGTCCGCTGGGACGCGGAGCCCTCGCTCGCGCTTCGCGCACGCCGGGTCGGCGGAGCGGCCGAGGGTTCGGCAACCGGGGCCGTCTGGCTGGCGGAGCCCTCCGCCGCCGTGCGGGAGCGTCGGGGAGTGGCGGGGGCGTCGGGGCCAGGCGCCGTCTGGCCGGCGGAGCCCTCGCCGGCCGTGCGGGTCCGACGGGCCGGGCGGTCACCTGCCGCGCGGGCCGGACGCTCGCCGGCCGCGCGCCCCGCCCCGCGGGCCGGGCGGGCCGGAGCGGGAGGCAGCTGGCCCTTCAGCGGGCCCCACTCGTTGGGGTCGGGGACGCCCGGCGGCAGCATCTGGCGGCGCCGGGGGCCGCCGTGCTCGGACTCGCCCGGCTCCTTGGCCCCGGGCCAGGCCTTGGCGACGCGGGCGGCGAGGACGAAGTCCTTCCGCAGGGGGTGTCCCTCGAACCCCTCCGGCAGGAGCAGGTGGTCCAGCGCCGGGTGGTCCTCGAAGGCGACGCCGAACATCTCGTGTGTCTCGCGCTCGTGCCAGGCCGCACCCGCGTACACCGCGACGGCGGTGGGCAGGACCGGGGTCTCGTGCGGGACGGTCGTACGCAGTAGCAGCCGGCGTACGGGGCCGAGGGCCACGACGTGCGCGGCGACACGGAAACCCGTGCCCGGTTCGTCGACCGCGCTCAGCCAGTCGAAGTACGTGCAGCCCAGCCGGTCACGCGCCGTCTCCAGGGCGGAGATCCAGGACGCCGGCGGCACGTCCACGGTCAGGACGTCGTACGACTCCTCGGCCGTGGCCTGTGCGCCGAAGAGTTCCTCGGCATCGGCGGGCAGCCAGCCGACCGCGGTCATCGGGCCTCCCCCGGACCCGAGGCCTGGTCCGCGGCGGAGTCCGAGGCCGCGCCCGAGGCCGAGGACGCGCCCGAGGCCGAGGACACGTCAGGGGCAGGTGGCCGCACCAGGCCGCTCTGCAGCGCGGCCGTCGACGGCCGGGGCGAGGTGCCGTACCGCTCCCCCAGCGACTCCCGCGCGATCTTCTCCTGAAGCTTCAGGATCCCCTGGAGCAGCGCCTCGGGGCGCGGCGGGCAGCCGGGGACGTAGACGTCGACCGGGATGATCTGGTCGACGCCCTTCGTCACGGAGTAGGAGTCCCAGTAGGGGCCGCCGCAGTTGGAGCAGGCGCCGAAGGAGATGACGTACTTCGGCTCGGGCATCTGCTCGTACAGGCGCTTGACGGCCGGCGCCATCTTGTCGGTGACCGTGCCCGAGACCACCATCAGGTCGGCCTGGCGGGGGCCCGGCGCGAACGGGATGACGCCGAGCCGGATGAAGTCGTGCCGCGCCATCGACGCGGCGATGAACTCGATCGCGCAGCAGGCGAGGCCGAAGTTGAAGACCCACAGGGAGTACCGGCGGCCCCAGTTCAGGACGACCTTCATGGGCTCCGGGGCAAGACGGGCGAGCGCGCCGAGCCGCTTGGGCTCCGGGAGCGGCACGGGTCCGGCGGGGCTCGGTCCGGCGGGGCTCGGTCCGGCGGGGCTCGGTCCGGTGGGGTTCGGGTCGGCGGGGTTCACGTCCACGACAGGACGCCCTTCCTGTATGCGTACAACAGCCCCACGGCGAGGAATCCGAGGAAGATGAACATCTCCACGAGGGTTGTCGCTCCGTAACCAGGATCGGCGAAGACCGTCGCCCAGGGGAAGAGGAAGATCGAGTCGACCGCGAAAATGACGTAGAGGAACGCGTAGACGTAGTAGCGGACCTGGGTGTGGGCCCAGCCGTCGCCGACGGGGTCGACACCGCACTCGTACGTCAGCAGTTTCTCGGGGGTCGGGACCACGGGCCGCAGCAGGCGCCCGGCCCCGAACGCCACGGCGACGAAGAGCACGCCCACGACGGCGAGCAGCCCGACGACCGAGTAGGACTGGAAATAGTCCGCGGCGAGTCCGACGGTCGGTTCCGGCACGTGCGTCCCTCGCTCCCTGTCCTGAACGCTGCTGTTCGACGATCTGTGCGTACGGGAGTCTAGGGCCTGATAAAGAGACGGTAAGCAGCCCGTCACACCTTGGGACGCGGGGGTGGGGTTTTCCTCAGTGGATCCTGGCGGTCCACCTCATGGCGCGGCGCCGCGCCGCACGGCACGCTGACTCGTATGACCGAACGCCTCTCGACATCGAATCCCGCCGGGACCACCGGCGCAGCGACCGGGGACCACCTGCCGCCGGCCCGTTTCGCCTACGACCGGCACACCTGGAAGGAGATCGCCCACCTGCTGGCGAATCTCCCGGCGGCGCTGCTCGGATTCGTCTACGTCGTGACGATGCTGTCCGTGGGCGTCGGGTTGACGGTCACGGTGGTCGGGTTCCCGCTGCTGGCGGCCGGCCTGCTGGGTGCGCGGCAGTTGGGCAAGCTGGAGCGGGCTCGGGCCCGGGCACTGCTCGGGGTGCGGGTGGACGAGCCGAGCCGGCTGCCGCTGCGGGGCAAGGGCGGGTTCTTCCCACAGTTGTGGATGGCGCTGAAGGATGCGGTGGGCTGGCGCACGGTCCTGTACAACTTCATACGGCTCCCCTGGGGCGTCCTCACCTTCGTCATCACGCTGACGTCGTTGTTCGTACTGTGGCCGGTGCTGCCCTTCATCGCGCGGGGTCTGGCCAACGCGGACCGGGCGATGGTGCGCGGCCTGTTGTCCCCGTCCGACGAACTGGAGCGGCGGATCGCCGAGCTGGAGTCGGACCGGGGGGTCGTGGTCGACACGGCCGCGGCCGACCTGCGGCGCATCGAGCGCGACCTGCACGACGGGGCACAGGCCCGCCTGGTCAACCTGGCCATGGGTCTGGGCCTGGCCAAGGAGAAACTCCTGGAGGACCCCGACGCGGCGGCGGCCATGGTCGACGAGGCGCACGGCGAGGTGAAGCTGGCCCTGCAGGAGCTGCGGGACCTGGCGCGCGGCATCCATCCCGCCGTTCTGACCGACCGCGGCCTGGACGCGGCGCTCTCCTCGGTCGCCTCCCGCTGCACCGTGCCGGTCAGGGTGACCGTCGACCTGGCGGAGCGCCCCGCGGCGGCCATCGAGGGCATCGCCTACTTCACCGTCTCGGAGCTGCTCCAGAACGTCAGCAAGCACAGCGCGGCGAGGTCCGCCTCCGTGGAGGTGTGGCGGTCGTCCGACCGACTGCTCATACAGGTGGGGGACGACGGCCGCGGAGGCGCGCGCCTCGACGGTGGTACGGGGATGAAGGGACTCGCCGACCGGCTGACCGCCGTCGACGGTCTCTTCGTCGTCGACTCGCCGGAGGGCGGCCCGACGACGGTGACGGCCGAGCTGCCGTGGCGCGACCGGGACGACGCCAACACCACCTCCCGTACCTCGGGCCCGAAGTGACATACGACGAGGCAACTGGCTGACAGGGGCCACCTCCCAGCCCCAGGGGGTGGGGAAAACCCCCCTCTTGAGACGCCGACGAGCTCCATGGCCCGTGGATGTGCGGTCGACGAGGGTGGAGTTACGACAGCACAGCCGTAGGACGAGGAGAAGGACGGCACCGATGGCCACGGAATACGGACAGGATTACGGGTTGGGGAGCGGGCCCGGCCTCCCCGGGGACACCGGTGCGCGACGTCACCGGCTGCCGGCGGGGCTGCGGGCACCGTTCGAGGCACGCAGCTGGCGCGAGTTCGGCTATGTGCTGCTCAGCCTGCCGATCGGCATCCTGCTCTTCACGTACGCCGTCACGATGACGTCGCTGGGAGCGGGCCTGTTGGTGACGTTCCTGGGGGTCCCGGTGCTGGCGGCGGCACTCGCCGGGTGCCGCGGCTTCGGCGCGATGGAACGGGCGCGGGCCCGTGCCCTGCTGGGGCTGCGGGTGTCCGACCCGGATCCGCTGCGGCTGAAGAAGCAGGGCGCGATGGGATGGATAGGTGCCGTACTCAAAAGCGGCGCCTCCTGGCGGAGCCTGCTGTACGCGGTGCTGCAGTTCCCGTGGTCGGTGTTCTCGTTCGTCGTGGCCGTGAACGTCTGGGCGGTCGGCTGGGCGATGCTGACGTACCCGCTGTGGTTCTGGGTGTTCCCGATGTACGCCGGCCAGGACGGGCTCCAGCTGTACGGCGACCAGTCGCACCGGATCTACTTGGACAACCCCTTCGAGATCACCGTGACCGCGCTGGTCGGGCTGCTGTTCACGCTGGCGACTCCATGGATCGTCCGGGCGCTGACGACGGTGGACCGGCTGATGGTGCACGGGCTGCTCGGAGCGTCGCGGCTGGCGACGCGGGTGGTGGAGCTGGAGTCGGACCGGGGGGTCGTGGTCGACACGGCCGCGGCCGACCTGCGGCGCATCGAGCGCGACCTGCACGACGGGGCACAGGCCCGCCTGGTCAACCTGGCCATGGATCTGGGCCTGGCCAAGGAGAAGCTGCGGGAGGACCCGCGGGCGGCGGCGGTCATGGTGGACGAGGCGCACGGCGAGGTGAAGACGGCGCTCCAGGAGCTGCGGGACCTGGCCCGGGGCATCCATCCCGCGGTGCTGACCGACCGCGGTCTGGACGCGGCGCTGTCGGCGGTCGCCTCGCGCTGCACCGTGCCGGTGCGGGTGGAGGTCGACCTGGCGGAGCGGCCGGCGTCGGCGATCGAGGGGATCTCGTACTTCACGGTGTCGGAGCTGCTGCAGAACATCAGCAAGCACGCGCGGGCCACGTCGGCCGCCGTGGAGGTCTGGCGGGTGGAGAACCGGCTGATGCTTCAGGTCGTGGACAACGGCGTGGGCGGGGCGGCTGCGTCGGCCGGGTCGGGACTGGCGGGACTTGCGGAGCGACTCGACGCGGTGGACGGGATCCTCGTGGTGGACTCGCCGGCCGGCGGACCGACGCGGGTGACGGCGGAGCTGCCGTGGCGGAACGAGCCGGTGGCCAGGTAACCGCCGCGAGGGCCACCGCGAGAGCCACCGCGAGAGCCGCACCCTGAGACGGTCGCACCGCCTGGAGCGGCCCGCACCACCCGGCGCCGCGTGCACCACCCGGCACCGCGTGCACCGTGCGGCGCGGTGCCCTTCCGCGCCGCGCCGTCGACCGACAGCCCCGGGCTCTCTCCTCGCCCGGGGGCTGGAGACGTGATCGAAAACCGGCCACCGAGCGGCCGGACCCTGACTGGCGCCCCGATCTTCCCGCTCTCTTCCCATTGCCCGAACGCATCCGGCCTCCGATGCTGGAATGCTGGACCTGTCGCACGGACGGTTCGTGGACGCGGCGTGGGCCGCGCGGGCCGTGGGGTGGACGGGCTGTGGGGGGCCGAGGATCGTGGAGGACAGGGTGCGGGTGGTCATCGCCGAGGATTCAGTGCTGCTCCGAGAGGGGCTGACCCGGTTGCTGACCGACCGCGGGCACGAGGTCGTGGCCGGTGTCGGCGACGGCGAGGCACTGATCAAGACCATCACGGAGCTGGACGCGCAGGGCGAGCTGCCGGACGTCGTGGTGGCGGACGTACGGATGCCACCGACGCACACCGACGAGGGCGTGCGCGCCTCGGTGCAGTTGCGCAAGGCTCACCCGGGCCTCGGCGTACTGGTGCTGTCCCAGTACGTGGAGGAGCGGTACGCCACGGAGCTGCTGGCCGGTTCCAGCCGCGGCGTCGGTTATCTGCTCAAGGACCGGGTGGCCGAGGTACGTGAGTTCGTGGACGCGGTGGTGCGTGTGGCGGAGGGCGGTACGGCGCTGGACCCGGAGGTCGTCGCGCAGTTGCTCGGGCGCAGCCGCAAGCAGGACGTGCTGGCGGGACTCACGCCGCGGGAGCGGGAGGTTCTGGGGCTCATGGCCGAGGGCCGGACGAACTCGGCGATCGCCCGCCAGCTCGTCGTGAGCGACGGGGCCGTCGAGAAGCACGTCAGCAACATCTTCATGAAGCTGGGACTGTCCCCGAGCGACGGTGATCACCGGCGGGTGCTCGCCGTGCTGACGTATCTCAATTCCTGACATCAGCGGCCCACTCGTCGGAACGGCCGCCGGCCCGGCGGCCTGGGTACTCATCCGAACGAATGAGAAACCGATGCACGAGCAGAGTGCGTCTTCACGAATGTCACCAGTGCCGGGGGGGGCGGGGAAACGTGGGGTTCAGGGGCGACGGGCCACCTCGAGGTCGTGTCCATCATGCGAATGTCCACCGGAAGTCAACGCCTGCGGACGTAGGGTTGATCCCGGGACGGTCGGTGGGAGACCGGTCCCCGGACAGCCGCCTCGAGGGAGGTCCAGTTCAGTGACCAGCCAGGTCAGCAGCCCAGCGGAACAGGCCGACGGAACCGACGAGACCGTCGTGGGAGCGCAGCGCAAACCGGTCGGGGCGAAGGACGTCCGCCGGCTGGACCGGGTGATCATCAGGTTCGCGGGGGACTCGGGTGACGGAATGCAGCTCACCGGTGACCGTTTCACCTCGGAGACCGCGTCGTTCGGCAACGACCTCTCCACGCTGCCGAACTTCCCCGCCGAGATCCGGGCACCCGCCGGCACTCTCCCGGGCGTCTCCTCCTTCCAGCTGCACTTCGCCGACCACGACATCCTCACCCCCGGCGACGCCCCCAACGTGCTCGTCGCGATGAACCCGGCCGCACTCAAAGCCAACATCGACGACCTGCCACGCGGCGCGGAGATCATCGTCAACACCGACGAGTTCACCAAACGGGCCATGCACAAGGTCGGCTACGACGCCTCGCCCCTGGAAGACGGGTCACTCGACGGCTACCACCTGCACCCGGTACCGCTGACCACGCTGACCGTGGAGGCCCTCAAGGAGTTCGACCTCACCCGCAAGGAAGCCGAACGCAGCAAGAACATGTTCGCGCTCGGGCTGCTGAGCTGGATGTACCACCGGCCCACCGAGGGCACCGAGAAATTCCTGAAGGCCAAGTTCGCGAAGAAACCCGACATCGCCGCCGCGAACATCGCCGCCTACCGGGCCGGCTGGAACTTCGGCGAGACCACCGAGGACTTCGCGGTCTCCTACGAGGTCGCCCCCGCCGCCACCGCGTTCCCGCCCGGCGTGTACCGCAACATCTCCGGGAACCTGGCCCTGGCCTACGGCCTGATCGCCGCCTCCCGCCAGGCCGACCTCCCCCTCTTCCTCGGCTCCTACCCCATCACCCCCGCCTCCGACGTCCTGCACGAACTCAGCCGCCACAAGAACTTCGGCGTACGCACCTTCCAGGCCGAGGACGAGATCGCCGGCATCGGCGCCGCACTGGGAGCCGCCTTCGGCGGCTCCCTGGCCGTGACAACAACCAGCGGCCCGGGCGTGGCGCTCAAGAGCGAGACGATCGGACTCGCGGTCTCCCTGGAACTGCCCCTGCTGGTCGTGGACATCCAGCGCGGCGGCCCCTCCACCGGCCTGCCGACCAAGACGGAACAGGCCGACCTGCTCCAGGCCATGTACGGCCGCAACGGCGAGGCACCCGTCCCCGTCATCGCCCCCCGCACGCCCGCCGACTGCTTCGACGCCGCCCTGGAAGCGGCCCGGATCGCACTCGCCTACCGCACCCCCGTCTTCCTCCTCTCCGACGGCTACCTGGCCAACGGCTCGGAGCCGTGGCGGATCCCGGACCCAGACGAGCTGCCCGACCTCGCCGTGCAGTTCACGCAGAGCCCGAACCACACCCTGGACGACGGCACCGAAGCGTTCTGGCCCTACAAGCGCGACCCGCACACCCTCGCCCGCCCCTGGGCCGTCCCGGGCACCCCCGGCCTCGAACACCGGATCGGCGGCATCGAGAAGCAGGACGGCACCGGGAACATCTCCTACGACCCGGCCAACCACGACCACATGGTTCGCACCCGCCAAGCCAAAATCGACGGCATCACAGTCCCCGACCTCGACGTCGACGACCCGGACGGCGCGAAGACCCTGGTCCTGGGCTGGGGCTCGACATACGGGCCCATCACCGCCGCCGTACGCCGGCTGCGCGCCGCCGGTGAGGTTGTCGCGCAGGCGCACCTGCGTCACCTCAACCCGTTCCCGAGCAACCTCGGCGCGGTGCTGAAGAGTTACGACAAGGTCGTGATCCCCGAGATGAACCTCGGCCAGCTCGCCACCCTCGTCCGGGCGAAGTACCTGGTGGACGCGCAGTCGTACAACCAGGTCAACGGCATGCCGTTCAAAGCGGAACAGCTCGCCACGGTCCTGAAGGAGGCCATCGATGCCTGAGACGTCCACGGAAGAGAAGCCGACGGGCACCGGCAAGAGCACGATCGAGGCGCTGTCCCTCGTCCCCAAGGCCGAGGGCAAGCAGTCCATGAAGGACTTCAAGTCCGACCAGGAAGTGCGCTGGTGTCCCGGCTGCGGCGACTACGCCGTACTCGCCGCCGTGCAGGGCTTCATGCCCCAGCTCGGCCTGGCGAAGGAGAACATCGTCTTCGTCTCCGGCATCGGCTGCTCCTCCCGCTTCCCGTACTACATGAACACCTACGGGATGCACTCCATCCACGGCCGCGCCCCCGCCATCGCCACCGGACTCGCCACCTCCCGCCGCGACCTGTCCGTCTGGGTCGTCACCGGCGACGGCGACGCCCTCTCCATCGGCGGCAACCACCTCATCCACGCCCTGCGCCGCAACGTCAACCTCAAGATCCTCCTGTTCAACAACCGGATCTACGGCCTGACGAAGGGGCAGTACTCCCCCACCTCCGAGGTCGGCAAGATCACCAAGTCGACGCCGATGGGATCACTGGACGCACCCTTCAACCCGGTCTCCCTCGCCCTCGGTGCCGAAGCCACCTTCGTCGCCCGCACCGTCGACTCGGACCGCAAACACCTCACCGAGGTCCTGCGCCAGGCCGCCGAACACCCCGGCACCGCCCTCATCGAGATCTACCAGAACTGCAACATCTTCAACGACGGCGCCTTCGACGCCCTCAAAGACAAACAACAGGCCGAGGAAGCCGTGATCCGCCTGGAACACGGACAGCCGATCCGCTTCGGCGCCGACGGCTCCAAGGGCGTCGTACGCGACCCGCAGACCGGTGACCTGGAGGTCGTCACCGTCACGCCGGACAACGAGGCCGGCATCCTGGTCCACGACGCCCACGCCGCCTCCCCCACCACCGCCTTCGCCCTGTCCCGCCTCGCCGACCCGGACACCCTGCACCACACCCCCATCGGCGTCCTGCGCTCCGTCGACCGGCCCGTCTACGACACCCTCATGTCCGACCAGCTCGACACCGCCATCGAGCAGAACGGCAAGGGCGACCTCGCCGCGCTGCTGGCCGGCGGCGACACCTGGACGGTCGTCGGCTGAGGCCGGCGGCGGTTCACGGCTTCGAAGAGGCCCGGGCGGAAACGTCCGGGCCTCTTCGCATGCCGTCCGGGCCCAAGGTCACGCAGGGCTCCACGCAGGACTTACTCAGGCGTGAGTACCTTACTTCAAAGTATGCACTTTCTTTTAGAAAGCGCACATCCTAGGGTTAGTGGCATCCCACCCCACAAGGAGTACTGAAGCCATGAGCATCGTCGTCACCGGAGCCACCGGACACCTCGGCCGCCACGTCGTGCGCCAGCTACTGGAGAAGGTGCCGGCCGACCAGGTCACCGCGGTCGTCCGGGACCGCGACAGGGCCGCCGACATCGCCGCCCGCGGCGTACGGCTCGCGGTCGCCGACTACAACGCGCCCGAGACCTTCGACGGCCTTTTCGCGACCGGCGACCGGGTGCTGCTGATCTCCGGCAACGAGTTCGACAAGGGCCGCGTACAGCAGCACACGGTCGTGATCGACGCGGCCAAGAAGGCCGGTGTCGCCCTGCTCGCCTACACCAGCGCCCCCAGCAGCCTCACGGCCGCACTCGCCGACGATCACCGCGCCACCGAGGAGGTGCTGGTCGGCTCGGGTGTGCCGTACGTACTGCTGGGCAACGGCTGGTACCACGAGAACTACACCGAGCAGCTTGCCCCGGTCCTGGAGCACGGTGCCGTCGTGCAGGCGGCCGGCGAGGGCCGGATCTCCTCGGCCTCCCGCGCCGACTACGCGGCCGCCGCCGTCGCCGTACTGACCGGCGAGGGCCACGAGAACACGGCGTACGAGCTGGGCGGCGACGAGGCCTGGAGTTTCGCCGAGTACGCGGCTGAACTGAGCCGGCAGACCGGCAAGGAGATCGTCTACAACCCCGTCTCCACCGAGACCTACACCGGCATCCTCACCGACGCCGGGCTGCCCGGGCAGCTGGCCGCCGTCCTCGCGGGCGTGGACGCCGCCATCGAGAAGGGCGAGCTGGCCGTCTCCACCGGTGACCTGTCCCGCCTGATCGGCCGCCCGACCACACCGCTCGCCGAGGCCGTCGCCGCCGCGCTCAAGAGCTGACCCTCACCGCCCGCCTCCACAACACCCCCCCCCGCCTGTCATGACCGTATGGCGATACGGGCATGACAGGCGGCCGGGTGCGGCGCTACCTTCGTCGTGGCATGCATCCGTCCGGCGTGCCGAGTGCGAGAAGGAGGTGCCCGTGGCCGGGTCGTCCAGGAGTGAGCAGCGAATAGGCCTGCTGAACGGCTTCGCGGCGTACGGGATGTGGGGGCTCGTCCCGCTGTTCTGGCCGTTGCTCAAGCCCGCCGGGGCCGGGGAGATCCTCGCCCACCGGATGGCGTGGTCCCTCGTCTTCGTCGCCGCCGCCCTGCTCGTCGTACGACGCTGGGCCTGGGCCGGCGAGCTGCTGCGGCAGCCACGCAGACTCGCCCTGGTCACCGTGGCCGCCGCGGTCATCACCGTCAACTGGGGCGTCTACATCTGGGCCGTGAACAGCGGTCATGTCGTCGAGGCCTCCCTCGGGTACTTCATCAACCCGCTGGTCACCATCGCGATGGGGGTGCTGCTGCTGAAGGAGCGGCTGCGGCCCGCACAGTGGGCGGCGGTCGGGACCGGCTTCGCGGCCGTTCTCGTCCTCACCATCGGCTACGGCCAGCCGCCATGGATCTCCCTCTGCCTCGCCTTCACCTTCGCCACGTACGGCCTGGTGAAGAAGAAGGTCAACCTCGGCGGCGTCGAGTCGCTGGCCGCCGAGACGGCGATCCAGTTCCTGCCCGCGCTCGGCTACCTGCTGTGGCTGGGCGCGCAGGGCGACTCCACCTTCACCACCGAGGGCGCGGGACACGCGGCCCTGCTCGCCGCGACCGGCGTGGTCACCGCCATCCCCCTGGTCTGCTTCGGCGCGGCGGCGATCCGCGTGCCGCTGTCCACGCTGGGGCTGCTGCAGTACCTGGCCCCGGTCTTCCAGTTCGTGCTCGGCGTCCTCTACTTCGGCGAGGCCATGCCGCCCGAGCGCTGGGCCGGCTTCGGGCTGGTGTGGCTGGCGCTCGCGTTGCTCACCTGGGACGCCCTGCGCACCGCCCGCCGAACCGCCCGGACGCTCAGGGCGCAGTTGGACCGAGCGGGCAGCGGCGTGACGCCGGTCAAGGAGAGCGCCGCACGGGAGTCGGGAATCGTGGCCTCCGGAGTGCCGGCCCCTGGTTCCGCCGGGTCCGAACAGCTCGACACGGCGACAGGCAAGCCGTAACGGCCCGACCGCCCCGCCACCGTCCTTCGTCAGCCCTTTTCGGGCGCCCGCCGCGCGCGGTGCGCCCGGGCCTTCTCCCGGTTGCCGCAGTGCTCCATCGCGCACCAGCGGCGGCGACCCGGGCGTGAGGTGTCGACGAAGAGCAGACGGCAGTTGTGGGCGCCGCACTCCCGGATGCGATCGGCGTAAGGGCCGGTGAACAGCTCGATCGCGTCGCGCGCGACCGTCGACAGCAGGCGGGCGCCCGTGGCACCGGGGGCCCAGCCGCGGGTGCCGTCCGCCTCGACGCGCGCGACGAGCGGGGGCTCGGCCGCGGCGGCGTTGACCGCGTCCAGGTGGTCGGGCTGGAGCGGATGCCCGTGCGCGCGATCCGCCGTGAGCAGGAAGAGGGCGTCGCGCAGTGTCCGGGCCCGCTCCACATCGGTCCGGTCCACGGCCAGATCCAGTCCGTCCGGCAGGCGGCTGCGGTCGGCCCAGGCGGCCAGGTCGGCGGGCTCGTGCAGCACCTCCCAGCGTGCGTAGGCACCCGGCCCGCCCGTCGTCAGCAGTTCGAGGCACAGGGCGCCGGGGTCGAAGCGGTACGGCTTGCCCTCGTGCGATCGCAGCGTCAGTCCTGGAGGACCGGCGGGACCGGCGGGACCGGGAGGCGGTTTCGGCGATTCCATTGCCCGCTCACTCATGTAACCATTATAACTGGTTACATGACATCGACCGCCGGACCGGCTCCCCTTCACTTCAAGATCGTCATCGACGCCGCCGCCCCGCACACGCAGGCGGACTTCTGGGCCGCCGCCCTCCACTACGAGGTGGAGGACAACAGCGCACTCATCGAAAAGCTGCTGGGTTTCGGGGCCGTACCGGCCGAGCTGACCGTCGAGTCCCACGACCGCCGCGCCTGGCGGGACCTGGCTGCCGTACGGCATCCCGACGACCCCTACCAGGAGGAGAGCGGCGCCGGGCTGGGGCGGCGGCTGCTGTTCCAGCGCGTACCGGAGGCCAAGGCCGGCAAGAACCGGCTCCACCTCGACCTGCACCCGGGCGAGGGCCGGCGCGAGGCGGAGGTCGCCCGGCTGGAGGCGCTGGGAGCGAGCGTCCTGCGGCAGGTGAAGGAGCCGGGCGGGGAGTGGGTGATGATGGCGGATCCGGAGGGGAACGAGTTCTGCGTTCACTAGAGCGCACACTCCACGCCCAACAGAGCGCACTCTCCAAGGGCTTCCGATATACGCGAAACCGTGGCCGGATAACGGTCTTGACGACCGGTCAGTACCGGACCCACCATCCAGGCACCCCATTCACTGTGGAGTCCCCTCCCCAGGGATTCCCTAGGAATTCGGAGCCCCCCACATGAAGCTCCCCCACTCCGGGCGTGCGCTGGCGGCCGGTGCCGTCGCGGTCGCCACGCTGATCACCGGCGGATCGGTGGCCGGCGCCACGCCCGTCACCGAGCGCTCCACGCCCGCGGCCGCCGCCGCGCCCGACATACCGATAGCCAACGTCAAGGCCCACCTGACGCAACTCCAGTCCATCGCCACGGCGAACGGCGGCAACCGCGCCCACGGCCGCCCCGGCTACCAGGCCTCGCTCGACTACGTGAAGGCCAAGCTGGACGCGGCCGGGTTCACCACCACCGTCCAGCGCTTCACCGCCTCCGGCCGCACCGGCTACAACCTGATAGCCGACTGGCCGGGCGGCGACGCAAATCAGGTTGTCATGGCCGGGTCACACCTGGACAGCGTCTCCTCCGGCCCCGGCATCAACGACAACGGCTCCGGCTCGGCAGCCGTCCTGGAGACCGCGCTCGCCGTCGCCCGATCCGGCCACCAGCCCACCAAACACCTGCGGTTCGCCTGGTGGGGCGCGGAGGAGTTGGGGCTGGTCGGCTCCCGCTACTACGTCAACAGCCTCGGCTCCACGGGCCGCGCGAAGATCAGCGGCTACCTGAACTTCGACATGATCGGCTCGCCCAACCCCGGATACTTCGTCTACGACGACGATCCCACCATCGAGAAGACCTTCAAGGACTACTTCGCCGGCCTCGGCATCTCCACGGAGATCGAGACCGAGGGCGACGGCCGCTCCGACCACGCGCCCTTCAAGAACGCGGGCGTTCCCGTCGGCGGCCTCTTCACCGGCGCCGGGTACCGGAAGACGTCCGCACAGGCGGCCAAGTGGGGCGGCACCGTGGGCCAGCCGTTCGACCGCTGCTACCACTCGTCCTGCGACACGACAGCCAACATCAACGACACGGCCCTGAACCGCAACAGCGACGCCGTCGCGTACGCGATGTGGGAACTGTCGCAGTAGGTCCGACGCGCCGCCCCCCTCGGCGCCCGCCCGGTCAGCCGGTCCGGGGGGTGTCGTTTGGATCAGGTCGGTTCCAAGGGACGGCGCCTGGGAACGGAGCCGAGCGGGGCGTGGTGCGTGCAGCCGCACGGCGGAGGAGGGCGGCAGGGCGGAGCCCTGGCAACCGACGACAACGCCGCAGATGCGCGTGCCATGCCCCGCGACCCCGGCAGGATCCGAACGACACCCCCTAGGCGCGGGCACGTTCGGTGAGGCGGCCCATGCGGCTGCGGGCGGACTCCAGTTGCTCGGAGTCCTCCGCGGCCGGGCCCCCCTCGGCGGCGAGTTCGCTCCACAGGCCGACCAGCTCGTGCCCCAGCTCCAGCCCCCGTGCCGGATCCCGTACGGCGCGCCAGGCGGTGGCCGCGCTCTGGACGTTGCCGTACGCGGCCTCCGCGTCGCCCGCGCGGCGGTGTATCCGGGACAGGTCGACGGAGAGGCGGAAGGCGCGGTCCGGATCGCCTGACAAATACGCGATGTACGCGGTGAGTTCGCGGAGCCGGAGAACCTCCGGGTGCTCCGGCCCCAGCGTCCCCGAGGCTTCGGCCACGGACCGCTCCGCCAGTTGCGCGGCCGCCTCCGTTCGGCCCTCCTTGACGGCCTCGTTGATGCGGGCCGTCGGCTCCGCGAGGAGCGCGGGGGCGGTGGCGTCGCCGGGTGCGGTGAGCGGTTCGTCCCCGAGTACGGCCTCGGCCACGGCGTCGAAACCGCGGGCGGGGGTGGGGGTGGGCTTGGGGCCGGGGTCGAGGTCGGCGACCGGCTCGGGGGCCGGGGGCGGCTTCGGAGCGGCGACCGGCCTGACCGGCCCGGGCGCGGGCTGCGGTGCCGCGCCTTCGCGGGCGCCGGTCGCGGAAGCGCCGTCCATTCGGGGCGGCGGACCGAACTCTCCCGTCGGCGGCGCCACCGTACCGAGGGCCGCGCCCTGGGCCGGTTCCGGCAGGGCGCGCAGCGTGAACGTCGGCGCGGACTCGCCGGCCGGCACCCGCTGCGACTCGGGCACCTTCGGGAGGCGGAACGTCTGGGCGCTGCCCCGTACCGGCTCCTCCGTCCGCAGAACGTGGGTGTGCTGGTCGCGCCGTACGGCCGGTTCCTCGGGAACCGTCGGGACCGGCTCCGCGGCGAGGTGGCTGGAGCCGTCCGGGTCTACGCGGAGCGGGACGGAATAGCCGATGCGCTCGTCGTGGATCGTGGCGAGGACGGGGTGGCCGGCGGCGAGGGCGAGGCGGTGGAGGCGGTTCAGGACGGCGTTCTGGATCTCCTCGCCGGGGGCCGCGACGACCAGCGAGCCGTCGATCGAAGCGCCGCGTACGTCGGAATCGGCCACCGGCACGCGGACGTCGATCGGCGTCGCCGCAGGCGCGGGCGAGCGCTCGGCGCCCTCGTGGTCCCGCTGCTTCTCACGGGCGAGTCGAGACATCGTTCCCCCACTCATCGGCGGCTTCCGTCGGCGGTTTCGATTCCCTGCCGTCCAGAGCCTGTCATGCCTGTCGTACACCTACTGTCGAGTCTCTCCGCTCGCTCGCGATTCTCACGTCACCGGGGTGTCACAGGCTCGTTCCAGGAGGTCACGCCCGTATCGGCGGGTCGATACGGGGCGGGCACGCGGGGGCGTGACACGGGAGGGGGCCGGGCAGGCGGACGGGCATGCGAGAGGGACCGGAGATCTGGATCCGCGGACCGGTGGCCCTACCGGAGCCGCCCACCCCGACGCCACCCGCCTCAGCGCTGCCCGGGCCCGCGCCCGCCGCGACAGGGCAGCCCGACCCAGGGCAGCCCGCCCCGGCGCCACCGCACTCGGAACGGCCCATCCCACGGCGCTTCTCCTGGGTCGGCGCGCACGGCGGCGCCGGCGTCTCGACGCTCGCCGCCGTGTACGGCGGACAGGACTGCGGACGCGGCTGGCCCGGTCCCGGCGACCCGCCGTCGGTGCTGCTCGTCGCCCGTACGCACGCGGCCGGGCTGGCGGCGGCCCACCGTGCCGTGGCGGCCTTCCGGCATGGACAGGCTCCGGCGGGGCTCGACCTCGACTGCGTCGTCCTCGTCGCGGACGCGCCCGGACGACTGCCCCGGCCACTCGCCCAGCGCGTGAAACTGCTGGAGGCGGCCGTGGACGTCCATCGCGTTCCGTGGGTCCCCGCCCGGCGCCTCGGCGAGACGAGCGGAAGTCCTCCACGGGGCACCGGCCCCCTGGTCCGCCTCACCGGGCGGGTGCGCTGAGCCGCTCGCTCCCAGTGGAACCCAGTGGACAGGTACTTGCGTGTGCATATAATGCATGTGCTGGTATCCGCGCACACCAACCATTCAGGGGAACCCCATGACCCGCCACTACCTCTTCCTGCTGGGCAGCAGCCGACCCGACGGCAACACCGAACTGCTCGCCCGCCGCGCCGCCGAACAACTGCCCACGGACGTCGAGCAGCGGTGGATCGACCTGGCCGAGCACCCGCTGCCCGATTTCGAGGACCTGCGGCACGACAGCGACCACGTCCGGCCCACGGAGGGCAACGCGGGCCTGCTGCTCGACGCCACTCTCGCCGCCACGGACATCGTGATCGCCTCACCGCTGTACTGGTACTCGCTGTCCGCACCGGTCAAGCGCTACCTCGACTACTGGTCCGGCTGGCTGCGCACCCCCGGCCTCGACTTCAAGGCGACCCTGGCCGGCCGCACGCTGTGGGGCGTCACCGCGCTCGCGCACCAGGAGCAGGAGGTCGCCGACCCGCTGATCGGCAGCCTGAGCAACTCGGCGGCCTACATGGGTATGCGTTTCGGCGGGGTGCTGCTGGGCAACGGCAGCAAGCCCGGTGACATCCTGAAGGACACCGAGGCGCTGGCAGGCGCCAAGACCTTCTTCGCGCGGGAGGCGCCGCTCGCCCGTTTCCCGTACGAGCAGACGGACACCGTGCCTACGAGGTGATGGCCTTGCCTACCGTCCTTGCCTACGAGGTGATGTCCTTCGCCGTGAACCGCGCCCAGGCCGCCGAGCCGAACACCGCCGCGTAGAGGGCCTGGAGGCCGAGGTTCTTCACCAGGTCGTCCCAGTAGACCGGTTCGCGCATCAGGTCGGCGAAGGACAGCCAGTAGTGCGAGAAGAAGTACGGCTGGAGCGCGTCGAGCTGCGGGATCTGGTCGAGGATCTGGACGGTGATCAGCAGCCCCACGGTGGTCGCCATCGCCGCGATGCCACTGCCGGTCAGGGTCGAGACGAACAGGCCGAGGGCCGCGACACCGACGAGCGAGGCGGCCACGACCAGGGCGATGAGCAGGGCGCGGCCCAGGCCCTCGGCGTAGGTGATCCGGGTGCCGGAGATGGTGGTCAGTTCACCGACCGGGAACAGCAGCGCCCCGACCGCGAGCGCCGAGACCGCGACCACCAGGGTGGCGGCGAGACAGAAGGTGATCACCGTGGCGTACTTGGTGAGCAGCAGCCGGGTGCGGCCGGCCGGGGCGACCAGGAGGTAGCGGAGCGTACCCGCGTTCGCCTCGCCCGCGATCGCGTCGCCCGCGACGACGCCGATGGCCATCGGCAGGAAGAAGGGGAGGGTCGCGGCGAGCGCGGTGAAGACCAGGAACAGGCCGTTGTTGCTGATCTGCGAGATGAACGCCGGGCCCTCGCCGCCTCCGCCACCACCACCGCCACCGCCACCGCCACCGCCACCGCCGAACGACGCCCCGTCGCTCGTCTCGATCTTCACGGCGATCCCCACCAGGACCGGCACGGCGGCCAGCACGCCCAGCAGGGCGAGGGTGCGCCAGCGCCGGAAGGTGATCAGCAGTTCGCTGCGGAGCAGCCCGAAGGACCACAGCGGACTCGGAGCGCGCACCGCGCTCGGCACCCCAGCCCGCGGCACCTCAGCCCGCGGCGACTCGGCCCGCGACGACGTGTCAGCCCGCGACGTATCAGCCCGCGACATCGAAGCCCTCCCCGGTAAGCGCCACGAACGCGTCCTCCAGGGAGGCGCGCTCCACTCCGAAGCCTCGGACGCGGACACCGGCCGTGACCAGGGCGGCGTTCAGGTCGGCGAGGTCGCGGTCCGGTGGCTCCGCCGTCACCCGGTCCTCGGCGACGACCACGTCCCCGGCCCCCTGCTCCTTCAGCACCCTGGCCGCCTCCCCCGCGTCCGGCGTGGTCACCACCAGCCGGCCGCGCGCCCCGGCCGCCAGGTCGGCGACCGCGCCCTGGCTGATCAGCCGCCCCTGGGCCATCACGGCGGCGTGCGTGCATACCTGCTCGATCTCGTCCAGCAGGTGGGAGGAGAGGAAGACGGTGGTGCCGTCGGAGGCGAGTTCGCGCACGAGCGCGCGGATCTCGCGCATGCCCTGGGGGTCGAGCCCGTTGGTCGGCTCGTCCAGGACGAGCAGGCGGCGCGGCTGGAGCAGCGCCGCGGCGAGCCCGAGGCGCTGCTTCATGCCGAGCGAGTACGCCTTCGCCTTCTTGCCGGCGGCGGCCGCGAGGCCCACCCGGTCCAGCGCCGCCGCGACGCGCTCCCGCCGGGTGCGCGGGTCGGCGGCCGGGTCGGCGGCGTCGTAGCGCAGGAGGTTCTCGCGTCCGGAGAGGAAGCCGTACAGGGCGGGGCCCTCGATGAGGGCGCCGACCTGGGGCAGTACGGTGCGGGCCGCGCGCGGCATGGGCCGGCCCAGGACCCGGGCCGTGCCCGAGGTGGGCTCGATCAGGCCCATCAGCATGCGGATGGTGGTGGTCTTGCCGGAGCCGTTGGGGCCGAGGAAGCCGAAGACGCTGCCCGCCGGGACGGTCAGATCCAGACCGTCGACGGCGAGCTGTCCACCGCGGTAGCGCTTGGTGAGCGCCCGGGTGGCGATGACGGCGTCGTCCGCGCCGTCCCCCTGGTCCGGGCTCCCCGCTTCCGTGGCGGACGGTTCGGCCATCGGCTCCCTCACTTCGTCCCTACTGCTCCGTGCGGACAACGGCTTCCGTGCCGGCGCCTACTGGGCCGCGTCGGCCGCCTTCACCAGCGCGCCCTTGGTGACCGCACCGGCGTAGACCTTGCCGTCGTCCGTGATCAGGGCGTTGACCAGGCGGGTCTTGAAGACCGTGCCGGAGCCGAAGTCGCCCTTGACCTGGTCGCCGAAGGAGCCGAGGAAGCCGCCGAGGTCACCGCCCGCGGAGGCCGTGGGCAGGCCCTGGCCGCCGGTGTCGAAGGTGGCGATCGAATTCCAGCCCTCGCCGATGACCTTCAGACCGTCCGTCCCCTTGAGGCCGTCCGTCCCCTTCAGGCCGTCCAGCTCCTTGGCGAGGTCGCCCTCGGCCTTCCGCCCGTGCTCCGGCGCCTTGGCCGCCTCGTCGGCCTCGGTGACCTTCGCACCCTTGGGCGGGGTGAAGTCGAACGTCGACGCGTCCGGCTTCGCGAAGCTGACCTTGGTGAAGCCCGCGTCCACGACGGCGGCGCCGCCGCTCGACGGGGTCAGCGTGAACTTCAGCGGCATGCCGGTCTCGGCGTCCACCGCGACGCTGATGGCGCCGACCGTGGAACCGTCCTGCTTGGGCTTGATCACCAGTCGGTACGCGTCCCGGCCGGCCACCTGCGCGGTGCCGTCGACGGTCACGGACGTGGTGTCGTCGACCGCCTTGAGGGCCTGGTCGGCGAAGTCCTTCGGGGTGGCCGGCACCTCCTTCTCCGGCTGCTCGGCGCTGCCGGACGTGGTGGAGTGGTAGACCTCGTTGGACTTGCTGTCGTAGCCCCAGACGTCCTTGCCGTCGTGGATCAGGCTGTACTCGGCGGCGTTCTCCAGCAGCGACAGCTTCTGCCGGTCGGGGCCGTCGGCGGCGACCCGCAGCGTGTGGGTACCGGACACCAGCTCGGTGAGCTTGGCCGACGGGTCGGCGGCGGAGCCGTCCTCGTCCCCGCCCGAACCCGGGCCGCCGGACATACCGGACATCAGGCCGCTCTCCAGGCCGCCGAGGTCCGGCAGACCCAGATCGGTGCTGATCTTGACCGTGCCGGACAACTGCTCGACGTCCGACTTGGCGATCTTCTCTATGAGCTGCTCCGCCGTGACCTTCGGAAGGTCGGGGTCCCCGGAGTCGGCGAGCGCGGGGACGAGCCCGATCGTCGCGGCCGCCACTCCCATCACCGCGACCGGGACGACGTACCGCGCGGCCCTGCGCCGTCCGGCGCGCAGCCCCTCGTCCTCCCCGGCGGTCGTGTTGTCGTCGGAATCGATCGGTGCCATGTGTGCCCTACCTCCGTCGTCGGCGGCGGCTGTCTCACGACCTCGCGCTCGTTCACCCGTGAGCCGCCATTCTCACCCGAATCGGTGAGGATTGGTGTTTCCGTGGTGTCCATCTGACCAAATCGGCCAAGCGGAATCGTCAGACCGCGGGCTCAACTCCGCCTACTCCTGCGGGATGACACGGAGGGGTCGCGACTCCCCCGGCCCGTAGGGGGCGGGTACGCGGCCGGGCGCTCAGCCGGCCCGGTGCACCACGGCGTCGCACAGTTCCACCAGCGCGGACTTCGCCTCGCACTCCTTGAGCGGGGCCAGCGCCGCCCGGGCGTCCTTGGCGTACCGCACGGTGTCCCGCCGCGCCTGCTCCAGCGCGGGGTGGGCGCGCAGCAGCCGCAGCGCCTCCGCGTGCCGCGCGTCGTCGCTCAGGTCGGAGTCCAGCAGCTCGCACAGGGCGATGTCCTCGGCGAGCCCCAGCCGGGCCGCCCGCTCGCGCAGCCGCAGCACCGGGAGGGTGGGGATGCCCTCACGCAGGTCGGTCCCGGGCGTCTTCCCCGACTCGTGGGAGTCGGAGGCGATGTCCAGGACGTCGTCCGCGAGCTGGAAGGCGACGCCGAGTCGCTCGCCGTACTGGGTGAGCACGTCCACGACCGTCTCGTCGGCGCCGGACATCATCGCGCCGAACCGACAGGAGACCGCCACCAGCGAGCCCGTCTTGCCGCCCAGCACGTCCAGGTAGTGGTCGACCGGGTCCCGGCCGTCCTGCGGGCCCGCCGTCTCCAGGATCTGGCCGGTGACGAGCCGCTCGAACGCCAGGGCCTGCACGCGGACCGCCTCGGGACCGAGGTCGGCGAGGATCTGCGAGGCGCGGGCGAACAGGAAGTCGCCGGTGAGGACCGCGACCGAGTTGTCCCAGCGGGTGTTGGCGCTGGGCACGCCGCGCCGTACGGCGGCCTCGTCCATCACGTCGTCGTGGTACAGGGTGGCGAGGTGGGTCAGCTCCACGACGACGGCCGAGGGCACGATCCCGGGGGCGTAGCGGTCGCCGAACTGAGCGGAGAGCATCACCAGCAGTGGCCGGAAACGCTTACCGCCGGCCCGCACCAGATGCTGGGCGGCCTCCGTGATGAACGGAACCTCGCTTTTGGTTGCCTCAAGCAACCCTTCCTCGACCGCGACCAATCCGGCCTGGACATCGGCTTCCAGAGCCTGGTCCCGCACGCTCAGCCCGAACGGCCCGACGACGGTCACGAGGGGTCTCCTGTCTGCTGGTGTCTACTGGCGATTACCTGGTTTGTCGATAGGTCGCTGCCACCACTCAAGTCAGCGTATCCGGTCACCTTTCGATCACCGCTAGCGCCCACCGTTACAGGCCGGTCGGTATCGGATCATGCACGGTATGTTTTTGATCAGGTGATATGAGCAGATATTGATCGCCATCACCAGGGGCCGGATCCCGCCACCGAAGATCACATCACCCCTCCCAACGGCCCGCACTCCGAATACGTCACCCGCTCGGGTCACCCGATCCCGTCCCGAACGGATGCCCGCACGACGCGCGGAAACACCGGCCAGGACGGGGCCGGAGACGAGCACACGCGCGGCGGCGGGCCCACCCGGCCACCGGTCGAGACCCGAAGCCCTCCACACCTGCGGCCGATTGACTCCAAGTTGGCCCTAATGCCCGATTTGCCATCCTTGTTGAGGCCAGTGAGTTGGCTCACTTCACCCCACCTGTAGGCAACCCTGCCGCCGACTGTGCCCTCCCTTTGCCCCGCAAGCCAGTTGAGCCTTGGCAGCCGCAAAGGATCAAGCGCCTCAAACACCTCAGACCAAGGTCAACAGGCGCGTTGGGTGATTCCTGCACTTGTTTCGGACATGTGCTCTCGCATACGTTCCCGGCCTGTCGGGCGGACGCCGAATCCTGCCACCGCCCGGACGCACAGTCATCCGCCAACAAACTCGCAGGCAGGAGCGGGGGACCCAGGTAAGTCGCCGCACCGGTCACCACCGGAGCGGCTCGGGGTGAAGCCGTGCCCGTCAGGGCCCGGCCGGGCACCTCCCCGCCCGAACCCGACAGCTCACCTCGCAGGCGTAAGGAGAGGGACTCAAGCATGTCTGCCAACGGTCAGAACCGTCACGCCCGCACCGCCCGCCTCGCCCGGAAGCTCGCCGTGGCCGGCACCGGCGCCGCCGTGCTCGCCCTGCCGCTCATCGGGGCCACCAGCGCCTCCGCGGCCACCCCGGCCGCCACCACGGCCGCCGCGACCGCCTCCACCGCGGCGACGACGTACCCGGACAACCTCGACGGCTGGATCCGGGAGTCGCTCGACGTCATGGCCCAGCACGGCATCCCCGGGTCGTACGAGGGCATCCACCGCAACATCATGCGGGAGTCGTCCGGCAACCCGCTCGCCATCAACAACTGGGACATCAACGCCATCAACGGCACCCCGTCCAAGGGCCTGCTCCAGGTGATCGACCCGACCTTCCAGGCGTACCACGTGCCCGGCACCTCCTGGGACCCGTACGACCCGGTCGCCAACATCACCGCCGCCTGCAACTACGCGGCCGACCGGTACGGCTCGATGGACAACGTCTTCGGCGCGTACTGAGTCGCACTCTGAGCCGTAGCACGGGGCTCTGCGCCGTAGCACGGGGCTCTGCGCCGTACTACGAGGCTCTGAAGATCCGTTCGAGGACGACGGCCACGCCGTCGTCCTCGTTCGTCAGGGTGACCTCGTCGGCCACCGCCTTGAGTTCGGGGTGGGCGCCCGCCATGGCGACACCGTGGGCCGCCCAGTCGAACATGGGGATGTCGTTGGGCATGTCCCCGAAGGCGATCGTCCGCCGCCGGCTCAGGCCCAGGCGCTCGGCGGCCAGCGCCAGGCCGGTGGCCTTGGTGATGCCGCACGGCTGGAGCTCCACCGTCCCCGGCCCCGACATCGTGACCGTGGCGAGGGAACCGACCACCGCGCGCGCCGTCGCCGCCAACTCGTCGTCGGACAGCTCGGGATGGCGCAGCAGCACCTTGCTGATCGGCGCGCTCCACAGCTCGTCGCGCCGCTCGACCCGCACCGCGGGCAGCGTCGGGTGAGGCATCAGGTATCCCGGCTCGATGAGCGTCAGGCCGTCGACACCGTCCTGGTCGACCGCTGCGTGCACCTGCCCCACCTCGGCCTCGATCTTGCCGAGCGCGGTCTCGGCCAGCTCCCGGTCCAGGGTGACCGACCACAGCATCCGGTGCGCGCCCGCGTCGTACACCTGGGCGCCCTGACCGCACACCGCGAGCCCCGTGCAGCCGAGGCGGTCGAGCAGGGGCCGCACCCGGGGCGCCGGCCGCCCCGTCACCACCAGATGCCGCGCACCGGCCCGGGCCACCCGCGCCAGCGCGGCCAGTGACCGGTCGGACACGGTGTCGTCGCCGCGGAGCAGCGTGCCGTCGAGGTCGGTGGCGACGAGTGAATACGCGGTGCGGTCCATGATCAGAGAATACGGACACCGCACCTGTCCGCCTCACCCGCGATCGCTTCCGAACGAGGAGGCGCGAGGTCGGCACGAGTCCGCACGAGTACGGCACGAGTGCGCACGAGGACGCACGTTCGTGTCCGAAACCTGGCACATCATCGGCTTCATCGGCTTCATCGGCTTCATCGGCTTCATCGGCTTCATCGGCTTCATCGGCTAAAGCCGGTTAACGGCCTGTGCACCGATTGGCAACAACATGGTCCGCTACCTACCGGCCGGACGGCCCCCGGGGGTACCTTCCTTTTGTCCAGGGGGACTTGATCGGGGGGTCGGGTTGAACAGCGGACGTGTGCGCGTGCTCAGGCCGGAGGAACTGGGCGAGGGGGAACGGGAGCACTGGCGCGAGCTGCGCGCCAAGTCGGCGGCACCACGCAATCCGTTCATGGAACCGGAATTCACCGATGTCGTGGGCCGGGTGCGGCCGCGGGCACGGGTCGCGGTGGTGTACGACGGCGGTGAGGCGGCTGGATTCCTGCCGCACGAGCGCGGACCGCTGGGGCAGGGGCGGGCGATCGGACTCGGGGTGTCGGACTGCCAGGGCGCGGTGCTGCGCCCCGGCCTCACCCCGGACACCCGCGAACTGCTGCGGGCCTGCTCCCTGTCGAGCTTCGCCTTCGACAACCTGGAGGCGGAGCAGGGGCTGTTCGTGCCGCACGCCGCAGAGGAGCACACCACCTACGTCATCGACGTGGAGAAGGGGTACGAGGCGTACGAGAGCGTGCTGCGCGACCGGTCGCCGAAGTTCCTCAAGACCACCCTCGCCAAGGAACGCAGGCTCGGCCGTCAGGTCGGGGACGTGCGCTTCGTGTTCGACGAGCGGGACCCGGCCGCGCTGCGCACGCTCATGGCGTGGAAGTCGGCGCAGTACCGCAGGACGGGACGCCGGGACCGGTTCGCGCAGGAGTGGATCACCCGGCTCGTGGGGCGGCTCGCCAGGACCCGGGCACCGGAGTGCACCGGCACGCTGTCCGCGCTCTACGCCGACGGCCGGCCGGTCGCCGCCCACTTCGGACTGCGCTCGGCGACGGTCCTGGCGTGCTGGTTCCCGGCGTACGACCCGGACTTCGCCAAGTACTCGCCGGGTCTTGTACTGCATCTGCGGATGGCCGAGGCCGCCGCCGCCGAGGGCATCGGCATGCTCGACATGGGTCGCGGTCCGGCGGAGTACAAGGACTCGCTGAAGACCGGTGACCTGCCCGTGTACGAGGGAGCGGCGACGCGAGTGGGGGCGGGCGCCGCGCTGCACTGGCTCGGCCGCGAGCCGGCCCGCCGCGCGCACGGCTTCGTGCGCGACCGGCCCCGGCTGGCGTCGCTGGCGGTACGGACGTTGAGGGGCGCGGCCCGGCTGCGCCGGTCGTGACGGAGGGCAACCACGAGGGGGGTGGGCGCATGGCCGGTGGGCGGCGTGCGTTGCGAGAGACACGGCAGGAGATAGAAGGGTTCCTGAGCATCGGGCCGGTACAGGTCGCCGAGCTGGATCTCGGCCCCGAGGAAGACGGGAGGGCTGCGGGTGCCGAGAGGGCGGAGCCGAGACCCGGTCCGGGCAGCCCACCGGTGACGACCGGCGCGGTGTTCCTCCTGGTCAGACGGGCGGGCCGACCCGTCGGTACCGTGCTCGGACAGATACCCGAGGGCGCGGATCCCGCGGAGGTGCTGTCCGGGCTCGCCCGGAGACTGCCGCAAGGGGCGCCGCCCGAGCCGTTGCCCCGGCCGCCGTCCGCCAGCGTCGTGGTCGCCACCCGGGAACGCGCGGACCAGCTCGCCCGCGCGCTGGACTCGCTGCTCGCGCAGGACCACCCGGACTTCGAGATCGTCGTCGTCGACAACGCGCCGGTGACCGAGGAGACCCGGGAGCTGGTCGAGCGCAAGTACGGCGAGCGGGTGCGGTACGTGTGCGAACCGGTGCCCGGACTCGCCGTCGCCCACAACCGGGGCCTCGCGGCCGTACGGGGCGAGGTGAGCGCCTTCACCGACGACGACGTGGTCGCCGACCCCCGCTGGCTCACCGAGCTGACCGCGCCCTTCGCCGCCGACCCGCGCTTGGGCTGCGCCACGGGGCTGATCCTGCCCGCGCGGCTGCGCACCCCCGCCCAGGTGCTCCTGGAGAGCCACGGCGGCTTCGCGAAGGGGTTCACCCCGCGGACGTACGACCCCGAGCACCCGCCCGCCGACGAGCCGCTGTTCCCGTTCACGGCGGGCCGGTTCGGCTCCGGCGCCAACATGGCCTTCCGTACGGCCGTGCTGCGGGCGGTCGGCGGCTTCGACCCCGCGACCGGCGCGGGCACGCGCGCGCGGGGCGGCGACGACCTGTACGGCTTCGTCCGCGTCCTCGCCCAGGGGCAGCGACTGCGCTACACCCCGCACGCACTGGTCTGGCACCACCACCGGGAGACGTGGCGGGACCTGGAGACCCAGGCCTATGGCTACGGCGCGGGCCTCACCGCGTATCTCACGGCGATCCTGGTGAACCGACCCGCGCTGCTGCCGGCCTTCCTCGCCCGGGTGCCAGGCGGACTGGCGCACGCGCGGGGGCTGACCGCCGTACGCGCGACCGGTGAAGGTGCGGAGGCGGCGGCGGAGGGGCCGGGCGGGCACGACTCCCGTACGCATCCCTGGCCGCGGCGCCTGTCCCGGTTGCAGCGCCGGGGCATGCTGTACGGCCCCGTCGGCTATCTGCGGGCCCGTCGCGCCCTGCGTACGGTCGGGCTGGAGGCGCGATGAGCGAGGCGGCGGAGGCTCCGAGAGCGGCCGGGGCGCGGGAGGGGGTCCCCGCGGCAGGCGGGCGGCTGGACGGGACGGCCGAGCCAGGTGGGACCGGTGGGACTGGTGGGACTGGTGGGACTGGTGGGACCGATAGGGCGGGCTGGACCGGTGGGACGGCCGGGCCCAGTGGGACTGCCGATTCTGGCGGGACGGGCGAGCCCCGTGGGACGGGCGGGACCGGTGGGACTGGCGAGCCCGGTGGGACTGGCAAGCCGGGTTGGAACGGTGGGCACATACCCGTCTTCCTCTATCACGCGGTGATGGACGATCCGCCCTCGTGGATCGCCGAGTTCACCGTCACTCCGAAGGAGTTCGCCGCCCATCTGGACGCGATCGTGGACAGCGGCATGACGCCGGTCACGATCAGCGTGCTCGCCGACCACTTCGCCGGCCGGGCGCCCCTGCCGCCCCGGCCGGTGCTGCTCACCTTCGACGACGGCTTCGCCGACCTGCCCGGTCCCACGGCCGAGGCGCTGGCCGAGCGCGCGCTGCCCGCCACCGCCTATCTCACCACCGGGGCCATCGCCCCGGGCGGTCGCAGTCTGCTCCCCCCGGCCCCGATGATGACCCTGGACGCGGCGGCGGAGCTGGAACGTTCCGGCATGGAGATCGGCAGCCACACCGTCACCCACGCCCAGCTCGACACGCTGTCCGCCAAAGGGCTGGCGTACGAACTGCGCACGTCCAAGGACATGCTGGAGGACGCCCTCGGGCACCCGGTCCGCCACCTCGCCTACCCGCACGGCTACAACAGCGCGAAGGTGCGGTCGTCGTCGGCCCGTGCCGGGTACGAGACGGCGACCGCCGTGCGGCACGCGCTCAGCTCCGACCGCGACGAGCGGTACCGCATCGCCCGGCTCATCGTGCGGCGCAGCCACACGGTCGCCGACGTCGAGGCGTGGCTGACGGGAGAGGGCGTCCGGATCGCCCCCTACCGCGACGGGCCGAAGACGGTCGCGTGGCGGTGGTACCGGCGGGGGCGTGCCATGGTGCGGGGGCCCGAGTTCGCCGGCTGACCACGGTCACTCGAGGGGCTGGTTGAGGTGCGGGTCGGCGACCATCTTGCGCAGGCTGGCCCACGCCCGGTCATTGGCCACGGCCAGATCGCAGTTCGGTCCCGGGTCGCGGTAGTTCCACTGGAGGGCGGCCTTGACGCCCTCCAGCTCCTTGAGCACGCGGGGCACCTGCGCGTACCAGTCCGCCTGCCGGTCCGCTCGCTTCGGGTCGGAGGCACTGCCGAACTCCGAGAGCATCAGGGGCTTGTCGTCGGAGAGGTTGGCGCGGATCCAGTCGTGGGTGGCGTGCTGCGTCTGCGCGAAGCTCAGCCAGTCCGTCTTGTGGCAGAGGTAGTAGTTGTACTGGTTGTAACCGATCCAGTCGACGTACTCGTCCCCCGGGTACATCTTCTCGAACAGGTCGGCGTGGTCCAGGTAGCCGGTGATGATCCAGGTCCACACGACGTTGTCGACGCCCAGCTCGCGGAACCGGTCGTGGATGTGCCGGTAGGCCCGCACGTAGTCGGCCGGTGTGCCGTTGTCCGGGGTGCGGGTGTCCATCTCCAGGTCGAAGGAGAGGAAGACCTTCTTCCCCGTGCGCTGCCCGTAGTCCTTGACGCGCTGCGCCTGCACGTCGATCACGGAGTCGTCCAGGTCGCCGGCGGCTATCTGTTTCCAGGTGGGCTGCTGCTGCTTAGTGCCGCCCCACCACTTGCTCTCCCAGGACAGCAGCAGCATGCGGTCCTCGCCGACGCGCTGTTCCTGCTCGGTCAGGAGCTGACCTTCCAGGCGGGTGTCCGTGATCGCGGACATGTCGTGGTACGTGTACACGATGTCGAGCTCGCGCCCGACGTTCTTCTCGTACGCGTGCACCTTCTCGGCCAGGTCGGACTTGTCGTGCGGCACGAAGGCGCCGAACCAGGCGCCACAGGGCGGTTCGAGGAGCGCGGTCGGGCGGCACCTCGGGTCGTCGGCCGGGTCGGCGGGGCCGGAGGCGTCGCGCAGGGCGAGCACCGCGACCAGGACCGCGCAGGTGGCCGTGATGGATGTGATCAGCAGTCGGCGCCGGCCCGGTCCCCCGCGGTCCCCGGGGGCCTTGGGCCGGCGGTGCTGTCCGGTCGTCGTCGAGTCTCCGGCCGTGCGGCGAGCGGGACGGGCGAACCTCACAGAGTGGAACCCTTCCGTGTCCTCGGCGCCGCCCCCGGCGCCGTGCTGGGCGTCGGCGGGGAGGCACGCAGGCGCGGGCAGAACGCGGCGAGCGTGGTCAGCAGGGTGAGCGTCAGCAGGACGCGGTCCCCGCTGAAGGCGTGCGCGGCTATCAGTACCGTGGCGACGAGCATCGCGGCGCTCACGCTCAGCAGGACGGCAAGCATCAGCCGTTCCAGCAGGTCGGAGTGGCGTTCGAAGTCCGCGTCCCGGCGCTCGACGGGGGCTTCGGCACGGCGGGCCCGCAGCGCGGGGCCGCAGATCCCGACCAGGGCGGCGCCCGGGCCGACGGCCAGGAACGCGGCGACGGCCGCGCCGCGCAGTGGTGAGCCGCCGGGCAGGGCGAGCGCGGCGAGCGCCAGCCAGCCCGCGAACGGGGGCAGCATACGGATCACGAGGTCCTGCGGTGTCACGGCGACCTGCCGTGTCATGGCGTCCTGCGATGTCATGGCGTCCTGCGATGTCATGGCTGACTCACTCCCCTTCTCAGCTCGCCGGATTCAGGACGTAGAGCACGCCGGCGCTGTTCTCGGCGATCAGCTCGAACCTCGGTGACGCCGCCACGGACTCCCGTACGCGCTCCAACTGCGCCTCGTCCAACTGGCCGTTCATCTCCGAGTTGGCCGTCTGCCCCTGGGTGAGCAGGAAATAGGCGCGTGCCGGTGCTTCCACGGCGGCCATGTCGCGGGCCAGGACGGCGGCCGGGTCTCGGACGATCTCGTCGACGTGGCGTCGGTCGTCGTCGAGGAACCAGTAGTGGTCGACTCTCCAGTACTGCTCGTAGGCGAGCGGGTAGTTCCGGTTGGCGGCGACGACCAGGGAGTCGTCGGGCGCCTGGTCGAAGAGCTGCTGGACGAGGGCGACTTCGCGGGGCGGGAAGTAGTTGATGCGGTCCTTGCCCGAGTAACTCGGTACGAAGGCGAGGGTCCCGGCGAGCAGCACGAGCAGCGGCACCCACGCGCCGTACCGCAGCGGGGGCAGGGAAGGCAGTCGCAAGCGGCGGCGCCGGGCGGACGAGCGCGCGGCGGCCGGCGAGCGTCCGCCCGTCTCCCGCGCGGCGGCGTCGGCGGCCAGCGTGCGGACCTTGGGCAGCAGCGCGGCGGCGGCGAAGAAGGCCGCGCCGGGCAGCGTGAACATCAGGACCCGGAAGATCATCTCGCTGCCGTAGCTGCTCGCCACGAACATCGGCAGCGGCGCCGCGGCGACCAGCAGCAGCGGCAGCGCCCGGTGCCGCAGCACCCGCTGGCGCACCACACCCACCAGCGCGAGCAGGAGCACGGAACCCGAAAGCAACCGGGCCACCCAGGAGGTCGCCACCGCTCCGGTGCCGGTGGGGGTGGCCCCGTACCCGGTCTCGACGTTGGCTCCGACGTCGCCGATGGAGCGAATCATGTCCGGCATGGCGGCGGACAGGAAGGGCAGCGCGGCCGTGAGGCACCAGGCCAGGAAGATCACGACCGTCGTGACCGCCGGGACCCAGTGGCGGTAGCGGCGCGTGAAGGCCAGCGCGACGAGCGTGACGACGAGCATGCCGGGTGTCAGCTGGTGCGAGACGACGATGGCGGTTACCAGCACGCTGAGCAGTACGGTCCACACGGCCTGCCCTTGCCGGCCGTCCCGCCCGCCGGAGCGGCCGTAGCGGCGCAGTACGACCGCGATGACGCCCAGGTGCAGCACGAAGGCGACGGACTGCGGGGAGAAGTAGTCCTGGCCCACCCAGTTGGCGACGCAGAACAGCCACACGGCGGTCCAGATCAGCCGCCGGTCCTCGGTGAAGGTCCGGTAGATCAGCAGCAGCGGGAGCAGCAGCAGCACGCTGGAGACCAACGGCCACCAGGCCATGTACATCGCGGCGTTGTCCACACCCAGCAGCCGCACCAGCGCCGCCTGGGCGGCGAAGAAGCCGGGCCACTGGTCGTAGACGGCCATGTCGCCGAGCCGGTCCGCGGTCTGGAGACCGCCGGACGTCAGCAGGTGGTCGATGACCGCGTCGTGCTTCCACGCCCACGCGTAGAGCGGGGTCGGGTAGAGAACGGCCTGGGTGGCCCGCTCCATCACCAGCAGGCCCAGGACGTACGCGAGGGACCAGCCGTTGGGACGGCGCGGGTCGCGGACCGTGCACCAGAAACCCGCGGTGAGCACGGCGAGGCCGGCCCAGAAAGTGGGGTGCAGGGCGCTGACCAGGCCGTAGTCGTCCAGGGCGGACACGTCGGTGTGCCGCATCGCGTAGCCCCACAGGGCGAGGGCGACGAGGAGGGGCACGGCCGGCCAGGCGGCGGCCGCGCGGGCCGGCCAGGCGGCCGGAGTGAGGTCGGACAGATCCGTCACGGGCAGCTCGGCGGCGGAGCCGGAGGGCTCCGGGGTAGAGGGGCGGTGGGCGCGTGCGGTACTCCTCCGGCCCGGCCGGGCGGACGCTTCGTCCGAGGTCGTGGTGGCCGACTCCTGCGAAGTGCGGGGCGGCTCCTGCGAGGTGCGGGGCTCCCCGGCTGCCTCCGGCGCGTCCCGGTTCGACGCGTCCCGGGTTTCCTGCCCGGGCGCGGGCTCTGGTGCGGATCTCTCCCGTGGAGTTGCTGGCGGACGCACGACGGTTCCCCCCTGGCGATTCGGCTCTGTGCTTGATCAGTCCCTGGACATGCCGTTCGGTCTGGTGCGGTGCGGGGGGTCCGTCGCGTCTATCGCGTCTGCCGCGACCGTCGCGACCGTCGCGACCGTCGCGTCCGTCGCGTCCGTCGCGTCCGTCGCGTCCGTCGCGAAGGACGGGCGGCGCAGGGACAGGAGCAGGACGGCGAGGACGAGCAGCAGGAGAAGCGGCGGTGCGATCGGCGCGAGCTCCTGACGCCAGACCCAGCCCCCCACGGCGACGAGATACAGAACCCCCCAGCGTCCCTGCCACGGCAGCCGACCGCCCGCCTTCGCGAGCAGCAGCCACAGCGGTACGAGACACAGCAGATGCAGGACGAGCGGAGTCCAGCGCAGCAGTGGGCCGGGCCCGTCGAACCCCACCGCTTCCGCGATAAATCCTGCCGTCTCGGTGTATAACGTCCCACCGACCGCCTCCGGTTCCCGGCCGAGCGCCACGGGCGCCGCGTGCAGGGCCAGGACGGCGACGCCCAGTGCGCCACCGGGCAGCCACGGGTCGGGCGAGGCGCACAACGTCACGGACGCCACGAACACCACGAGCACCAGGGCCCCAGCGACCAGCGCCGGCAGAGGAATCCCCCGCAGCAGCTCCTGCCCGGTGAGTTCGGCCCCGACCTCGGAGGTGCCACCCAGCCACGGCAAGTCGCGCAACGCCACCAGGAAGACGATGGTGGCGACGCCGAGCAGCAGCCACAGGGCAGGCCGCAGAAGCCGCTCGGGGATCGCCCCGACCCCGCCGTCGTCACCCTCTCCGCAGCCGGGGCCCGAGTTCGCGTCGAGCACCTCGAGCACCTCAAGCGCATCGGGCGCGTGGGGCGCGTGGGGCGCGTCGGACGCAGCGGTCGCAACGGTCGCACCGGCCGAGTCCGGTGTCCGGTCCCGACCGGACGGCAGTCCGGTCTCGGCGTCGGGATTCCGGGGCCGCCGGACGATCACCGCGAGGGTGTCCGCCTCCAGGGCCTCCCGTTCGTACCCCGGACGCCCTATGAACAGGGTGACGGTGTCGTCCCGTGGCGCCTCGTCGGACTGCCCGTGCTCGTACGCCGCTCGCCGCGCCCAGCTCGTGCCGTACCCGGCGGTGGCGTTCAACCGGGCCCAGTGGGTGCCGTAGGAGTTGCCGGGTCCCGGCTTCCGAACGCCCCGCGGCCCGATGCCGCAGGAGGTGTCCGAGCCCCGGGGCCCGCCGGAACGACCGGCTCCGTCACTGCCGCGCAGGGTGGCCCGCAGGCCGGGCACGCAGCCGACGGCGACCACCGTCATGCCCCCGAGCACCGCCCAGCCGGCGCCCGCGATCCCGGCCGGGCTGAACAGCATCGCCGCGCTGCCCAGCACGAGGACGCACATGGTGCCCTGCACGGCGGCGAGCACGCCGGTACGCCCCTGGACGCGCAGCACGCCGATGTACAGCTCGACCACGATCCTCGGCAGCGCCCCGATGGCCAGGAGCCGCAGCACCGTGGAACCGTGCTCGGCGTAGTCCTCGTCGAAGGGCGCGAGGATCTGCGGCGCGAAGACGACCAGGAAGAGCACCACCGGCACGAGCAGCAGCGTCATGCGGCGCAGTGCTCCACGGACGCCGTCGGCGAGGCGGCGCGGGTCGTGCGAGGCGTGCGCGGTGAGGGAGGAGGCCATGTTGATGGCCATGAACTCCATCGTGCCGCCGACGGTGTACGCCACGTAGAAGTAGCCGTTCTCCGCGGCGCTGAAGTTGACCGCGACCATCACCGGGAGCAGGTTGATCATCGCCAGGCTGAACACCGCGCCCAGTGAGTCCCCGGCCAGGAACCGCCCCATCTCGCGGACCTTGGGCGGCTCCACGTCGTGGTCGGCGGCGGCCTGGCGCGGGATGAGTCTGCGGAAGATCAGCCAGCCGAGCGGCAGGGTGGAGAAGGCGATGGCCACGGCCCAGGACACGAAGATGCCGAGCACCGGCAGCGTGGTGGCGAAGACGGCCAGCAGGATCAGCTTCCCGACCGAGAACACCGCGTTCCCGGCGGGCACCCACTCCGCCTTGCGCAGCCCGGTCAGCACGCCGTCCTGGAGGGTGAGCAGCGCCCAGGCCACGCACGCCGCGACGAACAGCGCCCCCGCCTCGGCGGTGCCCAGCGGGGCGTACGACGCGCCCCACAGGTCGAGGGTGAGCAGGAAGACGACGGCGGCCACGGCGACGACCACCGAACTGGCCGCGTACGCCCGCCACACCAGGGGGCCGGTCGCGCGGCCGGCCCTCGGTACGAAACGGACCACGGCGCCGATCATCGTGGTCGCCGTGATGCTGGCGAGCAGCCGCATGGCGGCGATGGCGGCGGAGCCCTGCCCGACGGCCTCCTCCGAGTAGTAGCGGGCGGCCACGAGCCAGAAGCCGAGGCCGAGCACGGCGGAGACGCCGGTGCTGAGCATCAGGAAGTAGGCGTTCTTGAAGAGCGAGTCGCCTCCGTGCCCGCTCCCGGACGGCGTCGGGCCACCGCCCGCGGGTGCCGCCGCTGTCTCGTGCACCCGGGTCTCAGCCACCGGTCGGAACCAGCCCTTCGGGTGCCTCGGCCGGCCGTACTCCGGACTCCTCCAGGGCGGCGACGGCCGCACGGGCGCGCAGCGGATCCACGGGCAGCGCGTGCCGCGCGAACCAGCGCGCCCCCTCCGGAGAGGGTGACGGGTCGGTGAAGGCGGCGCCCGCGTAGTCGTCCAGCGGCGGGTCGTAGAGGTAGCCGACGACGATGCCGCGCCGGGCCAGCGCCCGCACCGCCGCGTCCCGGTCCGCCACGAGCAACGGCACGCGGAACAACGGTTGCGCCGCGCCCGGTGACCGGCTCCTCGCGCCCTCCCACCCGGCCGGTCCCGCCCAACGCGTCGACAGCAGCAGCTCCGTACCCGCACGGCAGTCGGCGAGTACGTCGTCCAGCCGGTCGAGCCCGCGTCCGATGCGCCCGAGCCGGAACCGGCCGGCGCGCAGCCGGTAGTCGTGCATGTCGACGCGGACCCAGGGGTCGTGGGCGTCAAGGGAGTCCTGGGCGTCGAGGCCGGGGGCCGAGGCGACCGCGCGGGTCAGCTCCTCCGGACGCAGCGGCATCCGGATCTCCTCCCGCTCCATCAGCCCCAGCAGCCGCATCGCGGCCCAGGCGGCCCGCCGCAGCCGCAGCCCTCGTACGGCCGCCTCCGCGTACGGCCGTACGGCGTAGGCGAGTTCGGCCCTCGTACGGCGCGGCAGCAGCAGGTCGTCGCAGGTCTTCTCCAACGCGTCCCGCAGCCCCGGGTCGGCGACCGCGAGGATTCCCCCGGCCTTGGCACCGACGTGCTTGGACAGGCTGAAAACGGAGGCGTCGCCCCAAGCGCCGACCGGCCGCCCGCCCACCTCGCTGCCAATGGCGTGCGCCGCGTCCTCGAACAGCGGGATGCCCAACGCGTCGCAACGGGCCCGCAGTCCGGGCGCCGGGTCCGGGTTGCCGTACAGGTTGGTCGTCACTACGGCGGACAGCGAACCCCACACCTCCTCGGGCACGGCATCGATGTCGATGGACGCGTCCGACGGATTCAACGGCGCCTGCACCGGCCGCAGTCCGGCCGCGAGCACGACGAAGAAGACGACGTCGTCGTTGACCGGCGACATCAGCACCCGGCCGCCCGGCGGGCACCAGTGACGCAGTGCCGCGTACAGCCCGAAACGGCATGACGGTACGTACACGCATTCCCGGCCGAGTCGGCTGCGCATGGTCTCTTCCAGCCGCTTCCTCGGCCGCGAACCATCCCGCACCGAACCCGGACCGGCCTCCCCGATGGCCATCCGCCCCCCTGGTGTGCCATCGAAAGCCCCCTCCCCGAGGCCTTCCGGCACCCGCCCAGAGTCACCCCGTTCGCACCGCTCCGTCAAGATTGCGTACCGGCCTGTGGACAACTTCCCGCACACAAGCGGAAGCGGAGCGCCACATCCCCGGCCGTTCACGCGGGCGTACGCGGGCGGCGAAGGAGCCGCCGCACCGGTCACTCCCCCGCCTCCCCGCACCGGCGCCCGAACCACTCCCCGCACGTCAGCACGCCTGAACGCGCCTCCCCCGCCACGCACCGCCACCTCCTGACACACTGCCCAAGACCGGTACGTCACCCGTAACGTGTGGCCCGGCCACGAACCACGTGGCGCACCCGGCGCGCACGGCGCACATGGCGAGCACGAAAGCGAGGCAGCACCCGATGCCCCCCTTCGATGTCCCCGAGGGCGACCCCTTCGGCCCGCACAACCTTCCGTACGGCGTGTTCTCGATCCCCGGCACGCAGGAGCGGACGGTGGGCGTCCGGCTCGGCGACCACGTCCTCGACGCCGGCGCGGCGGCCCACGCACTCGGATCGCCGTACGCCTCCCTGCTCGCACGGCCCACCCTGAACCCGCTGCTGGCCGCCGGCCGCACCGCCTGGTCCGACGTACGGCGCGCGCTGACGGCCTGGGTGACGGTCCCCGCCCACCGCGAAACCCTGGAGCCCCTCTTCCACCCCCTCTCCTCGGTGACGCTGCACCTGCCCTTCGAGGTCGCGGACTACGTCGACTTCTACGCCTCCGAGAACCACGCCCGGAACGTCGGCCAGATCTTCCGCCCCGACGCCGCCGACTCCCTCACCCCCAACTGGAAGCACCTCCCCATCGGCTACCACGGCCGCTCCGGCACGGTGGTCGTGTCCGGCACGGACGTCGTACGGCCGTCCGGGCAGCGCAAGGCCCCCACCGACGCCGCTCCCGTGTTCGGCCCGTCCGTCCGCCTCGACATCGAGGCCGAGGTCGGCTTCGTGGTGGGCGTGCCGTCCGAGCTGGGCAGCCCGGTGGCGCTCGGCGACTTCCGCGAGCACGTCTTCGGACTCTGCCTGCTCAACGACTGGTCCGCGCGGGACGTCCAGGCCTGGGAGTACGTCCCCCTCGGCCCGTTCCTCGGCAAGTCCTTCGCCACGTCGGTGTCGGCGTGGATCACACCGCTGGACGCCCTGGAGGAGGCACGGGTGGCCCCGCCGGAGCGCACGCACGAGCTGCTGCCCTACCTCGACGACACGGACGGGGAACTCGACGAACCCGGAGGCTACGACCTGCGGATCTCCGTCGCCGTCAACGGCCACGTCGTCTCCGAGCCGCCGTTCTCCACCATGTACTGGACGGCCGCCCAGCAACTGGCCCACATGACCGTCAACGGCGCCTCGCTGCGTACCGGCGACCTCTACGGCTCCGGCACGGTGAGCGGACCTGCCGACCGGGAGCGCGGGTCCCTGCTGGAGCTGACCTGGAACGGACGCGATCCCCTTGAACTCCCTGACGGCAAGCGGACGTTCCTGGAGGACGGGGACGTGGTGACCCTGTCGGCCTGGGCACCGGGGCCGGGCGGCACCCGGGTGGGGCTGGGCGAGGTGACCGGCCAGGTGGCCCCGCCGCGGACCGGACGGTAACCACCACGGCTCCCGCGGCTCCCGCGACTCCCCCGCACTCGGATCCGTTGCCCGCCGGGGCCTGACTCACGCCGCCCGTCACCGTCATACTGGCGTCGGGCGGTGTGTGCGGCATGTCCGCGCCCGCGCGGCGAGCACCGTCACGCCGGCCCGACCACAGTCGCACTCCAGACGCACCACTGCCCGCACCACAGCCCACCACAGCCAGAGCCGCCCCTTCCGACCAGGATCCGGAGCCCGTGGCATGACCGTCTGCCTGCTCCTGCTGTTCGTCGTCGCCGTGACCGCCGCGGTACCGGTACCGCGCGCGCTGACCCGTTCCGCGTGGCCCGAGCGGGATCCCGTGGTCGCGCTCTGGGTGTGGCAGTGCCTGGTCGCCACCGTCCTGCTGTGCTGTCTGACGGCCCTCGTCCTCGGCGCCGCCGCCGTCTTCGGCACCGTGCGCGCCCAGCTCTTCGCGCCGGCGCCGCCGGCGGTGACCGAGGCCTACAACCTCTCCGCGGGCCCGCCGTGGGCGGCCGCCCTCACCCTCCTGCTGGCCGGCGGTGCCGCCTGGACGACCGCCATGCTGGCCCGCGAACTCGTCGAGGCCCGCCGACGGCGCGCCCACTCACGCGCCCACCTGCGCGAACGCGCCCCTGACCTGCCCGCCGGACTACCCGCCGCCCGCGGTCCCCTGCTGGTCCTGGAGGACGAGTACCCGGACGCCTGGTGGATGCCCGGCAACCCGCCCCAGCTGATCGTCACCACCGGTGCCCTGCAACGCCTCACCGACCATCAGCTCGACGCCGTCCTCACCCACGAGCGGGGCCACGCCCGGGCCCGCCACGACTGGCTGCTGCACCTCTCCAGCGCCCTGGCCACCGGCTTCCCGCGGGTCCCGCTGTTCGCCCACTTCTGCGACCAGACCCACCGCCTGGTCGAACTCGCCGCCGACGACACCGCCTCCCGCCGCTGCGGTCACCTGACCACGGCACTGGCCCTGATCGAGCTGAACCAGCACCGCGGTGTCCTGTCCTGCTCCTCCAGCCACCGACTCCTCGGCGAACGAGTCGACCGCCTCCTGGAACCCCCGCCCCGCCTGCTCCCCCGGCACAGGGCTCTGACCTCGGCGACAGCCGCTCTGGTCCCCCTCCTCCCGCTGCTGATCACCTTCGCCCCGGGTCTGACGGCGCTGACGTAGGGAGCCGCGCGCGCCCGTCGCCTACATCCAGTCGTCGGGCTCGGGCTCCGGCTCGGTCTCGGGCCAGTCGTCCGCGCCGGAACCAGAACCGGAGCCTGACCCGGCTGACGGGCGGCCCGACACGGGCGCCGTGGCCTCGGCCGGTCCGTTCAGCCCCGCCAGCACCGCGAGCACGCCCTCCCCGTACGTCGCCAGCTTCTTCTCGCCGACCCCGCTGATGCCTCCGAGCTGCCCGATCGAGGTGGGCCAGGCGGTGGCGATCTCCCGGAGCGTGGCGTCGTGGAAGATGACATACGCCGGAACGCCCTGCTCGCGAGCCTGCTCCGCGCGCCAGGCGCGCAGCGCCTCGAAGGCGGGGAGCAGTTCCTCGGGCAGTTCGGCCGCGGCGGCCTTGGGCTTGCGGTCCCCTCGTCCACCGCCTGCCGACCGGACCGTGGCCGGCTTCTTGGGCTCCTTGCGCAGCGGCACCTCCCGCTCGCGACGCAGCACCGACCCGCTGGTCTCGGTCAGCACCAGCGTGCCGTACTCGCCCTCGACCGCGAGCAGTCCCTGGGCCAGCAGCTGGCGGGCGACGCCCCGCCACTCGCCCTCGGTCAGCTCCTCGCCGATGCCGAACACGGAGAGCTGGTCGTGGTCGAACTGGATCACCTTGGCGGTGCGCTTGCCCAGCAGGATGTCGATGATCTGCCCCGCGCCGAACTTCTGCCCGCGCTCCCGCTTCAGCCGCACCACCGTCGACAGCAGCTTCTGTGCCGGGACCGTGCCGTCCCAGGTCTCCGGGGGTGTGACGCAGGTGTCGCAGTTGCCGCAGCCGGCCGGGTCCGGGTCCTGCCCGAAGTAGGCGAGGAGCTGGCCGCGGCGGCACTGGGCGGTCTCGCACAGGGCGAGCATCGCGTCCAGGTGGGACTGGGCCCGGCGGCGGAAGGCCTCGTCCCCCTCGCCGGACTGGATCAGTTTGCGCTGCTGTATGACGTCGTTGAGGCCGTACGCCATCCAGGCGGTCGACGGCAGGCCGTCCCGCCCGGCACGACCGGTCTCCTGGTAGTAGCCCTCGACCGACTTGGGAAGGTCCAGGTGGGCGACGAATCGCACGTCCGGCTTGTCGATGCCCATGCCGAAGGCGATGGTCGCCACGACCACCAGGCCCTCCTCCCGGAGGAACCGGGACTGGTGCGCGGCTCGGGTGCCCGCGTCCAGGCCCGCGTGGTACGGCACGGCCTCGATGCCGTTGCTCGACAGGAACTCGGCGGTCTTGTCGACGGAGTTGCGCGAGAGGCAGTACACGATGCCCGCGTCGCCGGGGTGCTCCTCACGCAGGAAGTTCAGCAGCTGCTTCTTGGGGTCGGACTTCGGCACGACCCGGTACTGGATGTTGGGCCGGTCGAAGCTCGCCACGAAGTGCCGCGCCGCCGGCATGTTCAACCGCTCGGTGATCTCGCGGTGCGTCGCGTGCGTGGCCGTCGCCGTGAGCGCGAGCCGGGGCACGTCCGGCCAGCGCTCGCCGAGCAGGGACAGGGTCAGGTAGTCGGGCCGGAAGTCGTGGCCCCACTGGGAGACGCAGTGCGCCTCGTCGATCGCGAAGAGGGAGATCTTGCCCCGGGAGAGCAGATCGAGGGTGCCCTCCAGCCGCAGCCGCTCGGGGGCCAGGTACAGCAGGTCCAGCTCGCCGGCGAGGAACTCGGCCTCCACCACGCGCCGCTCGTCGAAGTCCTGCGTGGAATTCATGAAACCGGACCGCACACCGAGCGCCCGCAGCGCGTCCACCTGGTCCTGCATCAGCGCGATCAGCGGCGAGACCACGATGCCCGTGCCGGGCCGGACCAGGGAGGGGATCTGGTAGCACAGCGACTTGCCGCCACCGGTCGGCATGAGCACGACGGCGTCGCCACCCGCCACCACGTGGTCGACGACCGCCTCCTGCTCGCCGCGGAAGGCCTCGTACCCGAAGACCCGGTGCAGCGTGGCCAGCGCCTCGCTGTCCACGCCCACGCCGCTGGCCTGTGCCGCCTCTGCCATCTCGCCGATCACGCCCGTCCCGCCCATCGTCCCGTCCCCCGTACGTCCTGCCGCGCCCGTCCGGTCCTTCCGGTCCTTCCGGTCCTTCCGGTCCTTCCGGTCTGTCTGGTCCGTCCTGTCCCGACCACTGCCTCAACGATAGGGGTCCGCGCCGACAGCGCCGGAGTTATCCACAGGCTCGCCCGCCGTAACCATCGTCACCCGCCTACGTCGGCGTCGACATCTTCCGTGAGCGCATGAAGCTGAGCGCGCCCTTCCCGAGGATCCGGACCTGACGGCCATCAAGGCACGCCGCGGCGGCGAGTGGCCCGCGCACACACGGCGGCGGCCCGGCTCCCCCCGAAGAGTGCCGGGCCGCCGACTCCGTACCGGCGAGCGCCGCGTCAGCGCACGAACACCCCCGCCTGACCCGCCAGGTCCAGGAAGTACTGCGGCGCCACACCGAGCACCACCGTGACCGCCACACCCACGCCGATCGCCGTCATCGTCAGCGGTGACGGCACCGCGACGGTCGGGCCCTCCGGCCTCGGCTCGCTGAAGAACATCAGCACGATCACGCGGATGTAGAAGAACGCCGCGATCGCCGACGAGATCACGCCGATCACGACCAGCGGAGCCGCGCCGCCCTCCGCCGCCGCCTTGAAGACGGCGAACTTGCCCGAGAAGCCGGAGGTGAGCGGAATACCCGCGAACGCCAGCAGGAACACCGCGAACACGGCCGCCACCAGCGGTGACCTGCGTCCGAGCCCGGCCCACTTCGACAGGTGGGTCGCCTCACCGCCCGCGTCGCGCACCAGTGTCACGACCGCGAAGGCGCCGATCGTGACGAAGGAGTACGCGGCCAGGTAGAAGAGGACGGACGAGATGCCGTCCGGCGTGGTCGCGATGACACCGGCGAGGATGAAGCCCGCGTGCGCGATCGACGAGTACGCCAGCAGCCGCTTGATGTCGGTCTGAGTGATCGCGACGATCGCGCCGGCCAGCATGGTGACGATCGCCACGGCCCACATCACCGGCCGCCAGTCCCAGCGCAGGCCGGGCAGGACGACGTAGAGGATGCGGAGCAGGGCACCGAAGGCCGCCACCTTGGTCGCCGCCGCCATGAAGCCGGTCACCGGCGTCGGCGCGCCCTGGTACACGTCCGGCGTCCACATGTGGAACGGCACCGCACCCACCTTGAACAGCAGGCCCATGACGATCAGCGCGGCCCCGACCAGGAGCAGCGCGTCGTTGCCCATCGTGTCGGCGAGCGCCGGGGTGACGTTCTGGACGGTGCCGTCGACGACCTGCGCGATCGTGCCGTACGACATCGAGCCCGCGTAGCCGTAGAGCAGGGCGATGCCGAACAGGGTGAAGGCGGAGGCGAACGCGCCGAGCAGGAAGTACTTGACCGCCGCCTCCTGCGACATCAGCCGCTTGCGACGGGCCAGCGCGCACAGCAGGTACAGCGGGAGGGAGAAGACCTCCAGCGCCACGAAGAGCGTCAGCAGGTCGTTGGCCGCCGGGAAGACCAACATGCCGGCGACGGCGAAGAGGAGGAGCGGGAAGACCTCCGTAGTGGTGAACCCGGCCTTCACCGCCTTCTGCTCGCTCTCGCTGCCCGGTACGGACGCGGCCTGCGCGGCGAAGGAGTCGACGCGGTTGCCGTGCGCCTCCGGGTCGAGGCGCCGCTCGGCGAAGGTGAACAGGCCGACCAGGCTCGCCAGCAGGATGGTGCCCTGCAGGAAGAGGGCCGGTCCGTCGACGGCGATGGCGCCCATCGCCGCGATACCCGCCTTGGTCGTGCCGTATCCGCCCGCCGCGAGCGCGACGACCGCGGCGAAGGCGGCGACGAGCGCGACGGCGGACACGAACGTCTGTACGTAGTAGCGGGACCTGCGCGGCACGAAGGCCTCGATCAGGATTCCGATGATCGCCGCACCGAGGACGATGAGCACGGGCGACAGCTGCCCGTACTCGATCTTCGGCGCGTCGATCTTCCCAATCGGGTCGGCCGCCGTTGCCGCCGTTGTCCACAGGCTGTGGACGGCTGTTGCGCTCACTTGGCCGCCTCCACCTCAGGCTGGGGGTCCTTCTTGTGTACGTCGGACATGGTCTGCTCCACCGCGGGGTTGACGATGTCCGTGAGGGGCTTCGGGAAGACGCCCAGGAAGATCAGCAGCGCCACCAGCGGCCCCACAACCACCAGCTCGCGCACCCGCAGGTCGGGCATCGCGGACACCTCCGGCTTCACCGGGCCCGTCATCGTCCGCTGGTAGAGGACGAGGGTGTAGAGCGCGGCGAGCACGATGCCGAAGGTCGCGATGATGCCGATCACCGGGTAGCGCGTGAACGTCCCGACCAGGACCAGGAACTCACTGATGAAGGGCGCGAGGCCCGGCAGGGAGAGGGTCGCCAGGCCGCCGATCAGGAAGGTGCCGGCGAGGACCGGGGCGACCTTCTGCACTCCGCCGTAGTCGGCGATGAGCCGCGAGCCGCGCCGCGAGATCAGGAATCCGGCGATCAGCATCAGCACGGCGGTCGAGATCCCGTGGTTGACCATGTAGAGCGTCGCGCCGGACTGGCCCTGGCTGGTCATCGCGAAGATGCCCATGATGATGAAGCCGAAGTGCGAGATCGACGCGTAGGCGATCAGCCGCTTGATGTCGCGCTGGCCGACCGCGAGCAGCGCTCCGTAGATGATGCTGATGACCGCCAGGACGAGGACGACCGGTGTCGCCCACTTGCTCGCCTCCGGGAAGAGCTGGAGGCAGAAGCGCAGCATGGCGAAGGTGCCGACCTTGTCGACGACCGCCGTGATGAGCACGGCGACCGGGGCGGTGGACTCCTGCATGGCGTTGGGCAGCCAGGTGTGCAGCGGCCACAGCGGCGCCTTCACCGCGAAGGCGAAGAAGAAGCCGAGGAACAGCCAGCGCTCCGTGCTGGTCGCCATGTTCAGCTCGCCGCTCGCCCGTGCCTCGGCGATCTCGGTGAGGGAGAAGTTCCCGGCGACCACGTAGAGCCCGATCACCGCGGCCAGCATGATCAGGCCGCCGGCCAGGTTGTAGAGGAGGAACTTCACGGCGGCGTACGACCGCTGCGTCGCCGCCGTCTTCTCGCCGTGCTCGTGGGCCCGGTCCCCGAAGCCGCCGATGAGGAAGTACATCGGGATGAGCATGGCTTCGAAGAAGATGTAGAAGAGGAAGACGTCGGTGGCCTCGAAGGAGATGATCACCATCGCCTCGACGGCCAGGATCAGGGCGAAGAAGCCCTGCGTCGGCCGCCACCGGCTGCTGCCGGTCTCCAGCGGGTCGGCGTCGTGCCAGCCCGCCAGGATGATGAACGGAATCAGCAGGGCGGTCAGCGCGATCAGCGCCACCGCGATGCCGTCCACGCCCAGTTCGTACCGGACGCCGAAGTCCGCGATCCAGGAGTGGGACTCGGTGAGCTGGTAGCGGTCGCCGCCGGGGTCGAAACGGACCAGGACCGCGATCGCCAGCGCGAGCGTGGCCAGCGAGACCAGCAGCGCCAGCCACTTGGCCGCGGTGCGTTTCGTGGCCGGCACGGCTGCCGTCGCGATCGCCCCGACGGCCGGCAGGGCCGCCGTGACTGTCAGCAGGGGAAAGGACATCGGTATCAGACCGCCCTCATCAGCAGGGTCGCGGCGACGAGGACCGCCGCACCGCCGAACATCGAGACCGCGTACGAGCGCGCGAAGCCGTTCTGCAGCTTGCGCATCCGCCCGGACAGGCCGCCGACCGAGGCCGCCGTGCCGTTGACGACCCCGTCGACCAGGGTGTGGTCGACGTAGACCAGGGAGCGCGTGAGGTGCTCGCCGCCGCGGACCAGGACGACGTGGTTGAAGTCGTCCTGGAGCAGGTCGCGCCGGGCGGCCCGGGTGAGCAGCGACCCGCGCGGGGCGACGGCCGGGACCGGACGGCGGCCGTACTGCGCCCAGGCGGCCGCCACGCCGATCACCATCACGGCGACCGTGGAGATCGTGACCGTCAGGGCGCTGATCGGCGCGTGGCCGTGGTCGTGCCCGGTGATGGGTTCCAGCCAGTGCACGAAGCGGTCACCGATGCTGAAGAACGCACCGCCGAACACCGAGCCGACGGCCAGCACGATCATCGGGATCGTCATGATCTTCGGCGACTCGTGCGGGTGCGGCGGGGTGTACTCGCCGCGCGTCTCGGCAGCGGGCTCCACGTCGGGCTTCGCGGGCGACGGCGTCGGGGCGTTGCGCCAGCGCTCCTCGCCGAAGAACGTCATCAGCATCACGCGCGTCATGTAGTACGCCGTGATGGCCGCGCCCAGCAGGGCACAGGCGCCGAGGATCCAGCCCTCGGTGCCGCCCTTGGCGAACGCCGACTCGATGATCTTGTCCTTGGAGAAGAAGCCGGACAGCCCCGGGAAGCCGATGATGGCGAGATAGCCGAGGCCGAAGGTGATGAACGTGACGGGCATGTACTTGCGCAGTCCGCCGTAGCGGCGCATGTCGACCTCGTCGTTCATGCCGTGCATGACCGAACCGGCGCCGAGGAACAGCCCGGCCTTGAAGAAGCCGTGCGTCACCAGGTGCATGATCGCGAAGACGTAGCCGATCGGTCCCAGGCCGGCCGCCAGCACCATGTAGCCGATCTGCGACATCGTCGAACCGGCCAGCGCCTTCTTGATGTCGTCCTTGGCGCAACCGACGATCGCACCGAACAGCAGCGTGACCGCGCCGACGATGGTGACCACCAGCTGCGCGTCCGGCGCGCCGTTGAAGATGGCGCCGGAGCGGACGATCAGGTACACGCCCGCCGTCACCATGGTCGCGGCGTGGATGAGGGCGGAGACCGGAGTCGGACCCTCCATCGCGTCCCCGAGCCAGGACTGCAGCGGTACCTGGGCGGACTTGCCGCAGGCGGCGAGCAGCAGCATCAGCGCGATCGCGGTGAGCTTGCCCTCGTCTGCCGAGCCTGCCAGTCCGGCCTCCCCGTGGCCGCCGAGCACCGGGCCGAAGGCGAAGGTGCCGAACCACAGGAACATCAGCATGATCGCGATGGACAGGCCCATGTCGCCGACGCGGTTGACCAGGAAGGCCTTCTTCGCGGCGGTGGCGGCGCTGGGCTTGTGCTGCCAGAAGCCGATCAGCAGGTAGGAGGCGAGTCCGACGCCCTCCCAGCCGACGTACAGCAGCAGGTAGTTGTCGGCGAGGACGAGCAGCAGCATCGCCGCGAGGAACAGGTTCAGATAGCCGAAGAAGCGGCGGCGGCGCTCGTCGTGCTCCATGTACGCGACCGAGTACAGATGGATGAGCGAGCCGACGCCGGTGATCAGCAGGACGAACGTCATCGACAACTGATCGAGGCGGAAGGCGACGTCGGCCTGGAAACCCTCGACCGGGATCCAGCTGAACAGGTGCTGCGTCAGGGTGCGGTCCTCGGCGCCGTTGCCGAGCATGTCGGTGAAGAGGACGACACCGATCACGAAGGACGCGGCGGCCAGCAGCGTACCGATCCAGTGACCGACGGCGTCCAGCCGGCGTCCGCCGCACAGCAGGACCGCGGCTCCGAGCAAGGGCGCCGCCACCAGCAGCGCAATAAAGTTCTCTGCGTTAGTCACGGTTCTAGCGACCCCTCACAGCTTCATCAGGCTGGCGTCGTCGACCGAGGCCGAGTGGCGGGAACGGAACAGGGACACGATGATCGCGAGCCCGACCACGACCTCCGCGGCGGCGACGACCATCGTGAAGAAGGCGATGATCTGGCCGTCGAGGTTGCCGTGCATCCGGGAGAAGGCGACGAACGCGAGGTTGCAGGCGTTGAGCATCAGCTCGATGCACATGAAGACCACGATCGCGTTGCGCCTGATCAGCACGCCGGTGGCGCCGATCGTGAACAACAGGGCCGCGAGGTAGAGGTAGTTGACGGGGTTCACTTCGGCGCCTCCTCGGACCGCTTGGAGTTGCCCGGCTCGACCGCCTTGCGCTCGAGGCGCTCCTCGGCCCGCTGCTCCAGCGCCTTCAGATCATTGAGCGCCCCCATCGACACGTCGCGGATCTGGCCCCGCTCGCGCAGCGTCTTGCTGACGGTCAGCTCGGACGGGGTGCCGTCGGGCAGCAGGCCCGCGATGTCGACCGCGTTGTGCCGGGCGTACACGCCGGGCGCCGGGAGCGGCGGCAGCTGCTTGCCCTCGCGGACGCGCCGCTCGGCCAGTTCGCGCTGGGTCGCCGCCCGTTCGGTGCGCTCGCGGTGGGTGAGCACCATGGCGCCGACGGCGGCCGTGATGAGCAGGGCGCCGGTGATCTCGAAGGCGAAGACGTACTTGGTGAAGATGAGGGACGCGATGCCCTCCACATTGCCGTTCGCGTTCGCCTGGGCCAGTCCGCTGAACTCCGTGACGGACGCGTTGCCGATGCCGGCGATCAGCAGGATGCCGAAGCCGAGCCCGGACAGCAGGGCCAGCCAGCGCTGGCCCTTGATGGTCTCCTTCAGGGAGTCCGCCGCGGTGACACCGACGAGCATCACCACGAACAGGAACAGCATCATGATCGCGCCGGTGTAGACGATGATCTGCACCACGCCGAGGAAGTAGGCGCCGTTGGCGAGGTAGAACACCGCCAGAACGATCATGGTCCCGGCGAGGCAGAGCGCGCTGTGCACGGCCTTCTTCATGAAGACGGTGCACAGAGCGCCGATCACCGCGACCGTGCCGAGGATCCAGAACTGGACGGCCTCTCCGGTGGACGTGGAGTACGCGGCGAGCTGCTCGGTCATCGGCGGATCACCTCCTCCGACGCCGGTTCGGTCCCGCCGAAGGTCGAGTCGGCCTCCTGGACGACCTCCCCCTCGGAGTGGGCGACCTGCTGCTCGGTGCCGGGGGCGGCCTCGGTGACCAGACCCCGGTAGTAGTCCTGCTCGTCCGTCCCCGGGTAGATGGCGTGGGGCGAGTCGACCATGCCCTCCTCCAGGCCGGCGAGCAGCTGGTCCTTGGTGAAGATGAGGTTGGCGCGGCTGGAGTCGGCCAGCTCGAACTCGTTGGTCATCGTCAGCGCGCGCGTGGGGCACGCCTCGATGCACAGGCCGCACAGGATGCAGCGGGCGTAGTTGATCTGGTAGACGCGGCCGTACCGCTCGCCCGGCGAGTAGCGCTCCTCGTCGGTGTTGTCCGCGCCCTCCACATAGATGGCGTCGGCGGGACACGCCCAGGCGCACAGCTCGCAGCCGACGCACTTCTCCAGGCCGTCCGGATGGCGGTTGAGCTGGTGCCGTCCGTGGAAGCGCGGAGCGGTGGTCTTCTGCTGCTCCGGGTACTGCTCGGTCAGCCGCTTCTTGAACATGGCCTTGAAGGTCACGCCGAAGCCGGCCACGGGGTTCAGGAAACCGGGGTTGGTCTCCTTCGGTTCCTCAGCCATCGGACGCCTCCTTTCCATCCGTAGATCCGCCCAGAGATTCGTCACTCTGAGTATCGGGCCCACCACTGACAATCAGCTCCCGCTCCCGGCGCGCACGGCGCCGTGGCACCGGTGGCAGCTCCTGTCCGGGTTTCGGCGGCACGGGGAATCCGCCGGCCATCGGATCGAAGGCGGCCGGCTCCTCGACCGGGGCCGCGGCCTGCTTGCCCTTCTCGCGGTACATGTCCACGACGATCGACAACAGCAGCAGGGCCAGGACACCGCCGCCGATGTAGAGGGCGATGTCGGCGAAGCCGTAGTTCTCGTTCCTGAGCGCCCGCACCGTCGCGACCAGCATCAGCCAGACCAGGGAGACCGGGATCAGGACCTTCCAGCCGAGCTTCATCAGCTGGTCGTAGCGGACCCGGGGAAGCGTGCCGCGCAGCCAGATGAAGAAGAACAAGAGCAACTGGACCTTGAGCACGAACCAGAGCAGCGGCCACCAGCCGTGGTTGGCGCCCTCCCAGAAGGTGCTGATCGGCCACGGGGCCCGCCAGCCGCCGAGGAACAGGGTGATGGCGACCGCCGAGACCGTCACCATGTTCACGTACTCGGCGAGCATGAACATCGCGAACTTGATCGACGAGTACTCGGTGTTGAAGCCGCCCACCAGGTCGCCCTCGGACTCCGGCATGTCGAAGGGGGCTCGGTTGGTCTCGCCGACCATGGTGACGATGTAGATGATGAAGGAGACCGGCAGCAGCACGATGTACCAGCGGTCGTTCTGCTGCTCGACGATCGCCGAGGTCGACATCGATCCCGAGTAGAGGAACACCGAGGCGAAGGCGGCGCCCATCGCGATCTCGTAGGAGATCATCTGCGCGCAGGACCGCAGCCCGCCGAGCAGCGGATAGGTCGAGCCGGAGCTCCAGCCCGCCAGCACCATGCCGTAGATGCCGATCGAGGCGACCGCGAGGATGTACAGCAACGCGATCGGCAGGTCGGTGAGCTGCATGGTGGTGCGCTGGCCGAAGATCGAGATCTCGTTGCCGGCCGGCCCGAAGGGAATCACCGCGATCGCCATGAAGGCCGGGATGGCCGCGACGATCGGCGCGAGGACGTACACCACCTTGTCGGCGCGCTTGACGATGACGTCTTCCTTGAGCATCAGCTTGATGCCGTCGGCGAGCGACTGGAGCATGCCCCAGGGGCCGTGCCGGTTCGGGCCGACGCGCAGCTGCATCCAGGCGACGACCTTGCGCTCCCACACGATGGAGAACAGCACGGTCACCATCAGGAAGGCGAAGCAGAAGACCGCCTTGATGACGACCAGCCACCACGGGTCGGTGCCGAACATCGAGAGGTCTTCAGCGGCGAGGTACGGGCTCATGCCTCCACCTCCTTGGGGGCCACGCCCGCGAGCGTCGCCGGTCCGATGCGGACGAGGGTTCCGGGCAGCACCCCGGCGTCGGAGGCGACGCCGGTGCCGGCCGAGTTCAGCGGGAGCCAGACCACCCGGTCGGGCATCTCGGTGATCCGCAGCGGGAGTTCGACGACCCCGGCGGGGCCGGTCACGGCCAGGAGGTCACCGTCCTTGACGCCCGCCTCGGCGGCCGTGGCGGCCGACACGCGCGCGCGTGCGGCATGCCGGGTGCCGGCGAGTGCCTCGTCACCCTGCTGGAGGAGGCCCTGGTCGAGCAGCAGCCGGTGCCCGGCCAGTACGGCCTCTCCGGCGGCCGGCCGCGGCAGCGCGCTCGCGGTCCCCAGCGGTTCGCCGGCCCGCGGCCCGTCCCAGGCGCCGAGCCGGTCGATCTCCGCCCGTGTGGTGCGCAGATCCGGCAGGCCCAGGTGTACGTCCATGGCGTCGGCCAGCATCTGGAGTACGCGGGCGTCGGCGGGCGCGAGTCGGCGGGTCATCTGGTCCGGCTTGAGCGCGGCCTCGAAGAGGCGCGCCCTGCCCTCCCAGTTCAGGAAGGTCCCGGCCTTCTCGGCGACCGCGGCGACGGGCAGGACGACGTCGGCGAGTTCGGTGACCTCGCTGGGCCGCAGTTCCAGCGACACCACGAAGCCGGCCTCGGCGAGTGCCGCACGCGCGCGTGCCGGATCGGGCAGGTCGGCGACCTCGACGCCCGCCACCAGCAGCGCCTGCAGCTCGCCCCGGGCCGCGGCCTCGACGATCTCGCCGGTGTCGCGGCCGTAGCGGTGCGGCAGGTCGGCCAGGCCCCAGACCGCGGCGACCTCCTCACGCGCGCGCGGGTCGGTCGCCGGGCGCCCGCCCGGCAGCAGCGACGGCAGCGCACCCGCCTCGATCGCGCCGCGCTCCCCGGCCCGGCGCGGGATCCACACCAGCCGGGCGCCGGTCGCGGAGGCGGTCCGTACGGCGGAGGTGAGGCCACCGGCCACGGACGCCAGGCGCTCGCCGACGACGATCACGGCGCCCTCGGCGCGCAGTGCCTCGGCGGCCTGGGCTCCCCCGGTCTCCAGGCCGACGCCGCTCGCGAGCGCGTCCAGCCACTCGGTCTCGGTGCCGGGAGCGGCGGGCAGCAGCGTGCCGCCGGCCTTCTCCAGGCCCCGCGTGGCGTGCGTGGCCAGCGAGAAGACCTTCTGCCCGTGCCCCCGCCAGGCCTTGCGCAGCCGCAGGAAGACACCGGGCGCCTCCTCCTCGGCCTCGAACCCGACCAGCAGGACGGCGGGCGCCTTCTCCAGCGCGGTGTACGTGACTCCCGTGCCGTCGAGGTCCCGGCCGCGTCCGGCGATCCGGGAAGCCAGGAAGTCGGCCTCCTCGGTGCTGTGCACGCGCGCGCGGAAGTCGATGTCGTTGGTGTCCAGCGCCACGCGCGCGAACTTGCTGTACGCGTAGGCGTCCTCCACCGTCAGCCGCCCGCCGGTCAGGACACCGGTCCGGCCCTTCGAGGCGAGCAGTCCCTGCGCGGCGATCTGCAGGGCTTCCGGCCAGGAGGCCGGCTCCAGCTCGCCCTCGGCGTTGCGCACCAGGGGCGTCGTCAGCCGGTCCCGCTGCTGCGCGTACCGGAACGCGAAGCGTCCCTTGTCGCAGATCCACTCCTCGTTGACCTCGGGCTCGTTGGCCGCGAGGCGCCGCATGACCTTGCCGCGCCGGTGGTCGGTGCGCGTCGCGCAGCCGCCGGCGCAGTGCTCGCAGACGGACGGCGAGGAGATCAGGTCGAAGGGGCGGGAGCGGAACCGGTACGCCGCCGAGGTGAGCGCGCCGACCGGGCAGATCTGGATGGTGTTGCCGGAGAAGTACGACTCGAAGGGGTCGCCCTCGCCGGTGCCGACCTGCTGGAGCGCGCCCCGCTCGATCAGCTCGATCATCGGGTCGCCCGCTACCTGGTTGGAGAACCGGGTGCAGCGGGCGCACAGCACGCACCGCTCGCGGTCGAGCAGCACCTGCGTGGAGATCGGCACGGGCTTCTCGTAGGTCCGCTTCCTGCCCTCGAAGCGGGACTCGGACTGGCCGTGCGACATCGCCTGGTTCTGCAGCGGGCACTCGCCGCCCTTGTCGCAGACCGGGCAGTCCAGCGGGTGGTTGATGAGCAGCAGCTCCATCACGCCGTGCTGGGCCTTCTCGGCGACGGGCGAGGTGAGGTGGGTCTTCACCACCATGCCGTCGGTGCAGGTGATGGTGCACGACGCCATGGGCTTGCGCTGGCCCTCGACCTCGACGATGCACTGACGGCAGGCGCCGGCCGGATCGAGGAGTGGGTGGTCGCAGAACCGGGGGATCTCGATGCCGAGTTGTTCGGCGGCCCGGATGACCAGGGTGCCCTTGGGCACGCTGATCTCGGCGCCGTCGATCGTCAGCGAGACGAGGTCCTCCGGGGGGACCGCCGCCTCTCCCCCTCCCGAGGGAGCATTGCTGGTCACGGTCATGCGTTCACCTCCGTGCGGTCGGCCCAGGCCGTCGACTTGGCCGGGTCGAAGGGGCAGCCGCGGCCCGTGATGTGCTGCTCGTACTCCTCGCGGAAGTACTTGAGCGAGGAGAAGATCGGCGAGGCGGCACCGTCGCCGAGGGCACAGAAGGACTTGCCGTTGATGTTGTCGGCGATGTCGTTCAGCTTGTCGAGGTCGCTCATCGAGCCCTTGCCGGCCTCGATGTCGCGCAGCAACTGGACGAGCCAGTACGTGCCTTCGCGGCACGGCGTGCACTTGCCGCAGGACTCGTGCGCGTAGAACTCGGTCCAGCGGGTGACGGCCCGCACGACGCAGGTCGTCTCGTCGAAGCACTGGAGTGCCTTCGTGCCGAGCATGGAACCCGCGGCGCCCACTCCTTCGTAGTCAAGGGGGACGTCGAGGTGCTCGTCGGTGAACATCGGCGTCGAGGAGCCGCCCGGTGTCCAGAACTTCAGCCGGTGACCGGGGCGCATGCCGCCGCTCATGTCGAGGAGCTGGCGCAGCGTGATGCCGAGCGGGGCCTCGTACTGGCCGGGGCCCGCGACGTGCCCGCTGAGCGAGTAGAGCGTGAAGCCCGGGGACTTCTCGCTGCCCATCGACCTGAACCAGTCCTTGCCCTTGTTCAGGATCGCGGGAACCGACGCGATCGACTCGACGTTATTCACCACAGTCGGGCAGGCATAGAGGCCGGCCACAGCAGGGAAGGGGGGACGGAGCCGCGGTTGACCCCGGCGGCCTTCGAGCGAGTCGAGCAGTGCGGTCTCCTCACCGCAGATGTACGCGCCCGCGCCCGCGTGCACGGTGAGTGTGAGGTCGAGTCCGCTGCCCAGGATGTTCTCGCCGAGGAAGCCGGCCGCGTAGGCCTCGCGCACGGCCTCGTGCAGCCGCCGCAGCACTGGGACGACTTCACCACGCAGGTAGATGAAGGCATGCGAAGACCTGATGGCGTAACACGCGATGACGATGCCCTCGATGAGGCTGTGCGGGTTCGCGAAGAGGAGCGGGATGTCCTTGCAGGTCCCCGGCTCCGACTCGTCGGCGTTGACAACTAGATAGTGAGGCTTGCCGTCCCCCTGGGGAATGAACTGCCACTTCATCCCCGTCGGGAACCCCGCGCCGCCGCGTCCGCGCAGACCGGAGTCCTTGACGTACGCGATCAGGTCGTCCGGCGACATCGCCAGCGCCTTGCGGAGCCCCTCGTACCCCTCGTGCCTCCGGTAGACGTCCAGAGTCCAGGACTCGTCCTCGTCCCAGAAGGCCGACAGCACGGGTGCGAGCAGCTTCTCCGGGCTGGTGCCCTTGATCTCGGCTGCCACGGTCATCACTCCCCCTCCTCGGCGGTAGGCCCTGCCGGGTTGGCTGGGTCGGAGGCCGATGTGTCCTGCGGCGCGTCGTGCGAGCTGAGGTGTTCCGTCGGGGACGGGTCGTGCACGGCCCGGTCCTGCGGAGCGTCGTGCGGTCCGCCGTCCCGCGGGTGCACCACGCGCGCGGCGGGCACCTCGCCCTTGGCCAGCTTCAGACCGGCCAGGGAGGCGGGACCCGCGCTGCCGCCGGCCGCGACGGCGCCGTCCCGCTCGTCGGGGAAGCCCGCCAGGATCCGGGCGGTCTCCTTGAAGGTGCAGATCGGCGCGCCGCGCGTGGGCGTCACCGGCCGTCCCGCGCGCAGGTCGTCGACGAGGCGGCGGGCGCTCGCGGGGGTCTGGTCGTCGAAGAACTCCCAGTTGACCATCACGACCGGTGCGAAGTCGCAGGCCGCGTTGCACTCGATGTGCTCCAGGGTGACCTTGCCGTCCTCGGTGGTCTCGCCGTTGCCGACACCGAGGTGCTCCTGGAGGGACTCGAAGATCGCGTCGCCGCCCATGACCGCGCACAGCGTGTTGGTGCAGACGCCGACCTGGTAGTCGCCGCTCGGCCTGCGCCGGTACATGGTGTAGAAGGTGGCGACCGCGGTGACCTCGGCCGTGGTCAGGTCCAGCATGTCCGCGCAGAACCGCATCCCGGTGCGCGTGACGTGCCCCTCCTGGGACTGCACGAGGTGCAGCAGCGGCAGGAGGGCGGACCGGGAGTCCGGGTAGCGGGCGATGACCTCGCGCGCGTCGGTCTCCAGCCGGGCCCGGACGTCGTCCGGGTAGGCGGGCGCGGGCAGTTCCGGCATGCCCAGGCTGACGCCCCGCTCCGAAGAAGAGGTGGTCACCGGTCGACGCCTCCCATCACGGGGTCGAGGGACGCCACGGCGACGATGACGTCGGCGACCTGGCCGCCCTCGCACATCGCCGCCATGGCCTGCAGGTTGGTGAAGGACGGGTCCCGGAAGTGGACCCGGAAGGGGCGGGTGCCGCCGTCGGAGACGACGTGCACCCCGAGCTCGCCCTTGGGCGATTCCACCGCCGCGTAGGTCTGGCCCGGCGGCACGCGGAAGCCCTCGGTGACCAGCTTGAAGTGGTGGATCAGGGCCTCCATGGAGGTGCCCATGATCTTTTTGATGTGGTCGAGGGAGTTGCCCAGTCCGTCCGGGCCCAGGGCGAGCTGGGCGGGCCAGGCGATCTTCTTGTCGGCGACCATGACCGGGCCGGGCTCGAGCCGGTCCAGGCACTGCTCGACGATCCGGAGCGACTGGCGCATCTCCTCCAGCCGGATCAGGAAGCGGCCGTAGGCGTCGCAGGTGTCGGCGGTCGGGATGTCGAAGTCGTACGACTCGTAGCCGCAGTACGGCTGGGCCTTGCGCAGGTCGTGCGGCAGGCCGGTGGACCGGAGGACGGGGCCGGTGGCGCCGAGGGCCATGCAGCCGGCCAGGTCGAGATAGCCGACGTCCTGCATGCGCGCCTTGAAGATGGGGTTCCCGGTGGCGAGCTTGTCGTACTCCGGGAGGTTCTTCTTCATCTTCTTCACGAACTCGCGGATGTGGTCCACCGCGCCGGGCGGCAGGTCCTGGGCGACTCCGCCCGGGCGGATGAACGCGTGGTTCATCCGCAGGCCGGTGATCAGCTCGTAGATGTCGAGAACCAGTTCACGATCACGGAAGCCGTAGATCATGATCGTGGTGGCGCCGAGTTCCATGCCGCCGGTGGCGATGCACACCAGGTGGGAGGAGAGCCGGTTCAGCTCCATCAGCAGGACCCGGATGATCGTGGCGCGGTCCGGGATCTCGTCCTCGATGCCGAGCAGCTTCTCGACGCCCAGGCAGTACGCCGTCTCGTTGAAGAACGACGTCAGGTAGTCCATGCGCGTCACGAAGGTGGTGCCCTGCGTCCAGGTCCGGTACTCGAGGTTCTTCTCGATGCCGGTGTGCAGGTAGCCGATGCCGCAGCGGGCCTCGGTGACCGTCTCGCCGTCGATCTCCAGGATCAGGCGGAGCACGCCGTGCGTGGACGGGTGCTGCGGACCCATGTTGACGACGATGCGCTCGTCGTCGGCGCGGGCCGCGGACTGGACGACCTCGTCCCAGTCGCCGCCGGTGACCGTGTAGACGGTGCCCTCGGTCGTCTCGCGCGCCGAAGCCGCGGACGCTGACTGTGTGTTGCTCACGAGTACGACCTCCGCTGGTCCGGAGCCGGGATCTGGGCGCCCTTGTACTCGACGGGGATGCCGCCGAGGGGGTAGTCCTTGCGCTGCGGGAAGCCCTGCCAGTCGTCCGGCATCATGATCCGGGTCAGGGCCGGGTGACCGTCGAAGACGATGCCGAAGAAGTCGTACGTCTCGCGCTCGTGCCAGTCGTTCGTCGGATAGACGGAGCACAGCGACGGGATGTGCGGGTCGCTGTCGGGCGCGCTGACTTCGAGGCGGATCAGCCGGTTGTGGGTGATCGAGCGCAGGTGGTAGACGGCGTGCAGCTCGCGGCCCTTGTCGTGCGGGTAGTGGACGCCGCTGACGCCGGTGCAGAGCTCGAAGCGCAGGGCCGGGTCGTCGCGCAGGGTGCGGGCGACGCGGACCAGGTGCTCGCGCTCGATGTGGAAGGTCAGCTCGTCGCGGTCGACGACCGTCTTCCCGATGGCGTTGTCGGGCAGGAGTCCCTGCTCCTCGAGCGCGCCCTCGAGCTCGTCGGCGACCTCGTCGAACCAACCGCCGTAGGGCCTGCTCGCCGGCCCGGGGAGCCGGACGGAGCGGACCAGTCCGCCGTAGCCGGAGGTGTCGCCGCCGTTGTCGGCGCCGAACATTCCGCGCTGGACGCGGATCTCCTCACCGCCCTGACCGCGCTGGCCGGGGAGGTTCTCGGCGGACAGGTCCTTCTCGGGGTTCACCCCGTCACCTGCCGTGTTGTTCGCGTCGCTCACCGCAGCAGCCCCTTCATCTCGATGGTGGGCAGGGCCTTGAGCGCCGCTTCCTCCGCCTCGCGGGCCGCCTCCTCGGCGTTCACCCCGAGCTTGGAGCTCTGGATCTTCTGGTGGAGCTTGAGGATGGCGTCCATCAGCATCTCGGGCCGCGGCGGGCAGCCGGGGAGGTAGATGTCGACCGGAACGATGTGGTCGACGCCCTGGACGATGGCGTAGTTGTTGAACATGCCGCCCGAGGAGGCGCAGACCCCCATGGAGATCACCCATTTCGGGTTCGGCATCTGGTCGTAGACCTGCCGCAGCACCGGCGCCATCTTCTGGCTGACCCGGCCCGCGACGATCATCAGGTCCGCCTGCCTCGGTGAGCCGCGGAAGACCTCCATGCCGAACCGCGCCAGGTCGTAGCGGCCGGCGCCGGTGGTCATCATCTCGATGGCACAGCATGCGAGGCCGAACGTGGCGGGGAAGACGGACGACTTGCGCACCCAGCCCGCGGCCTGCTCGACGGTGGTCAGCAGGAAGCCGCTCGGCAGTTTTTCTTCGAGTCCCATGTCAAAGGCCCCTCAGTCCCATTCCAGGCCGCCGCGCCGCCATACGTACGCGTACGCGACGAAGACGGTGAGCACGAAGAGCAGCATCTCCACGAGCCCGAAAATCCCCAGGGCGTCGAAGGTGACGGCCCAGGGGTAGAGGAAGACGATCTCGATATCGAAGATGATGAAGAGCATCGCCGTCAGGTAGTACTTGATGGGGAAGCGCCCGCCGCCGGCCGGCGTGGGGGTCGGCTCGATGCCGCACTCGTAGGCGTCGAGCTTCGCCCGGTTGTACCGCTTCGGACCGATCAGCGTGGCCATGACCACGGAGAAGATCGCAAAGCCTGCCCCGAGGGCTCCCAGTACGAGGATGGGCGCATACGCGTTCACCGCTCCTCGCTCCTCTCAGTCGGCACTGACTGCTGGCGGTTGCATCGGACTCACGGCCGCCCCAACAGCCCCACGAGCCCCGCTCGTCCCGGCGAAGATCGCGAACATGTGAAGCAGGTCACAAGCCCAACTGCCTCGCATCCTATGCCTGCCGCTCTGTGATCTGCGACACGGGGTATTGCACAAGCTTTGTGATCTCCACCACCTGACGAACGATCATGAAGTCGGATGAGCGGTGATCTTCACACAAGAAGCGTTCAGGTGATCACCAGAGGTGACATTTTCGCTCGTCGCCGCTGGCCAGAGGGCGCGAGGGGCGGGCGTCTCAATATCAAGATGGTTCTCTTGCATGCAAATTGGTGCTGGACGCGAACCCTTGATAGAGGGCGCGTTCACACATCAGAGGGAGGGGCGGGGTGCGATGTGGACACGTGCACGCGTTCACGAGCGCCGCGAGGCCGGTCGCGCGCCACGGACGCGGTCGACGGGGCAACCGTTCCGTGACCTGCGCCACATTCATGAGAGACGTCTGAGAACCGGGCTTGGCCAACTGTCCCAACGAGTGGTAAGCGCGGGGCAATTCGGGCGTAACGATCAAAGTGCGTGATCACAGGCCGGTTACGGGCCGCCCGCAATGTCCGTTAGGGCGTCAATAAGGAGCGACACGCCCGGGATTCGAGGCCCGATTGAACAACTGTGGCGCAGCACACGTTTCTTGAAGGTATGGAGGAGCTCCTGATACCGGTTGTCCCTATGTCCCACACCGCTCACATACGCAGCCACCGGAAACCCCGCCGCAGCGCGTCGACCATCGCGATGCGGGCCGGAGTTGCCGGTGGCGTCCTCAGCACCCTGGCAGTGGCCGGGGCGTCGGGTTCGGCCCACGCGGCCGAACCGGTGACGCAGACCCTTGAACTGCCCACCCTGACGGCCGACCTGGCCGCTCAGGTCGCCCAGTCCGCGGACGTCACGCAGCAGGCGGCCGCGAGCTACGAGCTGCAGGCCGAGCGTGACGCGGCCGCCGCGAAGGCCGCCAAGGAAGCCAAGGCCGACCTCGCCGAGGCCAAGAAGAAGGCCGCGGAGGAGAAGAAGAAGGCTGAGGAGGCCGCGCGCAAGGCGGCCGCCGAGCGCGCCTCGCGCAGCGCCGAGCGCGCCACCCTGAGCGCTTCGGCGGACACCGGGTCCTCCGACAGCTCGGGCAGCAGCGCCGGCAGCAGCACGTCCACGTCCACGTCCACGGCCACCGGTTCGGCCGCCGCGGTCGTCTCCTTCGTGCAGTCCCAGGTCGGCGACGCCTACGTCTCCGGCGGCACCGGCCCCAACTCGTGGGACTGCTCCGGCCTGGTGCAGGCGGCCTTCAAGTCGGTCGGCGTCGACCTGCCGCGCGTCTCCCAGTCCCAGTCGACCGCAGGCACCCAGGTCGGGCTGGGCAACCTCCAGCCGGGCGACATCCTGTACTGGGGCGGCGCGGGCAGCGCGTACCACGTCGGCGTCTACGTCGGCGACGGCATGTTCGTCGGCGCGCAGAACTCGTCCACCGGCGTCGTCAAGGCGTCGCTGGACTACGACCCGCCGAGCGGCGCGGTGCGCGTGCTGTAGAGCGCGGGCATATCCGTACGAAGGGCCGCAGCCGCTCGGGGGCTGCGGCCCTTCGGGCTCTCCAGGCTTCGGGGCTCTCGGGACTCTGGCGGCTTCCGGGACTCTCGCGGCTTCCGGGGGCTCTCGCGGCACTCCGGCGTCTCCTGGCATGCTCGGCGCGGGCCGGATCTCCACCGGCCCGTCCACGAGCCGAAGGAGAGAACGCCATGCCCAGTGTGTTCGTACAGGGGCGGCCCACCGCCGCCTATCCCCCTCTCGCCCCGGAGGCCCGGCGCGGGTCGGTGCGGCGTGTCACCGAGGCCGGCGAAGAAGTACTGCACAAACCGTGCCGGGACGTCACCGAGTTCGGGCCCGACCTCGCCGCGCTCATCGACGACATGTTCCGCACGATGTACGTCGCCGACGGCTGCGGGCTGGCGGCGAATCAGGTGGGCGTCGATCTGCGCCTGTTCGTGTACGACTGCCCGGATGACGACGGCATCCGACATGTCGGGCATATCGTCAACCCGGTGCTGGAGCCCCTCGATCCGGCCGCGCGGCGGCTGCTCGACGAGGGTGAGGGGTGTCTGTCGGTACCGGGGGCCGTCATGGCCGTACCGCGGCCCGACCGGGCCGTCGTGCGGGGCCTCGACAGGGACGGCGAACCGCTGCTCGTCGAGGGCACCGGCTACTTCGCGCGCTGCCTCGCCCACGAGACCGACCACGTGAACGGGCACGTCTACCTGGACCGGCTCTCCGGCCGGGAGCGGAAGGCGGCGCTGCGGCAGTCGGCGGACCGGCGCGAGGAGGTCCTCGCGCGCCGGGCCGCCAACGCCCGGTCCCTCGAACTCGATGGGGACTCCGGCGGCCTCACCGGGCCCCGGCGCTGACCGGAGCCGCGAGGCCCGTCACGCCTTCGGCGCGACCTTGCTCAGTCCGTTGATGATGCGGTCCATCGCGTCGCCGCCCGTCGGGTCCGTCAGGTTGGCGAGCATCTTGAGGGTGAACTTCATCAGGATGGGGTGGGTGAGGCCGCGCTGGGTCGCGATCTGCATGACCTTCGGGTTGCCGATGAGCTTCACGAAGGCGCGGCCCAGCGTGTAGTAGCCGCCGTAGGTGTCCTTCAGGACGCGCGGGTAGCGCTGGAGGGCGATCTCGCGCTGGGACGGCGTGGCCCGCGCGTGTGCCTGGACGATGACGTCGGCGGCGATCTGGCCGGACTCCATGGCGTAGGCGATGCCCTCGCCGTTGAAGGGGTTCACCAGGCCGCCGGCGTCGCCGACGAGCAGCAGGCCCTTGGTGTAGTGCGGCTGGCGGTTGAAGGCCATGGGCAGGGCGGCGCCGCGGATCGGGCCGGTCATGTTGCCCGGGGTGTAGCCCCAGTCCTCCGGCATGGAGGCGCACCAGGCCTTCAGGATCTCGCGCCAGTCGATCTCCTTGAAGGAGCTGGAGGTGTTCAGCACGCCCAGGCCGACGTTCGAGGTGCCGTCGCCCATGCCGAAGATCCAGCCGTAGCCCGGCAGGAGGCGGTCCTGGGCGCCGCGGCGGTCCCACAGCTCCAGCCAGGACTCCAGGTAGTCGTCGTCGTGGCGGGGCGAGGTGAAGTACGTGCGGACCGCGACGCCCATCGGACGGTCCTCGCGGCGGTGCAGGCCCATCGCCAGCGACAGCCGCGTGGAGTTGCCGTCGGCGGCCACGACCAGCGGGGCGTGGAAGGTGACCTCGCGCTTGTCCTCCCCCAGCTTGGCGTGCACGCCGGTGATGCGGCCGGTGCGGTCGTCCACGACCGGGGCGCCGACGTTGCAGCGCTCGTACAGGCGCGCGCCGGCCTTCTGGGCCTGCCGGGCGAGCTGGTCGTCGAAGTCGTCGCGCTTGCGGACGAGTCCGTAGTCCGGGAAGGAGGCCAGATCCGGCCAGTCCAGCTGGAGACGGGAGCCGCCGCCGATGATGCGCAGGCCCTTGTTGCGCAGCCAGCCGGCCTCCTCGGAGATGTCGATGCCCATGGCGACGAGTTGCTTGACCGCGCGAGGGGTCAGGCCGTCACCGCAGACCTTCTCCCGGGGAAACGCGGTCTTCTCCAGCAGGAGGACGTCGAGCCCGGCCTTGGCCAGGTGGTACGCGGTCGTGGAGCCGGCTGGCCCCGCGCCCACGACGATCACATCGGCGGTGTTGTCGGAGAGGGGCTCGGTCACGGCGGGATCTCCCCAGGTTCGAAAATCTGCGTGCCGACGGGCACTGGACATGGGCAGTCTATTCAGCGTCACCGATCACCCGGCTGAAGGGCTGCCCAGTGAACCGAGCTCTCCCCGTTGTACGGTTGCGCGTCCCCACCGACGAGGACGCCGTCGCCTGGCACCGGATCTTCGACGACCCGGACGTCATGGAGTTCCACGGCGGGAGGTCCGCGGAACTGTCCGTCTACGAGGAACTCACCGCCCGCCAGCGCCGGCACGACGCCGAACACGGCTTCTGCCTGTGGACCATGGTGGACGAGGACGGCCGGGTCATCGGCTTCACCGGCGCCCAGCCGTGGCCGCAGGACTGGGGCCCCAAGGGCGACATCGAGATCGGCTGGCGCCTCGGGCGGGCGCACTGGGGCAAGGGGTACGTCACGGCGGCGGCCCGGCAGACCCTGGAGCGGGTGCGGGCGGCGGGTGTGGCGGAGGTGGTCGCGATGGTCAACGCGCGCAACACCCGGTCCATCGCGGTCACGGAGCGACTGGGCATGCGGCTCGACGAGGTCTTCACGACCCCGGTCTCGCAGCAGCAGGGGCACTGCTACCGGCTCCCCCTGCAAAGTTAGTGACAGAAAGTAACCTACTGTCACAGTAAGCCACTTGGCGCTTCCCGGCAGTGCCCCGCGGAGCTACTCTGCCGGGTACCGCTGGGGGGTGACGCCCGTGCGCCTGGTACCCAAGAAATCCGACGTACGTGTACCGCGCCTGGTCGGCCTGATGGCTGTGGACGCGCGGGAGGCGGCCGGGGCGCAGGGCCTGTCCCTGCTCGCGCCGGACCGGCCCGATCTCCACCTCGTCGTCGTCGACTACGTCGTACGCCAGTACCCGCAACCCGGCGCGCAGGTGCCGCGGGAGTCACAGGTGTACGTGTGGTTCGACTTCGGGGAGGGCGAGGGCGGCGGGGGCATCCGGGAGCCGCGGGTGCCGGGTCCGCCCCGGGGCGGGCTCCGGCGGGAGCTGACCGAGCCGGGCGAGCCGCCCCGCCGCACGGCCCTCAGCTCTCCTTGAACCCCCGGTGCAGCGCCACCACGCCGCCCGTCAGGTTCCGGTACGCCACCTTGGACCAGCCGGCCTTGCCCAGCCGCTCCGCGAGCGCCGGCTGGTCGGGCCAGGCGCGGATGGACTCGGCGAGGTAGACGTACGCGTCGGGGTTGGACGACACCGCGCGGGCCACCGGCGGCAGGGCACGCATCAGGTACTCGGTGTAGACGGTCCGGAAGGGCGTCCAGGTCGGGTGCGAGAACTCGCAGATGACGACCCGGCCGCCGGGCCGCGTCACCCGGTGCATCTCACGCAGCGCGGCGTCCGTGTCCTGTACGTTGCGCAGCCCGAAGGAGATGGTGACCGCGTCGAAGACGTCGTCCTTGAACGGCAGCCTCGTCGCGTCGCCCGCGGTGAACGGCAGCCAGCTGTGCCGCTCCTTGCCGACCTGGAGCATGCCGAGGGAGAAGTCGCAGGGGACGACGTAGGCGCCGGTGCGGGCGAAGGGCAGGGACGAGGTCGCGGTGCCGGCCGCGAGGTCCAGGATCTTCTGCGCGGGACGGGCGTCGACGGCTCTGGCGACCTCCTTGCGCCACGCCCGGTCCTGGCCGAGCGAGAGCACGGCGTTCGTCAGGTCGTACCGTTCCGCGACGTGGTCGAACATCGAGGCGACTTCGTGCGGCTGCTTGTTCAGGGAAGCGCGGGTCACGGGCCCATTGTTGCAGCACGGGCCCCTTCCGGCGCGGACGGGCTCACGGCAGCAGGCGCGGCCTCTTCCGCGCGGCGACGTCCTCCACCCAGCCGAACAGCAGCACGAACGCCGCGACCAGGGCCCAGCCCACCCCCAGCAGGAACCACTGGCTGTCCAGCGGCAGGTACGCCTCGAAGGCGGGCACCTCCCAGAACCGGTCGATCAGCGGAACGGCCAGGACGAGGGCGAGCTCATGCCAGAGGTAGATCGTCACCGCACGGGCGTTGAGGACGGTCACCAGCCGGTCCAGCCGCCGCGACCGTGCGAGTCCCGCGAAGCCGGTGCCGAACCGGGCCTTGGCGTACATCAGCGGCGTCACGAAGCCGGCCGACCAGAAGGCCTGGGCGAGCGGAATGTCGTCGAGGTCGTAGGTGCCGTACTCGGCCCGGTGCGCGAACGCGTACCAGCCGCCGTAGGAGAGCGCGGCGAACGACAGGGCGACGACCGCGCCCGGCTTCAGTCGCCCCAGCACGCCGTCGCGGTGTGCGAAGCCCAGGACCCAGCAGAAGAGGTACGTCGCCAGGTCCAGCAGTCCGGCGCCGAGACGGTTGTCCGGCGGCTGGCGGACGAACTGGAGGACCACGATCGGGACGAGGGACAGCAGCAGCACCGGCGCGGGAGCGAGCCGGAAGACCCGCAGCAGCAGCGGGGAGAGCAGGACCAGCCACAGGTACGTCCGCAGGTACCAGAGGATCTCCCAGGCCTGCTCGCCCCAGGCACTGCCCGGCGGGTCGCCGAGCGGCACGACCCAGAAGACGATCTGCCACCCCGGCATCCAGCCGCGCAGCAGCATCGCGACCACCACGAAGAAGCCCCAGCACCAGAACGGCGGGAGCAGGCGGCGCAGCCTGCCCCGGATCACCGCCGGGGCCGGGCGTCCCAGCGACTTGGCCATCAGGGTGCCGGCCAGGGCGAACATGACCCCCATGGAGGGGAAGACCAGCCCGGCCCAGGGCCAGCAGAAGACGTGGTACGCGACGACCCGGACGAGGGCGAGCGCGCGCAGGGTGTCGAAGTAGCGGTCCCGTCCACGGATCGCGATCCCCGCCGCGGCCCCCGCCGTGGCACCCGCCGTGGCACCCGCCGCCGGGGCTTCCGCCGGTGCCGCGCTCACGTCGGGAGCGCGGCGCACCGCCCTCTTGCTGTGCGCGCCCATCACCCGGTCCCCACGGTCCCCGTCGGCGTCCCCACCTCACCCGTCCGCTTCAGTTTCTGCCAGCGCAGCCGGCCGCCGGTGAGGGCGGTGACGCAGGAGTGGATGAGGACGAGGTACATCATCTGCCGGTACGCCAGCTGCTGGAGCGGCATCATCAGCAGGTACCGGTACTTCTCCCGGTCGAGCCGGAAGGCGTAGGCCGCGCACACGAGCTGGACGCCCAGCACCGCCAGCCACGCGAGCAGTGCCGCCCGGAAGTCGACGAAGATCATCGAGTAGGCGGTGAACACGTCGATGAGCGGGGCGAAGACCGGCGTGACCACCTGGAAGAGCACGACCAGCGGCATGCCGACCCGCCCGAAGCGGCCCGAGGGCCCCTTGTCCGTCAGGGAACGGCGGTGCTTCCAGAGCGCCTGCATGGTGCCGTAGGACCAGCGGTAGCGCTGGGACCAGAGCTGTTTGAGCGAGCCCGGCGCCTCCGTCCAGGCCCGGGCGTGCTCCTGGTAGACGACCCGCCATCCGGCGCGGTGCAGGGCGATGGTGATGTCGGTGTCCTCGGCGAGGGTGTCGTCGCTCATGCCGCCGGCCCGCGTCACGGCCTCCCTCCGGAACGCACCGATCGCGCCGGGGATGGTCGGCATGCAGCGCAGCAGGTCGTACATGCGCCGGTCGAGGTTGAAGCCCATCACGTACTCGATGTGCTGCCAGGCGCCGATGAGGGTGCGCCGGTTGCCGACCTTGGCGTTGCCCGCGACCGCGCCGACGCCAGGGTCGGCGAAGGGCTGCACCAGGTGCCGTACGGTGTCCGGCTCGAAGACGGTGTCGCCGTCCATCATCACGACGATGTCGTACCGGGCGTGCCGGACACCGTTGTTGAGGGCGGCGGGCTTGCCCGCGTTGGCCTGCCGGACGACGCGGACGTTGGGCAGTCCCAGGGATGCGGCGATCTCGGCGGTACCGTCCGTCGAGCCGTCGTCCACGACGATGATCTCGATCGGGTGGGTGCTGCGCGCCAGTGACCGGAGGGTGCCCGCTATGCACTCCTTCTCGTTGTACGCCGGGACGATCACGCTCACCGGCCCTGTGACGGGCGGGCCCCAGCTGAAGCGGCGTCTGTTGCGCTGTCTGTAGTGGCGGCGGGCGAGGATCAGCATCATCCCGAACCGGCCCATGACGGCCACGCCCACGATCATGAGTCCGATCGACAGCGCGGGGACCGTCCACTCGGCGACCGCGACGGCCGCGATGAGCGCCTTGCCCTCGTAGAGGGTCGCGCCGGTGGCCCGGTGGTGGGCGGCCTGGAGTTCGCCGCCTTCGGAGCCGGACGCCCGGGCCTGGTCCTGGGTCTGGGCCTGGGCGTGGTCCTGGTCCTGGGCCGCGGACCCGTCGGAGGGCTGCTGTTCGGCCATGACGCCGCTGATGGTGGTGAAGGTGTAGCCCTTCGCCTTCATCTTCTCGATGTACTTCGGCAGCGCCTCGATCGTCTGCGAACGCTCGCCTCCGGCGTCGTGGAAGAGGACGGAGGCGCCCTCGTCGTCCTCCGGCGTGGCCTGCTTGACGATGTCCGAGACGCCGGGCCGCTTCCAGTCGTCGCTGTCCGTGTCGACGAAGACGCTGGTGTAGCCGTCCTCGCCGAGCTCCTCGTAGACGGGCCAGCTGTAGTTGTCGATGGCGTCCGTCTCGGAGGAGTACGGCGCCCGGAACAGCGTGGTGGTGATGCCGGCCGCGCCCGCGAGGGCGAGCTGGGTCTGCTCGATCTCGCGCGTGACGCGGGCGTCGCTCTGGTAGGAGAGGTCGACGTGGGTGAAGGTGTGGATGCCCACCTCGTTGCCCTGCTCGACCAGGTCCTCCACGATGTCCGGGTAGCGCGAGACCATCGATCCGACCAGGAAGAACGTGCCGGGCACGTCGTACTTCTCGAGGATCTCCAGCACCTGCGGTGTCCAGGTGGGGTTCGGGCCGTCGTCGAAGGTCAGGGCGATCGTCTTGTCCGGGACGGAGACGGTCGTGGCCTGTCCGCCGCGGAAGGTGAGGATCGGCCCGCCGTCGAGGACCTCGTCGGGTACGTCGCTCGCGCTGGCGCCGGTGCGTACGCGCTGGTCGCCGCCGACCTCCGCGCGCAGATAGCCGTCGAGCAGCATCACGCAGGTCAGCGCGAGCAGGAGCAGCAGGGCGAGAAGGACCCGCGGCCGCTGGAGCGCGGCGGCCCGGCCTGCGGCCCGCTCGATACGGGAGGGGGCGCGGCGTCGGCCCCGTGCGGACGATGAAGGCGAGGGGGGAGGTGTGGGCGTGGTCATGGAGGTGAGGGCGTTCCGGTCAGTCGGTGGTGGCGGCGCTGGAGGAAGCGGTGGGGGCGCCACTTGGCTCGCCCGCGCCGGTGGACGGGCTCCCCGCGCCGGTGGACGGGCTTCCCACGCCGGTGGGCGGAGCGCCCGTGGGGACGAGGCCGCCCTCCGGGCGCGCGCCACCGCCCCGCCCGGGGCCGTCCTGCCCGCCTCCGAAGGGCAGCAGCGAGGCCGGGCCGACCGAGGTCCCGATCCCCATGAAGGCCAGGCCCAGGACGGCCGCGTAGCCGACGCAGACCGCCCCGACCAGGAGACCCAGCCGGCGCAGCAGCCTGGCCCGGCGCCCGGAGTTGTCGACGAACACGGGCCCTTCGACGGACCCGTTACCGCGTTTGCGACGGCGACCACGCGCTGCGGCGCGGGATTCGAAGGCAGGCTCGGAGTGCATTCCCCGGACGTTAGAGGGCTTTCCCTGTCGCGAACTGGGGCTCCGTCATGAGATCCCCGTGAATGGTGACGCAGCCTGTCGGTGTCCTGTGGGACCGCGGAAGACCGCGCACCTTTCTCAGGAACGGCCCAGCCACGCGTGAGACGTTCACTCGTCCGACGACGAGAACGGGAGCGTACGCACATGAGGGCTTACCGGAAGGCGGCTGCCGGGTGCGCCCTGCTGCTCGCCCTGGCCACCGCCGGGTGTTCCGGGCCGGGCGGGAACGGCACGACCGACGCGGCGCCCGCGGACCCGTCCGAATCATCCGCGACGTCCGGGGCGTCCGCGCGGGTCACCGCCTACGCCCCCTACGTCAGCGCCACCACGTCCTCCGACCACGACTCGGCGGGCTCCCCGACGACGTACAACCTCGCGTTCGTCCTCTCCTCGGGCAACGGCTGCACCCCCCGCTGGAACGGCGACCAGGACATCGGCGACGCCACGGTCGCCGCCCGCGTCGCCCGGCTCAAGGAGTCCGGCGCCACCGTCCGCGTCTCCTTCGGCGGCGCCTCCGGCAAGGAGCTGGCGGCGGCCTGCGACAGCGCGTCGGACCTGGCGGAGGCGTACGGCGAGGCGCTGGACGCGGCCGGTTCCACGCAGGCGGACTTCGACATCGAGGGCGACGAGCTGACCGACGCCGGTTCCGTCGCCCTGCGCTCGGAGGCGATCGCGCTGCTCCAGGAGGAGCGGAGTGACCTGGAGGTCTCCTTCACCCTCCCGGTGATGCCCTCGGGCCTGGGCTCCGACTCCACGGCGCTGCTGGCGTCCGCCAACGAGTACGGCGTACAGGTCTCCACGGTCAACCTCATGACCATGAACTACGGCGAGTCGTACGACGGCGACATGGGCGACTACGCCCTTGCCTCGGCCGGCGCCGCCCACACCCAGCTCAAGGAGGTCTTCGGGACGTCGGACGCGGACGCCTGGCGGGGCATGGCGGTCACCTCGATGCTCGGTGTCAACGACGTCGCCGGTGAGACGTTCACGCTCGCGGACGCGACCGAGGTCCGGGCCTTCGCGGACGAGAAGGGGATCGCCTGGGTGTCGATGTGGGCGGCCTTCCGCGACCAGCAGTGCACGGACGAGGCCGACACGGACGACGCGGCGACCGACTGCAGTGGCGTGACGCAGGAGGCGGGGGCGTTCGGGGAGGCGTTCGGGGGCTGACGGGTGGCCGCGTTCAACGGCGGCGGTGCACCAGACGCCCCGCGCACACCGTGGCGACGCACGCGCCGCTGTCGTCGAGCACGGCGAGGTCCGCCCGGCCGAGGTCGACGAGGGCGGTGGGACGAGGCCGGGCGAGCACCACGACGTCGTTGCGTTCGGCCGCCGCCCGCAGTCCGGGCGTGCCGGCGTGCTCCTCCAGGACGGCCACCGCGCCCAGCTTCAGCACGGCGTGGATCCGCTCGCGCGGCGTGGGGGCGTCCGGCAGTGGGCCCTCATGGACCCGCGCGGGCCCGAGCACACCCGGCCAGCGCCGCACGCGCGCCGCCGGGAACCGCGCCACCAGTTCGGCGAGCGGCCCCACGGCGGCGATCCGGGCGCCCTCGACGGCGACGGCACCGTCCTCGACCGGTTCCGGATCGTCCCAGACGTACCGGACCTCGTCGGCGGCGTGGATCGTCAGCACGGCGGCGTCAGTTGGAGGCGAGCAGCTTCAGTTCCGGATGGGCCGTGCCGCCCTCGATGGCGGTGGACGAGATGTGGGACACGACGCGCTCGTCGACGGGGTCGTTCGCCGGGTCGTCGTGCACGACGAGGTGCTCGTACGTGGTGGCACGCTGCGCCGGTACCCGTCCCGCCTTGCGGATCAGGTCGATGATCTCCAGCCGGTTGGAGCGGTGCTTGGCACCGGCCGACGACACGACGTTCTCCTCCAGCATGATCGAGCCGAGGTCGTCGGCGCCGTAGTGCAGGGAGAGCTGGCCGACCTCCTTGCCCGTCGTGAGCCAGGAGCCCTGGATGTGGGCGACGTTGTCCATGAACAGCCGGGCGATGGCGATCATCCGCAGGTACTCGAAGAGCGTGGCCTGCGTGCGGCCCTTCAGGTGGTTGTTCTCGGGCTGGTAGGTGTACGGGATGAAGGCGCGGAAGCCGCCGGTGCGGTCCTGCACGTCCCGGATCATGCGCAGGTGCTCGATGCGCTCGGCGTTGGTCTCGCCGGTGCCCATGAGCATGGTGGAGGTCGACTCGACACCCAGCCGGTGCGCGATCTCCATGATCTCCAGCCAGCGCTCGCCGGACTCCTTCAGCGGCGCGATGGCCTTGCGCGGCCGCTCGGGCAGCAGCTCGGCACCGGCTCCGGCGAAGGAGTCGAGCCCGGCGGCGTGGATGCGCTGGATCGCCTCCTCGACCGACACCTTCGAGATCCGCGCCATGTGCTCGACCTCGCTCGCCCCCAGGCTGTGGATGACGAGCTGCGGGAACTCCTTCTTGATGGCGGCGAAGTGCTTCTCGTAGTACTCGACGCCGTAGTCCGGGTGGTGGCCGCCCTGGAACATGATCTGCGTGCCGCCCAGCTCGACGGTCTCCGCGCAACGGCGCAGGATGTCGTCGAGGTCGCGGCTCCAGCCCTTCTTGGTGTCCTTGGGGGCCGCGTAGAAGGCGCAGAACTTGCACGCCGTGACGCACACGTTCGTGTAGTTGATGTTGCGCTCGATGATGTACGTCGCGATGTGCTCGGTACCGGCGTACCTGCGCCTGCGCACGGCGTCGGCTGCGGCGCCCAGTGCGTGCAGCGGGGCGTCGCGGTAGAGGACGAGCGCCTCCTCGGGGGTGATCCGCCCACCGGCGGCGGCGCGGTCGAGGATGGGCTGAAGGTCGGCCTTCTCGGTCACCGGCGTCCCTTTCGCAGAGTTCGTAAGGGTTGTGGACGGACCAGGCCAGCGTACGCCAGGCCCTTCACGGGTCGGCGCTCAGGCCGCGTAGGCGCCCGCGAGGACGCCGAGGAAGGCACCCGCGATGAGGAACGGCCCGAACGGGATGGCCGTCTTGCGCCCGGCCCGCCGGGCGACGACGAGGGCGCCGCCGTAGAGCGCGCCGAGCAGGAACCCGGCGAAGGTGCCGAGCATCACCGTCGGCCAGCCGTACCAGCCGAGGACCGCACCGGCTGTGAGGGCCAGTTTCACGTCGCCGAAGCCCATGCCGGCCGGGTTGATGAGGAACAGCACGAGATAACCGGCGCCGAGGGCGAGGGCGCCCAGCAGGGCGGTGGTCCACTCCCCGGCGTGTCCGGGCACGAGGGCGGTGAGGCCGAGGAGGACGAGTGCGGCGCCGGCGAGGGGCAGGGTGAGGGGGTCGGGCAGCCGCCGTACCCGGAGGTCGACGGCCGCGAGGAGCACACCGGCCGGGGCGAGCAGCAGCCAGACCGCCAACTCGGGGCGGGTCCCGGTGGCGGCGGCGAGGGCGGCGCAGACGAGGGCGGTGACGGTGGCGAGGGCGGCGGTGCGAGGGCCGTAGCAGGCGGCCCCGGCCTCGCACTGCCCGCACCGAGCCCGCCCGAGCCAGCCCCGGACGGGATGCGCGCCCTCCGGGCACCGTCCGCGCCACGCCTCCCCCGAGGGGGCGGAGAACCGGTAGGCCGCGCGGGGCAGCAGCGTGCCGGTCGCCGCGCCCCAGAGCGCGGCGACCAGGACGATCAGAACGAACAGAAGATCGATGTCCGTACCGAGACCGACCTCCGCACCGAGACCGACGTCCGCATCGTGACCGATGTCCGTACCGAGACCGACGTCCACACCGTGACCGATGTCCATACCGAGACCGGTATTCACCCGGAGACCGATGTTCACCCGGCGGCGGCGACGCCGTCGCGCCAGGTCGGCAGCAGCTCGTCGAGCAGTGCCTCGGTGCGCGGCGGCAGGCCGCGCGCACCGCTGCGGCCGATGAGGTCGGCGGCGAGCGTGTGGAGCCGGCCGGTGTCGCCGGTGGTGTGCGTGGCGCGCAGCAGTTCGTGCCACAGGCGCTCGTCGGCGGGGGCCGTGCGCAGCGCCGCGTTCAGCGCCTCGATGGCCTTCTCCGCGCGGTTCTTCTCCAGGTGGAACTCGGAGAGTGCGAGGCCGGTGTCCGCGACGAGCAACGGGAGCTGGGCGTCGATGATCTCGTGGGTGAGCCAGCGGTAGCGGCCCTCGGGCCGGTCGGCGAGCAGCGGCCCCCGCACCAGCACCAGCGCGTCGGTGAGCAGCCGCCCGCGCACCTGGCGGCTGCCGACGCCCCGGCCCTGCGTGGCCTCGTAGTAGAGGGAACGCAGTACGTCCAGGTCGGAGACGACGGACTTGGCGAGGGTGAGCCGTCCGCCGGCGTCGGTACGCAGTCGTGCGCTGCCGTCGGGGTCGGTACCGAGCCAGGCCCGCAGCCGCTCGAGCAGCGCGTCGCGCACGTCCGCCGTCACACCGCGCGGCCACAGCGCCGAGGCCAGCACGCGCGGGTGGACGCCCTCGCGGTGCAGCAGGAGCAGCGCGAGCGCCTCGTGGAGCTGGGCACTCCGGTCGCCGTCGGGCGCGTCCAGGCCGATGATCTCGTACGACCCGACGAGGCGGGCGTAGACCGCGGGCCGCCCCTGCTCGCTGATGTCGACGAGGAACGGCGGGGTGTTGGCCGGTCCGCCCGACCCGCGCTCGGGGTCGGCCTCGGTGAACAGCTCGACGACGGCCCGCTGCTGCGCGGCCGGCAGCAACTGGGCCTCCAGCTCCAGCCCGAGGAGCGGCGCGAGCAGCCGGCCCTCGCCGGTGATCTCCATCTCCCAGGCGGCGCCGGGCAGATCGGTGCCCTCGGTGCCGACGAGGTAGCCGATGCCGAGGCGACTGGCGTCGGCCGCGAGTTCCGCGAGCCGCAGGGCGTCCTCGTCGGACGGCTGGGCCGCGAGCAGGACGAGGTGCGGCGCCCAACGCGTGTGCTGGGCGGGCCCGGTACGGCCGGTGAGGACGGAGTCGTGGCCTGCGGCCCCCAACGCGCCGCGCCGCTGCCGGGTCTCGGCGGACATGGTCTCGAAGAGGTCCTCGAAACCGTCGAGGTGGCGGATCCGGTTGGGCGCGAGGGGCGTGAGGTCGTCCCCGAACCCGACGAGCGTGATGGTCATACGGTCCGACCAGCCGTTGGTGGCCAGTTCGGCGGCGACCGACGCGAACACGGCGGCCCGGTCGGCCTCCGTACCGCTGAGCGAGACGAGGCCGGGCACGGCCTCCAGGTTGAGCAGCAGCCGGGAGTCGTCCATGGTGCCGAGGCTGACGAGACCCGGGTAGGGCGCGGCCGTGTCGGCGTCCTCGTACCCCTCGGCGTCGGCGCGGGCCAGCATCCAGAAGGTCTGGTCCTGCCCGAGCTGCCAGGGCGTCGGCGGCTTGCCGGCCGGCTGGGCGAGCTGGAGGTGCAGGTCGCCGTTGCTGCTCATCCAGGCCGCGTACACGACGGGCAACGGCCGCGACTCGGCGGCGAGGGCGGCGGCCAGCCCGCGCAGCGACCGGTCGAGCAGGCGAACGCCTTCGGGGTCGGCGCCGACGAGGAGCGCGTCCTGGGCGTCCTGGGCGTCGCCGGTCGGCGTGGGCGGCTCCATGCCGCGCCGTCCGCCGACACTGCCGAGCGCCGACTGCCACAGTGCCTGCCGGCGCCGGCGGCCGAGGGCGCCGAGGAGACCGGCGGCGAGGAGGGGCGCGGCGAGGAGTGCCTCGGGGAGCCCGAAGGAGTGCTCGGACCGTGCGGCGGGGGTGGCGTGCTCCTGACCGGCGTCGGGTGCGGGGGCCGGGGTCGCGGGCGTCACGGGGGTGGCGGGGCCGGGCGCGGGCCGCTGCTCGGGGAGGGAGACCTGGGCGTCGCCGTCCCCCTGGGCCCCGGACCCGCCGCCTCCCTGCGCGTGGTCGCCGGTCTGGGCGTAGTCGCTGATTTGCTGCTGCACCTGTTCGGAGACGTTCGGCGCCTCGTCGGGCAACTCGACGAGCTCGCCGCCGCGGGCGTCACCGGGCATCTCCATGATCCACCCGGGCCGGATGAGGGACGCCTCGGACAGCTTGGACCCGTCCGGCTGCACGCGGTCCTTGTTGAGCTCGAAGATCTCCTTGTACCGGCGTCCGTCGCCGAGGTGCCGGTCGGCGATCTCCCAGAGGGAGTCGTGGTGGCGTCCCTCGGGCGGCTGGATCCGGTAGTACTTCGTGTCGCCGTGCGCGGCGGAGCCGCTGTCGGCACGGGCCGCTGCCTGCCCGGCCTGCTCGGCGAGGGCGTTCGCCGTACTGGCGGCCTGCTCCTGCTGCTGGGCGAAGATCCCCGGCGTCTGCTGCGCCGCCGCCACGGAGGGCTTCTGGTTCCCCTCCAGGCTCTGCCCGAGCTGCGACAGCCCCGGCGTGAGGCTCGCCGCGGTCGCACCGACGAGCAGCAGGGCGGCGACGAGCTGCCGGGCGAGCAGCTGACTGGGCCCGGACCCCGGCACCCGTCCCGGCACCCCGACACCGGACAGCGCGGCCTTGACCTCGACGAGCACGCAGGCGGTGAACTGCGCCCACGCGAACCAGACGACGACGGTCAGGATGTGCAGGAAGGTGTTGACGGTGATCTCACGCTGCAGCCAGTCGAGGCCGGGGGCTCCGTTGGGCAACGGCCACCCGGCAGTCATGGCCAGTGCGAGGGGCACCCCGACGACCAGCCCGAGCAGCACCACGAAGGCGAGGAACGCCTTGACGAAGTCCCCGAACGACCGCCGCCGCACCCGGACCGGTTGGGGCGTCCGGTTCCTCGGAGCCGGCGAACTTCCCGTCGAGCCCGTCGAGCTTGACGAGCTGGTGGTGCGGCGTCGAGGCATGGCGGGTTTCCCGGGTCGTGTGTCGTGTGTCGTGTGTGGGTGTATGTGGACGTATGTGATGGGCGGCCGGAGCGTCCGGTATGAGGGGTGTGCTGAGCCTACAGAGATCTTATGGACTCACACCGACACCGTCGAAGGCCCACCGCGAGACACCCCCGCAACCCCCGCCCCCTTTACGACCTTTGCCCCAGGACGTCGACCGCCCCTTCACGTCCCCCACACAATCCCCGGAAACCGCCCAGGGCCCCTGCACCTCGCCCTGATAGCTTCGTTCCCTGTCGCACACGCCGTACCCCGGGGGGAACCAACCGTGGCCCGCAGCGCCCTCACGATCACCGCCGCCGCCTTCACCGCGACAGCGGCCCTGCTGCTGACCGCCTGCGGCGGAGGCGGCGACGACTCGTCGTCGGACGACATCAAGGGGGCGGAGACGGGGGCGGGCAGCTCCGCGCCGTCGGCTACGGCATCCTCATCAACGCCGCCCGGCGTCGAGCGACCGGTGATCAAGCTCCCCAGCAGCTTCCAACTGACCTTCGAAGACTGGACGAGCAGCGACGCTCAGCAACAGGCCGTGCTCAACGACGCCAAGGAAGAGCTCCGGGCGGGGTACGCCGCGATCATCGCCAACGATCCCGACAGCGAAGCCGTCGCCTTCTACGACACCGATTCCGGTCGCTCGCAGAGCAAGGAGTGGATCAAGTCGTACACGGACAAGAACGTGACGGTCATCGGCAAGCTCCCGGTCTTCGACCCCAAGGTCACCGTGCTCGACGGCGGCACGACGGCGTCTCTCGGTTACTGCACGAACGAAAGCGAGGCGTTCACCAAGCACCGGAAGACCGGCAAGGTCGAAGGGAACCCCGCGGACATGGACCCCGAGGTGTACTACCTGGTCACACTCAGGAAGAGTAGCCAGGGGGTGTGGCAGAACACCTCCGTCCGCTCGGAGCGGGGCAAGTGCGCGAAGTGAGGGCTCACCACAGGGGACTGACCGCGATCACGGCGTCACTGGTCACCGCACTCTGCTGCTCCGCTCCTGCCCACGCCTTCGGCGGCTCCGGCACGAGAGGCGAAGCCGAGGGCAGTGAACTGTCCGCTTCGGCCCAGCACACGAGCATCAAGATCACGCAGGAAAGTGGCCCTGGCGGCGGGCAGCGGGGCAACCTGGCGTCGACCGACGTCAACTGGGAGCCGCCGCCCTGCTGGTACGAGCCGGTGTTCACACCCGAACAGCTGAAGGACTTCGCGGAGAACGACGGTGGCGGTGACGTCAGCCTCCGTCAGGGGTGGTACGGATCCGAGCTGTGGACCGACCACTTCAAGGACGGCAAGGCCGCCACCAACTACTTCGGCACCCCGTCGTCCGTGAAGGGCTACAAGGACTACAACCTCGGGGAGAAGGGGTTCTTCTGGCGCGGAGTCGCCCCGAGCCTCTCAGCTCTCGACGATACGTCCCTCTGCAACAGGCTCATGTTCTGGCAGGACGCCGGCGAGATCCCCGACGTGCCGAATGCTCCGACCCCGGAGATCCTCGCCGAGTACGCCTACGACAAGGTCGAGGTCCCCTCGACCGAGATCGAGGCGAAACCGGCGGCCAAGTCCACCGTCAACCTCCCCACCTGGGTCTGGCTGGACAAGGGCACCTTCAAGGAGGTCAAGGTCCGCGCCGAGCTGCCCAACACGGGCCTGTGGGCCGAGACGACCGCGAAGCCCGTCGCCCTCCACCTGGAACCCGGCACGGACGACGCGGAGACCTTCCCCGCCTCCGGCGACTGCGAGATCGACGCCGACGGCTCCATCGGCACGCCGTACACGAAGGGCAAGGCCGACGAGACCCCGCCCTGCGGCATCCGCTACCTCCGCGCGTCGAACGGGGAGCCGTACCAGCTGAAGGCATCGGTCACCTGGGAGATCTCCTGGGTGGGCAACGGCGGAGCCGCGGGCGACCTGCCCGACGGCACCTTCGAGACGACGCAGGACATGGCAGTCCAGGAGATCCAGTCCATCAACCGCTGAACAGATCCTCGGCCCGCTCCACCGCCCCTGGGCACGAGCCCCTCCCTGCTCCGCGACTCCCCCAGCGGCACGGCATTCCTGGACGCCGAATCCCGACTGGAGCGCTTCAGAACGCTCTTCCGTAAGGTGGAGAAAGCGGCGAAGGAACTGTGAGGCAAGAGGCGTGACCGGACCCAACCACTGGCAGAAGTCCTCCTACTCGGGGGGAGGCGACGGCAACACCTGCGTGGAGGTCGCGCCTCTGCGAACCCGCGTCGCGATTCGCGACTCGAAGGACCCGTCCAAGGGCATGGTGACCGTCCCGGCCGGGTCCTTCACCGCCCTGATTCAGAGCCACAAGACGACGAGCGCGACCTGACAGGGGTCGAAGGACGCGCACGACTCCGGCATCCCGGAAGAGAGGAACTCCCGAGCCATGGGCAAGAGCGACCTCGCACTGCCGTTGACCGAGCTGGAGGACTACGGGCGCCGGCTGCGGTCGCTGAAGACGCGGCTGAACCACACCAAGAAGCTCTTCGAGTCGTACAAGGACGACATCGGCGACGGCAGCGTCAACGACGCCCTCGACGACTTCGAGTCCAACTGGGAGGACGGCCGCGAGGACATCACCCAGCAGCTCGACGCGCTCGGCGACATGTCGGACGCCGTCGTCCGGGAGTTCAAGAAGCTCGACGACGAGCTCACCAAGCAGGTCAACAAGGCCGTGAAGACGGAGGACAAGCGGGGCGGCAAGGGTGGCGGCGGCACGTGACGCGATCGCGACCGGCGCGGTGACCGGCGCGTTCTCCGGCTACCGGCGCCGCAAGGCCCTCGGCCTGCTGGGAGCGGAGGCCGGCCTCGCCGAGGAGCGATACGGCAGGGTGCGGCGGGACGGCTGAAGGGCGGGGTGGGCATGCCGGTGGAAGCGCCGCGCGGGCCTCACAGGGACAGCGTCTGCGCGATGCCGTCCACGATGTCTTCCAGCGGCTCGTCCAGCACCGGCTCCGTCCAGGAGACCAGCAGGGTGACGGCGGCGTCCGTCGCCGGTGGGCGGACGCCGTAGAAGAGGGTGCGGACAACGGGGCGCGGGCCGAGGAGGCGTTTCTTCTCCTCGATCAGGTTCTGCCGGATGCGGACCGCGTCGCCCAGCGGCAGCCGGACCTCTCGGACGTCCGGTTCACCGAAGTCGCGCGCCGACATGTGCTCGGTGAGGAGCGGGAGGGTGACCTCGGGAAAGGTGCCGTCCGGATGGATCGCGTCGAGTTCGAGGACGGCCGCGACGGTGTGATGACCGCTGATGTACCAGCCGAAGGCACCGAGGGGCTCACGCGTACGGCTGTCGGCCGCGGCGCGCTTGAGGTCGCGGGCCAGGAGACGGGTGTTCCCCTTCTCCCCGTCACGCTCGTACCGTTCGACGAGGCCCCCCGCCTGGTGTTTCGCCCAGTAGTCCAGGTCCAGCGTGCCGGCGACGGGGAACGGCACCCAGTCCTCCGAGCATTCCAGGCCGAGGTTCGACAGGTCGTCGGTGGTCATGTCCGTGGTCACTCCGTCCAGGTCAGCGAGCCGGCGATCGCGTCGAAGAGGCCGGCCATGGCGTCGGCGATCGGCTCCAGGGGCGTGGAGAAGGTGAGCAGCAGGAACGCCGTCGTACCGGGAACGGGCAAGTGGTACTCCACCGAGACGGAGACGTGCTCTCCGCCCGGCCCTCCGCCCGGCCCTCCGCCCGGCCCTCCGCCCGGCCCTCCGTCCGGCCCGTTCTCGCCGGGTTGCCGCGACAGTCTGCGGACCCGTACGGCGGTACCAGCGGCCAGTTCCTCGACAGTGATCTCCGGTGCCTCGCCCGGACCCGCCTCTTCCGCGTCCTCGGCGAAGGCCCGCGCCAGGTCCTCCGCGGGCAACGGCTCGGCGTGGCGCAGCGGCGCCAGGCTGACCAGCAGCGAGGCGGGGATGGTGAAGGGGCCCACCTCCTGGAGGCTCAGGTAGAGCTCGATCCCACCGCTGCGGTGCGCCTTGGCGGCACGGCGGCGCAGGTCGGCGCGCAGCTCCTCCTTGAGGTGCGGGGCGTTGTCGATGCCGTGGAACTGACGCTCCACCAGCGCGTCGACGGACCTGTTCCGCTGGTCGGGGTCGAGCAGGATCCGGAACCAGCCCTCGGGCAGCAGCAGGCGGTAGTCGGCAGGAGCCGCGGGATTCTCGGCGGAGTCCACGGGCTTCTCGGCAGAGGTCACGTTGCATCCTCCCTGGACGTCCGTTCCGGGGCCCGCCGGTCGAGCCGGAGGCGACTGCGCAGTTGGTGGACCGCGTACGGCGTGCCCTGCAGGACCAGGCCGACCGCCCCCATGAGCACCGCGGTGAGCGACGCGCCGGGGTGCGTGTCCGTGATCCGCAGTCCCTGGACCACGGAGAACACGGAACCGAAGGCCATAACGGCAGTGGACGACATTCCCGCGATGGTCCCGGGGAACCGCGACACGCGGCGGGCCGCCCGGCCCGACTCGGGCAGCAGGCGCAGCCCCAGCACCGGCCCCTTGGGCCAGACGGCCTTTCCGCTCAGCCGGCGTTCGGACACCGCCAGCCCGGCGGCACGGCACAGCCGTGCCCATCCGTCGGCGCCCGTCTCGCCGCCGAACCAGGCGGCCCAGGGGAACACGGCCCGCACCTGCTCCCCCGGTCCTCGCAGTTCCGCCCCGATCACGGCGCCGGTGCGGTCGCTCACCCGGACCAGCGAGGTCACCGCGTGCGGGCCGGCCAGCGGGAACCAGTACTCCTGCCCGCCCAGGTCACGCAGGACGAGGTCGTGGTCCTGCACCCGCACCTCGGTGTCCCGGCAGAACCTGACCGTCGCGCCGACGCCCTTCGCCGGCGAGGGACCGACACGCGCACGGACGACCGGATCGTGGCGTCCGAGGCGCAGCCGGGTCCAGGCGCGCAGCACCAGCCGTGCCACGGGGGCGACGAAGGCGGTGGCGGCCAGCAGGAGGATGGCCCAGGGCGCTGTGGTGGCGGAGAAGACGACGATCGTGAACGCGGCGAACCACGCGCCTCCCGCGGCGGCACGGACGCCCCAGTACCAGGACGGGAAGACGCCACCCGGCCCGAGCACCGTGCCCCTGCCGTCCGAGGCCACCAGCGGATCGTTTCTGTCCCGCACCACGTGCAGGGGGATGCCCGCCGCATTGAGCAGGCCGGCCACACCCGAGCGGCTGAGGAGCTGCTCGCCCTGGACGGACCGTTTGGGCAGCACGGACGACTCGGGCAGCCAGTCCTCGACGTCGAACCGGCCGATCAACGCTCCCTCCGCGTCCTGCAGCTGCACCTCTCCCCAGGAGCCCGGGAGAGTCGGCCCCATGCGTTCCCCGTCCTCGCCGGGAGCGTCGACGAACACCGCTCGCGCGATGCCGTTCCCGCCCACCGGACAGCGGGTGGTGCGACGGCGGGTACGCAGCACCAGCTCGCCGTCCTGTGCGTAGAGCCGGGAGACATGGCACCGCTCGAGGCCGGGGCCGCGCGATGCGGCGGGTCTGAGCGCGGGCTCGGGGGTCGTCATCCCGTGGCTCCGTCGTACAGGGAAGTGACGGCGCCGTAGGCGCCCTCGGAACCGGCGGCCACGCCGGTGGCGGTCGCCCCCGCCCAGACGTTGGTCTGGCCGGAGAAGTTGCCCAGCGCACTGCTGACCGCCGGCATCTGCGTCGCGGCGGGCGCGATGCCGTCGAGGCCGGCGGCGGCCCTGGCCAGGTCGGGATCGAGGGTGCCCGCCGAACGGGGCGCGGCCATCCCCCGGAGACCGTCCCGCCAGCCCTGCTTGGAGAACGCGTTGGCGATGGACTTCACGCCGTCGACGCTATCGCGGTACATGGAGACGGGGCTGAACCCCTCCTTGAGGTTGCTCCAGCTGGGCAACTTCCCCTTCGGCATGTCGGCCATCGCCCGTGCGGCGTCCTTGCCCCGGACGGAACCCTGGGCTCCCCGGTTGGCGAGGTTCCACGCCTTGTTGGACTTCATTCCGGAGGCGACGGCGTTCTTGTAGAGGTTGCTCCGGGCGAGCGCCTTGCTGCCGGCGGCCACCCCCTTGGCTCCCGCCATCGCCGCCCGGCCGAGGCCGAAGGTGGCGACCCCGACGGCGTCCAGCATCACGGACTTCCAGCTGCCCTCTCCGCCCAGTGCCAGCACCAGGTCGGTGGCGAGCGCGACGACGCCGGCCAGGAGCGCCACGGCGTTCGCGACGACCGCGATGGCCTGCCCGATCACCGGGATCCAGCCCAGAGCGAGCGCCGCCACCCCCGCCCACAGCGCGATACGTCCCGCCCATTTGGAGATCTGGGTGAGCCAGCCCGCGTTCTCGTGGACCCAGTTCTTGAACTTGTCCGTCCAGCCGTCCTTGAGCCCGTCGTTCTCGATGACGTCGTGGATCGCGTCCGCCGCCCGGCGCGCTGCCGTGTCACGGACCTCCTTGGCGGTCCGCAGAGCGTCCTTGGCCGCCGACAGAGCCGACGACGCGTTCTCCTTCTGCTCCTTGTACTTCTTGGTGTCCGGGTCGTCCTTCGGCGTGTCGTCGGGCTGCCCGTCGAGCGAGCGCTGGGCGGCTCCGAGGTCGCCGTCCGCGGCCTCCGCGTCGCGCAGCGCCTTGTCGGCCATCTGCTGCGCGCGGTGGAGTTCGGAGGCGTACTCGGTGCTGCACACCCCGTCCACGACACGCGTGCCGAGCGCGTCGGCTGCCTCGTCGTACCGCTTGAACGCCTTGCGGAGCTTGTCCCCGGCGCCTTCGGCCGCTCCCCGGAACTCGGTGGCGGCCTTGCCCTTCCAGTTCTCGACGGAGGCCAGCTCCTTGATCTCGCGAGCCTCCTTCTCGATGGCCTCGGCGGTCTTGCGCAGCTGCCGGCCGAGCCGCGCCACCTCCTCCGGGTCGCCCGGTATCGGATCGGAGCCCTCGTCGAGAACGGCCCAGCGGTGGCTTGCGGGACGCGTCACTTCCCGTCCCCCTTCTTGCCGCCCTTGGCCTTCTCGTCCGCGCGGCGCAGCGCCTCGGCCAGTTCGTGGTCGATCTTGTCGTACGAATCTGCCGCGCCCTTGGTGATCCCGTGGAGCTTCTCCAACTCGTCGGTCAGCTGTCTACGGTGGATCTTCCAATTACTGCCGAACTTCTCGAAGGCGTCCAGGATCTTCTCCGACCCGATCTCGCCCACTCCGTATCCCTCGGCCGGGTTGGCGCGCTCGGCGAAGGTGCCCCGGATCCGCTTCAGCGCCCGGGCGCTTTCCCGGATCCGGTCGATGTCCGCTTCCTGGTCACCCATGGCTGTTCCCTCCCTTGCCGTCGTGTCAGCGGTTCACCGACTGGATCTCCTGCACCGTCACGTCCTGCGTCGCGCCGAACGTGCCCTCGGGAAGGTCGCCGCCCTCGCCCGTGGTGCTGGTCCACGAGATCTTCCAGGTGACGGTGGCTTGCAGCGGGTACGCACCGTCGGAGCCGGAGGCGCGGAGATAGGTGACGCCGCAGGGCGGGGTGTCGTCCGCCTTGCCCTTCGCGTACGGCTCGCCGATGCCGCCGTCGGCGTTGATCTCGCAGTCGCCCGAGGCGGGGTACGTCTGGGCGTCGCCCGTGCCCGGGTCGATGTGCAGGGAGACGGGTTCGGCGGTGGTGGTCGCGGAGAGACCCGTGCCGGGGAGGCTTGCGGTGACCGAGATCTTCCTGAACTTCGCCTTGTCCAGCCAGACCCAGGTGGGGAGGTTGACCTTCGTCGTCCCGGCCGGCTTCATCTCGATCTCGGTGCCGGGGACCGGGAGTTCGTCGTAGGCGTATTCGGCGAGGATCTGGGGAGTGAGGGCGAGGGGCTCTTCGGGGACGTCGCCCTCGTCCACCCAGAACGGCTGCTTGTTGCAGGAGTTGGCCTCGGGGTCGTCCTCGCGATTGGGGTTCTTCACCGCCGCCCAGAACATCCCCTCGCCCTCTTTGTCGAGGTTGTAGTTCTCGTACGGGTCGCCATCCTTGTAATACGCGTCCAGCGAGTCACCGACGAACTCCCCTACGCCACCCAGGAACGGCAGACCGTCGATGCTCCGCCACAGCTTTACGGTCTTCTCGATCTCCTTGGGCGAGAAGGCGGGCTCGTACCAGCAGGCCGGTGGCGTCCAGTTGCTGTTCTCCGGCGTGAGGGTTCCCGTGCCGGTCGGCTCGGAACTGCCGTTCACACTGGTCGTGACCTTGGTCTCCGCCCTGATGACGCCGTCCTGGGCGGAACCGCTCCCGCTGCCCTCTGCTCCGCCGCCCCCGTCGCGGCCGCCGCCGGCGACGGCCACGGACGGTACGGCTGTCACGGCGAGGGCCAGGGCCGGGACGAGGAACCTGCGTGTGGCGGTCGTAGGACGCATCACATGCACCTCTTCGCCGCCTCGGTCGAGGACACGCTCGTGGTCTGCCACACGCCTTCGGAGTTCTTCTCCAGCCGGGTGTTGTAGAAGACGTAGTCACTGGGCGACGCCTTGACCGACCGGTCCACCTTGCCGGTCGCGCGATCCTTCGGGTAGGTTCCGGTCGCGTCCATGCAGTACGTGACCGACGCCGATCCGTCCTTCGCGAACGTGACCTCACGCTCGTAGTAACGGGTCTTGCCGGTGAAGCTGCGGCCGTTGTCGTAGAAGGACTTCACGTAGGTGGCGGCCGACATGAGCGCGTCACCCTTCGAGTAGAACTCCAGCGCCGGGTGCTTCTCCGCATCCACGACGATCGCCTCGTCGATCGAGTTGACGCGCCTCTCGTTGTCGGCCAGTACGGCGTCCTTCTTCGCGTCACCGGTCGAACCGCCCTCGAAGACGTTGTCGATGTCCTTCGGCAGCTTGATGACCGGCCGCTCGACGCTGTCCTCGCTCGCGGACGCGGACGGCGACGCGGACGCCGAAGCGCCCGTGTCCGCGCCCGCGATCTTGTCCTTGCCGGAGTCCTCGCTGTCCGAGCCTCCGCAGCCGGACAGCAGCAGGGCCACCGCCGTCGTCAGGGCCGCAGCGGTGGCAGTGGTGGCGGTGGTCGGGCGTGTGCGCATGGGAAGTCATACCTCCGTTGGTGGGGGGATGGGGAACGGCCAGAGGCGGGGATGGCGTCGGGTCAGCCCACCTCGTTCTCCGCCACCGCCTGCCCGTGGACGACCACGTCGCCGCCGTAGAACATCCCCGTGAAGACCGGGGAGTAGGTGAGCTGGACCTCGACCTCCACCTGTGCGGCGTCGGCTGCCACGCAGTGCGTCGCGGCGATGTCCTGGCCGGTCATGTCCATCTCGGCGGCGAAGGCCTTGACCCTCGCGTCGCAGTTCTCGTAGTTGATGGGGGCGGGGCCGCCCACGTCGTCGTAGAGGGCCTCGCGGTCGATGTCCTGGGCGGCGTAGCGGGCGGCCTGTTCGGCGATGTCCGCGGCGCGTTCGCGCTTGGAGATGGACATGCCGCCGTCGATGACGAAGGCGGAGAGGGAGAGGAAGACGAGGGCGAAGATGATGACCGCGCCGGCGCCCGAGCCCCGGTCGTCCAGCCGGGCGCTCCGGTCCGCGAGCCACGCGCGTGCGAGGGATCTCACGCCGTCCTCCGGTACGGGTCCAGCGGGGAGCTGAAGCTCGCCGAGAGGGTCGTCGGGATGTTGAGGCCGAGCGAGGCCAGGCCCCGTACCTCGCAGCTCACCTCGACCGTGAAGAGGGTGTCGGGCTCGAAGCCGGCGCTCTTCTGGACGACGGAGACCGGGCCGGAGCAGACGTCCGCCAGGTTGGACTCGGCCGCCCTTTTCGCCTCCGCGATCGCCGTGCCGTGGTCCTTCTGGATCGAGCCCGCGCGTGCCGCGTCCCGGGCCGCGCCGTCGAGGGCGCCGCGGCCGTCGACCAGCTGGCCGAAGGCCACGAGGACGAGGATGAAGAGGATCATCACCGGGGCCAGGATCACCACTTCGATGGTGGACAGGCCCCGGTCGCCGCCGGCCTCGGCCTGCCGCACGCGGGATGTGGTGCGGGGTGTGATGCGGGAGAGGTCCATCTAGTTCTCTCCCTCCTGCACGAAACGCTCCACCGGCCCCATCGACTGCGCGTGCACCGTCAGGTCCAGGCCCGGGAACACCGTCGGGATGCGGGCCGTGATCTCCACGCCGACCGTGTCCTGTTCCGGCTGGAGCATCTTCACGTCCGGTGACAGGACCAGTTGGGGGCCCAGCTGGCGGATGTAGCTGTCGACCACGTCCTGTGCCTCGCCCCGCCAGCCGCCGGGCTGGGCGTCGGCCGTCGCGCGGGCCTTGCGTGCGCCCGCCTGGGCCGCGGCCTGTGCCACGTGGTCGGCGAAGAAGTACAGCCCGAACTGCACCGTCGCGAAGATCATGAAGAAGAGGACCGGCGTGAGCAGCACGAACTCGATCGCGGTCATGCCGGAATCGCCACGCGCGGAGGCAGCCTCCACGCGGCGGCGCACCCAACCACGTACGCGCACTGACACCCCCGTACTCCCCGTACTCCCCGTAGCAGCGGAACCCGTACCCGCGGTCAGCAGGTGCTGCCCGCGTCCGCGCCCTTGATGCAGTCGCCGACCTTGTTGGCGCCCTCGCTGAGCGCGGCGTTGATGATGGCGGCCACCACGCCGACGATCGCGACGACGACCGCGGAGATGATGACCCACTCGACCGCGGACGCGCCCCGGTCCAGTTCGCCGGAGCGGGCGCGGTCCACGCGGGCCCGCAGGAAGGTGATCAGGAAGTCCACGGGCACGATGCCCGTGGTGCCGGTGCGGAGGTTCCGTCCGTTCATGGTGAGTCTGTCCTCTCGTATCAGTTCTGGGAGCGAAGCGGCTCGGAGCTGCTGAATCGGAGCTGAGATAGCTGCGTCAAAAGCTGCGTCACACCTGAAACACCCGCATCGCCGCCGGGTAGATCAGGAACACCAGGAACCCGGCGCACAGCAGGAGCTGGGCCACGAGCATCGACTGGGACTTCTCACCCGCGCTGCCCTCGATCTCGGCGAGTTCGCGGTGCCGCATGGTCTCGGCGCGGGAGGCGAGGGACTCGCGGACCTTGGCGCCGTCGTCGGCCACCAGGGCGAGCGAGGCGGAGAGGTCCTTGAGCTCCTCGACGCCGAGGTCCTCGCCGAGCTGGCCGAGTGCCTGCCACTGGCTGATGCCCGTGATGCGCGCGTCGGCCAGGGCGTTGCGGATGCGGTGGGTCGCCCAGCCGTCCGACACCTCCGCCGCCGCCATCAGGGCCTCGGGCAGGCCGCGCCCGCCGGCCAGGCTCATGGAGACCAGGTCCAGGTACGCGCCGATCACGCGCCGCAGGTCACGGCGCTTGTCGGCCGCGTCCCGGCGCACCTCCAGGTCGGGGAGGAAGAAGAAGAGCGCCGCGCAGAGCAGGGCCAGCCAGACCGGGATGATCGGGCTGTCGCCGAAGCCCAGCGTCCAGACGATCGCGAACAGGAACGGTCCGAAGAACAGACCGCCCGCGGCCAGCAGCGCCTTCGTCGCCAGGAACTTCTCCCAGCTCCGGTCCAGCACCGCCAGGTCCGCGCGCAGCGATCGCAGCTCCCAGCCCTGCTGCATGTACAACTCGGCGACGCGAGCGCCGACCTGGGCACGCAGCGAGCCGAGGCGGCTGGTGTCCTTCGCCGCGCGGGCCGACTCGTACGCCGTTCCGCGCGCCCGCATCGCGTCGATCCGCGCGACCTGCTGGATCGGGCTCCGTCTGCTCGGCATCAGGGCACGGACCAGGGCGTAGACGCCCAGGCCGATGACGGCGCCGACCAGTACCGGCATTGTCAGGTTCATCGTCGTACCCCCTCGTCTCCAGACGCCTGCGACGGCTGGGACGGTTGCGGCAACCGCTGCGCGGGCTGGCCCTGCTGGCCCTGCTGGCCCGTCCGGTCCGAGGTACGGGGACGAACGAACTGGACCTCGGAACCGTCCCGCACCAGGAAGCGTTCCGGGGTCTCGATGGTCGACAGCTTGCGCAGCCACCAGAACCCCAGCGCGAACAGGCCGCACACGCAGGCCAGTACGAGCTGGCCGACGGGCGAGCCGTACGGCTCGACGAAGTCCCGGTTGAAGATGGACAGGCCGAGGACGAAGAGGACCGACACCGCCACGACGATCTGGACGGACCGGCGGGTCGAGGCGCGCTGGGCCATCACGCGCTGGCGCATGTCGACCTCCTCGCGCGCCGACTTGGCGAGCGCGCCGAGGACCTGGCGCAGGCCCGGACCGCGCAGCCGCGCGTTGAGGATCAGCGCGGCGACGATGATGTCGGCGGAAGCGTCGTCGATCTCGTCGGCGAGGTGCTGGAGCGCCTCGGGCAGCGGGGTGCGGGAGCGCAGCCGGTCGACCAGGGCGTCCAGGTGCGGGCGCAGGACCGGGGCGGCGGCGCGTGCCGAGGCCGGGATGGCCTGCTCCAGGCCGACCGCGCCCGCGATGGTGTCGCGCAGCGACTCCGTCCAGGAGGCGAGGGCCTCCACCCGCTTCATGGCGGCGCGTTCCTCGGCGGCGCCGCCGAAGAGGCGGTCCCAGAAGAAGACGAGGATGCCGGCCGCGATGCCGAGCACCGCCCAGCGGGTGAGGAGCAGGACGACGAGGCCGACGATGGCCGCGAGGGAGCCGCGCCGACCCGCCCACCGGATCAGCTCGTTGGCCCGCTCGCTGGCCTGGCGCTTCTCGTGCTCGGGCTTGGCGGGCAGTCCGCGTACGGCGACCAGGAAGAGGGCGAGTCCGCCGCCGACGGCGACGCCGCAGCCGAGCGCGTACAGGACCGTGGTGGAGAACAGGCCGCCCATGGATCCGAGGGAGTCCAGTGCCGCGAGAGAGGTCGTGGGGGTCGTCATGTCCGTCTCACCCCCACGTTCCGTTGGGCCGGTAGCCGTAGGCGATGAGTTCCTCCAGGCAGGCTATGGGGGCGTGCGGTACGACCCGGCCGTCGGGCGTTTCGGCGAAGACCTCGCTGGACAGCACGCGGCCGTCGACGCCGTTCACCTCACGGACCGAGGTGACCACGCGCTGGAGGCGCCCGCCGCTCTGGAAGTTGTTGCGCCGCTGGATGAAGACGACGAAGTTGACGGCGCCGGCCACCAGCATCTGGCTGGCCTCGATCGGCAGCCGCTCCGTGGCCTGGAGGGCGTACGTCGAAATACGGTTGAAGACCTCGTGCGAGCTGTTGGCGTGGATCGTGGACAGCGAGCCGTCGTTGCCCTGCGACATCGCGTTCAGCATGGTCACGATCTCGTCGCCGAGCACCTCACCGACGATGACGCGGGAGGGGTTCATACGGAGGGAACGGCGGACCAGTTCCGCCATGCTGATCGTGCCCTGGCCCTCGGAGTTGGGCAGCCGCTCCTCGAACGCCACCACGTTGGGGTGGAGGTCGGGGAAGGTGTCGAGGCCGAGCTCCAGGGCTCGCTCGACCGTGATGAGCCGCTCGTGCGGGGGGATCTCGTTGGCGAGGGCGCGCAGCAGCGTCGTCTTGCCGGCGTTCGTGGCGCCCGCGATCATGATGTTCTTGCGGGCGCGTACCGCGCAGGCCAGGAAGTGGCCCAGCTCGGGGGCGAGGGTGCCGTTGCCGACCAGGTCGGAGATGAAGACCTTGCCCATGCGCGCGCGGCGGATGGACAGCGCCGGGCGACGGGCGACGTCCATGACCGCCGACAGACGCGAACCGTCCGGCAGTCTCAGGTCCAGCTGCGGGTTGGCGGAGTCGAAGGGGCGGGACGACAGACCCGAGTAGGCGCCGAGGATCTGGATCAGCTCGATGAGTTCCTCGTCGGTCTCGGCGACCGGCTCACCGCGCTCCTCGCGCCCGTCGGAGTAGCCGACGAAGACGTGGTCGCAGCCGTTGATGTCGATGTTCTCGACCTCGGGGTCGTCGAGGAGCGGCTGGAGCCGCCCGACGCCGAACAGCGCGGCGTGCACGGCGGCGGCGTACTGCTCCTCCGTCTCCGCGTCCAGCGGCGTACGCCCGGCGTTGATCTCGGCGCGGGCGTACTCCTCCAGGATCTGCGCGATGACGGCGCGCGCGTACTGCCGCTCGTCCTCGGTGGACATCGGCGTGACGCCGCTGACCTGGTCCTGGCGGCGCTGCTCGGAGATGCGGTCGCCGGCGTCCTGCCGGAACCGCTTGACCAACGAGTGGTCGACAGCGGTCATCGGCCGGCCCCCGCGTGGCCGGTCATGCCGGTGCCGGCGGGTCCGGTGGGCACGGACCAGGCGGCGCCGAACTGCTGGTACAGGTCCGAGGTGACCTTGCGGGCGGAGCGGATGAGCAGCGACTTCTCCAGCCGCCCGCGCTTGCGTCCGGCCAGCTGGTCGGCGCCGGCCGGGTCGTCGGCGATCGTGCCGACCACGCGGGCGCCGGTCTGGGCGTGCACGAGCATGTCGTTGACCTGGCCGGAGAGCTTGGCGGCGTTGTTCGTGTCGGCGACGAGGACGACGCCGATCATCGGCATGCCGAGGCTCGCGGCACCGCGCGGGCCGCCGTGCAGCTTGGCGGAGAGGGCGGCGGCGCGGTCGCGGACGCGGGCGATGGCCTCCGGCTCGGTACGGGAGATGAGGAGTACGAGCGCGGCGTGCGGGAACAGCTCCGCGGCCGGGGTGTCCCCGCTGACGCGGCCGCAGTCGGCGATGACGTCGGCGGGCGCGTTCGGGGAGTCGGCGAGGGAGGCGAAGGCCCGGCCGAGGGTGGGCCACAGGCCCGCGAGGCCGGCGGCCTGCTCGGAGATGCCGAGACCGACGAGTACTTCGAGGCCGCCGCTGAGCGGCTGTACGTGGTCCCAGAGCTGGTCGGGCACGAGGCCGCGCCGCGCGGTGGCGGCGATCGACAGCATACCGGTGTTGGGGTTGAGCGGACCGCCGTGCGCGGCCGCGGACCTGTACACCAGGTCGCCGCCCGCCGGGTCGGTCTCGGCGAGCAGGACGCGGCGCGGCCAGACCGCCGCGAGGGCGACGGCCGCGGTGGTGACGCCGGGGGAACCCTTGTCAGCGGCGAGGGCGATGAGGGCCATGGCTGCGGGGGTCGCCTTCTACTTGCCGGGGACGCGCACGAGAGCCACTTCGCCGGCGGAGGCCGCCGAGGCGAGGGCCGCCGCGTCGCCCTCGTCGACGAGGAGGGTGACGGAGAGGCTGCCCGTGTTCAGGGTGGCGTCGCCGTCCTTCTTGACGTTGTGCACCTGGGTGTTCGCGATGAGGGAGTTGTCGGAGGCGGACGAGGAGTTCTTGTCCGACGAGTCGCCGGCGGAGCCGGAGCCGACCCGGTAGGCGGCGACGGCGTCACCGTTCTTGATGTCGTCGTAGTACTGACCCTCCTTGAGAGCCAGACCGACGTATGCCTTGCCCTGCTCCATACCGGCCTTGCCGCCGAACATCTGCCCCACGACCACTGTGCCGGGGTAGAGAGTGGACTTGGCCTGGAGCTTCTTGAGGGACTCCCACTGCGACCACGGCACGAAGTCGGCGCCGGAGTCGTCGCTCACCATCACGGGCTTGATCTTGTCCTTGGTGATCGCCGAGCCGGCCGGGACCTGACCGGTCAGCTGGATGACCTCCACCCGGTCCCCGACCCGCAGCACCAGCGTCGTCGCGCCCAGCGCGCCCAGCAGGATCAGCAGCACCGCCAGCGCGGCCAGCGCCGGTTTGCGCTCGCGAGGAGGGCTGGGAAGCCGGTCACCGACCGACGGCTGAGCCGGAGCCGCGGAACGTCCCGCGCCCGCCCCCGTACGCTCCTGGATCTTCACGCAACCGCTCCCCGTACACCCAAGAAATTGTCTGCCACGTAATTGCTCTTGAGCACGTATCACTCAAGTACGCAGAATCATCTGCACATTCGGACACTCCACCCGTGCCCGCCCGACCGGTGGCGCCCAGGGACATCCCCTGACGCACCCGCCCGACCTGGGCGAATAACCAGCAGTGAGGCGAGTGTCAAGCCATCGCACCGTATCAGCCGCACATAAGCCCCTCAAGGCGTGCCCGCCCCCTGACCCCACACCCTGCTCACCGTTACTCATCTGCAACTTCGCGACCTGGCAACCCCTTTGGGGACGGCCCGCGGGCCAGGCAACTCGACTGTGCGGGTGCGAATTCATTACCGGTGCGACCGGACAGCTCCCGCGTACCGTTCGTCACGGCGCGGCCATGATGCCTGCACGATTCACTCACGAGAGAGCCCGCGGGGGACCGGATCCCCCATGCCATGATCTTCGCTCGGATCAGTGACCCGGGGCAGCAGCACGAGGGCAACGCCGGGGGGACCTCGGGCATCTAACAGTCATCGCCCGGACCCGGACAGTTCCTGCAGTTCCTGGTCGAACCGCCGCCCCCAGCCGACCGGCCGCCCCCCCCCTCTCCCCCCACACATCAAGGAACCCCCATGAACCGACCCACCACGGCAGCCCTCTCCGCCCTCTCCCTGCTCTCCCTCGCCGCGCTCACCGCCTGCGGCGGGGACTCCGGCTCCGGTTCGGACGCGGACAAGCCGACGGCGACCGCGTCGCAGGAACAGCAGGAGAAGCAGGCGACGCCGGAGGAGCGGCTGAAGCAGCTCGCCATCACGCAGGCGGACGCCCCCGGCGACAGGAAGGTCACGGAGCCCGACGACGAGTTCGTCCTCGCCAAGTCGGCCAAGGAGGTCACGGTGGACAAGCCCGTCTGCGCACCGCTGGCCCTGGCCATGAACCAACTCCCCCTCGGAGAACCCCAGGCCGACCTCACGCGCGTCGTCGACAGCGGTGGCGCGAACATCGGCGCGTTCACGTACGTAACGCTCACGGCGTACGAGTCCGGCAGCGCTGAGTCCGCGATGTCCGGGCTGTCGAAGGCGGTGGACGCCTGCGGTGATGGCTTCACGGCCAAGTCCGACGAGAACACGAGCGCGTACGACTCGGTGACCGCCGAGAAGCCCGTGGCGGCGGCCGGCGACGAGTTCCTCGGGTTCCGTTCCACGCTGACGTTCCGTGGCGTCACCCACACCGTGCACACCCAGGCCGTGCGCAGCGGCGACGTCCTCGCCGTGTACTTCTCGGTCGACGGCAGCGCCATCGCGAACGCCAGGCCGAGCGACGCGAAGCTGCCGGCGGCGGTGGTGGAGGCGCAGAACGGGAAGCTGGGGTGAGGGAGCGGGCGGTCTCGCGGCAGCGAAGCCGCCACTAGAGTGCCGCGGGCGGGAATGACGGGGATCAGGGACCGGGACACGGGACCGGGAGACGGGGGATGCACGGGTGCCGTACGAGGAGCCGGAGGGCAGCCCGCTCTAAGCGCTCGGCGACGGCATCTCCCGGATGGCGGACCGGGTGAGGGAGTCGGCGCACGTCCACTGGGAAGGGGGCGTTCGCCTGAGACCCGACAGGCCCAGGCCTACCTACCGCTGCCGGGCGGCGCGGCTCTTCTCCTTGCCCTTCTTGCGCAGCTTCCGCAGCCACTCCCGCTCCCGAGCGTTGCGCTCGGCCACAACGGCACTGCGCCACCGGTAACAGAGCCGACCCAGGAGGGCCACACAGCCGACGTACGCGAGCAGCACCGGACCGGTCCCCGGAATGTAGGCGCAACCCGGTTCGTACGAGCGGCAGTTCTTGCCCCGCAGGCCACTGAAAAGAAACACGACCGGCCCGATCGCAGCCACCCAACGGACACCACGGGCAACCGTCCGAGCCACACGCGGCAGCCTGCCAGTGCGTACTGCGGAGGAACACTGGAGCCGGTCCGACACAGCGCCGGCCCACCCGAGCACGCTGACCAGTCCGAGAGCACCGCCCACTGCCCAGGCCCCTCCGGGCAGGTCATAGAAGACGGGAGCACTCTCGCGCGCGAACCACCTCGTGCCCCCGACGGTATGGACAAGCGCGGCTCCGGCGATCACGACGAACAGCAGAAGCCCGGCCCCGTCCCGCGCCCGAAACCGATCGTCGCGCGCCTTCACCCGCGTCGCCCCACTCTCGGCCGGCCCTCGTCATACTCCCGGTCCCACTTGCTCTGACGCACTCCACCCCAGGTGCCCATCACGACGGCCGCCCCGAAGAGCGTCGCGAGGAACCCTCCGTACGAGCTGCTGTCCCTGTCCTCAGTCGGACTGGCAAGGCCCTCGGGGTCGTAACGCACGCGCAGCTTGTCGCCCTTCGACACCCAGTCTTCGCAGCCGCCGCCCTCCGAGAGCGAGGGGGATATCGTCCGCCCGTCGACCGAGCGCAGGTCGCAGTGGTTGGTTCCGCTGTCGTCCATGCCGACGACCACCGCGTCGGTCCACGCGCCCCGGTCCGCCAAGGCGGCTTGATCACCGGCGAACTTGCCGACCACCCCCAAGGCAACCCCCGCGATGACCGGCACGACAAGCTGCCACGCGACTTTCCTCTTCTTGCGCGGCACCCGCCGCAACAAGAGCACCGGAATCAGCACCGACGCCAGTGGGAGCACCAGTAGCGCGAGCAAGAGCCCTACGCCCCGCACCACAGACGGCAACGGCACAACAGGCCCCAGCCAGGAGAGCCCCAGCGAACCGCCGGCGCGCACCAGACTGACCAGCAGCCACCGCACCCAATCCGCCCGCCACCACACGCCCGTACCGCCCCGCTCCGGCCGAACAGCGGCCCCGGTTCCGGATATGTCGTCTGCCACGTGGCCCCTCGCCCCTCAGTCGCACCGCGCGTGTCCGGGGGCCCACCCTAACGAGCACGACGTCGTGGCAATTGCCAGCGGGAACAGAGGCGTCAGTCAGAGATCACGCTCGACCCGCTTGGGGCGCCTCGGAAGGTCCCCGTGTCGATCTCAATCCGCTCCCCCGATGGCCGGCGTGGAGCAGACCGGCTCGCCGTACGGGATCTCGACGACTCGCCCATACCCCGAGGCGTACGGCTCCGACATCAAGGTGACCAAACCCGGATCCGTCACCAAGGACGGCAGCGCGGGAAACGTCACGTCCGCCGATGTCAGCTGGGACCCGCCACCCGCGAGATCCACAAGCACAGGATGCGACTGCCCCGCCTCGGCAGCACCGACGCCCAGCGCCCCCAGTCCTCGCCGGCGACTGAACAACGGCGACAACACTGTGCAGTGTCACCCTCGCGGACCTTCGCCACCGTCATGAGCACCTTCCGCTGGACCTACGCCTGAAGGCTCCCCTCCGCCACACCCCCGAAGAAACGGTTGGCCCTGGTATCGGCTTTGCTCCTCTTGAACTGAGTTCTCCTCCGTCGGCCCACTTCCTCCCTGTCCCGGACAGGGCTCCCCGTGTCTTGAACCGTCACCGATCGGGACACGGACAGGACACGACCACTCCCCCGAGCGCACGGTACGCCCAGCATTGTCCGCGTTTTCGCGGAAGTTCGCTCTGGCGAAACCAATAACCCCACCACTACCGTCAGATCTCTTGACCGAAGCTTTGTCTCACGGGGAGCCCACTGTGAAGCGCCGTTCTTTGCCCGTTGCCACCGCGCTAGCTGCAACGGCAGCGCTACTCCTCACCGCCTGCGGCGGCGGGGACGGCAAGTCCGAGGAGAACGACAAGATCGCTGGTGCGGACACGGACAAGTCGACAGAGCCGGCTTCGCCGGACAAGAGCACTCCTCCCGGACCGGCCGACCGGCCGAGGATCACGTTTCCCAAGGGCGTGGAGAACAAGTTCGAGAACTGGGAGACGGGCGACCCCACCGAGAACGCGGTGCTCTCCGACGTGGCCCAGACCGTGAACGCGGTCGACGACGCCATCCTTCGGGGCAACGCGGACTCGGCGTCCGTCGCGTACTACCGCCAGGGCGACGCCCTGGTGAGCGCCCAGAAGTGGATCCAGGCCTGGCTGGACGAGGGCCTCACCTGGACAGGCGTCACCCGCTACTTCAAGCCCGACATCAAGGTCGCCGACAAGGACACGGCCGCGGTCGTGTACTGCGCCGACGAGAGCAAGGCGTACAACAAGGACCGCGAGACCGGCAAGGTGGACAAGACGCCCTCCGACGAGAGTCCGTACGTCACTTACAGCACGCAGTTGAAGAAGAACGACAAGGGCGTCTGGCAGACCACGGAAGTGCAGTCGAAGAGGGGGGACAAGTCGTGCGCGCCCTGACCCGAGGCATAGCCGTGACAAGCGCTCTCGTCACGGCGCTGGCCCTGGCCGCCGGAACCGCGCAGGCGAAGGGGCCTGGCGCCTCCGAGTCCGAGATCGACACCGAGGGCACCAGATCCGGTGGCGACCTGGTCTCAAGGATCACCTACACCACCACTTCCCCGGGCGGCGGGGACACCGGCGGCAACGTCACCCCCGTCGGCGACTGGACGCCGCCTGCCTGTTGGTACGAGCCCCGCTCCGCCAAGGAGTTCTCGCAGTACGTGGAGGACATGTACAGCGAGACGGTGAACACGCCGGGTCAGCACAGCTATGCCAAGACCTCCGTGGGCATGTTCCGGGAAAAGTACAAGGACGGCGAGTACGAGAACTACAACCTGGACGTGAAGGATGAGGGCAACTGGTGGGTCGCAGTCCAGGACGAGGACCGCTGGATGGAGCCCGAGGCGCAGCTCTGCGACGAGGAGCCCTTCTGGGTCGAAAACGGGGACGCTCCGCCGGTCGAGAACGCCGTGACGCCGGAGGTCCTCGCCGAACTCGCCTACAACCGCGTCCGCTTGCCGACCACCGAGGTGTCGCTCGCCCCCGCCGATACCACCAAGGTCAACCTCCCGACCTGGGCGTGGCTGGACAAGGCCACGTTCAAAGAGGTGTCGGTCACAGCCTCGCTCGACGTCGGCGGCGTGAACATCCAGGCCACCACCACCGCCACCCCAGTCTCCCTCAAGCTGGAGCCCGGCACCCCGGACGCCGAGACCTATCCCGCCTCCGGCGAGTGCACGATCAACGACGACGATTCGATCGGGGAGCCGTACGCCAAGGGCAAGGCCGACCAGAACCCGCCCTGCGGCATCAAGTACCTCCGCTCCTCGGGAGACGGCACCTTCAAGCTCCAGGCCACGGTCACCTGGGAGGTCGCCTGGACCGGCAGCGGCGGCGCGGGCGGCGATCTGCCCGACGGGACCTTCGGCAACGACCAGGCGGTCACCGTCCAGGAGATCCAGGCGGTCAATCGCTGATGAGATCCGCAGGCCTCGCGAAGACCGCGAAGACGAGACTCGGCTTTGAGGCCGGCTACTCCGCCTGGTGCCGGCTCAGTAGAATGCCGGATCCGCCCGGGGAAGTGCGCAAGGCTGCGGGCAGAGCGCCGTACGTTACTCGCCGCCTTGAGAACTTCGTGGAGTGGTTTCTGAGCTCCCAGGAGCGTGCTTGGGACCGCGCTCGGGACCGGGACGACGAGAAGCGGAAGATGGCCATCACGGCCGCATGATCAAACACGGGGGAAGAAAACTGCATGGGTGAGCCGGACCTGACGGTCGACTACGACTTCCTCGCAGACTGCGAGCGCAAGCTCGGCCAGCTCAAGAAGACCTTCGAGGACATCGAGAACCGCCGGGACGACATGAAGGAGCACTGGGGCTCCGGTGCCGTGGCCGGGGCCATGGAAAAGTTCGTCGACAACTGGGACGACTACCGCACCAGGCTCGTCGAGTCCATCGAATCGGTCGGCAAGCTCGTGGCCGGCAGCAAGAAGGCGTTCGAGGATCTCGACGACGAGCTGGCCAAGGCGAACAAGAAGAAGCAGAAGAAGTGACGCCATGACACCGACATCCAAGCGCCGTCCGGTGGACTGGCAGCCGCTGTGCGCATCCGATCCCGTTCCCGGCGATCCGGAGGAGATCCGTGCCGAGGTCAAGCACATGATCTCGGTGGCCGAGAAGCTCCGGGACCAGGCCAAGAACCTCAAGGCGATCAGCGACGACGAGACTCTCAAGGGTAAATACGTAAAGACCCTGCGCGACGAGTCCTCCACGCTGGAGAAGCACATGCGGGAGGTGGCCGGACGATACGAGCGGGTGCACGGCCACCTGACCAAGTGGTCGAACGAACTGGAGGATTTCCAGAGCGACGCCGACAAACTCCTGCGCCAGGCCAAGGAGAAGCAGGAGGAGGTCGAGGCCGACAAGGCCAAGAAAGCCGCGTCGGAGGACAAGGACGTCCCGCAGACGTCCCCCAGCGGCACCAGCCCCGCCGACGACCCCATCCAGCCGTATCGAATCACCCTGCACACCCTGACCGGCAACCGGATCACTCGTGCCAATCACTATGCCGGGAAGATCCGCGACGAGATCGACGACGTCATCGAGGACTCGACCTGGGACAACATCAAGGGCTGGGTCCATGACCACGCGGACGGGATCAAAGCCTTTATAGACGTCCTCGGCTGGGTCGCCACGTTCGCCGGCTTTCTGGCGCTCGCCATTCCCGGCTTGAACTTGCTCGTCCTTGGCATCGCGGCGCTCACGATCGGGCTCAGACTCCTGCTGGTGGCATCCGGCGACGCCACCTGGACGGATGTCATCTTCGACGTCGTGGGAGGGCTGCTCGTCGTGGGTGGCATCGGAGCCGCCGCGAAGCTCGCAAGCGGCGCCAAGGCCACCGTGGGCGCTGCTCAGGCCGCCCGAACAGCCGGCCTGAGCCGAGGGCTCAGAGGCGTCAAGGGCATCATGGATGACATGGGGCGGGTGATGTCCAAAATGCCGGAAGGGGCGGGGCGACAGGTAGTCAGTGCGGCCCGTAACGGCATACGGAAGTCCATCTCTCAAAACGTCGGTCTGGTGGCCAAGGCGCCTCTGCGGGTCAGCCCGCTGTCGACCCTGCTGCACCTCGGCGACAAGGAAATGGCCGGCATGGCCAAGATGCTGCAGGCGAACAAGGCCACCTTCCCTGCGGCCGCTGGGGCCGCCGCGGACAAGGCGTACAAGTCCTACCAGGTAGGCCTCGGCATCGCATGGACCGGCATGGGGATGGACGTCATGGACAAGACGCTGGGCAAGAGCGACCTGACGAGCTGGACTCACGAACACCTCGGAACCGGAGAAAAGCCGTACAACGAGGGGTATTCCGACTGGAAGGACAACACTCTTAAGCCCGCTCCCGACACCCACTGGTGAGGAACGATCGTGGACCTGCACTCAGCGCAACGCATTACCGAAGCCGAAGCCGCCCGCACGGGGCTCGGCACCGGCCCGAACCGGCGACTCCGGTTGACTATGCTGATCGGCATGCCACTGGTCTTTCCGGTGATCGGAGTCATGATTCTCGTGCCGGAATTTCTGAGAGACGAGGTTCTTCACGTCTATGAGGCCGGGATCATCGGCTGTCTTCTCCACTATGCCTGGGTCTTCGCGAAGTACCCCCGGTACGCGGGCCGTCCGCCCTACCTCACCCGAGATCTCGCCATGGGCGGCGGCTTCTACCTGCCTTCCTTGCTGCTCGGCTTCTGGCCGGGCATGATCGCCGCCCCGGCGTGGGCGCTCTTCGTTGGCGTTTCCTATGCAGTGGAAGGGATGCGGGAGCGCCATGGCCGCCGCTGAGACCCGCCGGGCCCCGAACGGCTTCAACTTGGTGCCGCCACCCGGCTGGGATGTGATTCCGCTACGCAACGGCACCAGGGAAGCGATGGACCACATCGTCCGCAAGGCTGTCGCACAACTGCCCGTCGGCTTTCCCAAGGACGACATTCCGAGAGCCCGCCTGAAACTCAACCAGGAGATGAAGAAGGTCGTCCGCCGGGCAAGGGCCAAGGGGGGTATGACCCTCTACCTCCCCACCGAACGTCTTCACGGCGTCGCTCTGCCCGTCTCGCTCGTGGCTTCGGAGCCGATCGAGATTCCGCGGGTCAGGCCCGAAAGCGGCCCGGAAGCGGTCCTCGCCGCGCTCGCCTCCGTGACTCCCGGTGCCGAGACGCGGGAGCTCGACGACACCGCGGCCCTGCGCTCGGAGCGAGACGTACCCGCCGATGCCGCCCAGGGCGTCGACGTCGCTCACCGCCGGGTCGAGTACTTCGTACCTGTCCCGGACAGCGCCCCGGACCAGTACCTCACCTTCTCCTTCAGCGCGCTGATCGCGCCGGGCTCGGACCCCGCCTTCTATGACACGCTCGTGGAGCTGTTCGACGCTGTGATGAGCACGTTCCGCTGGGCCTACGCCTGATGGCGCCCCTCTCACTGCCCGCGCCCTGACGAAGGAGACCTCTGATGTCCGAAGGCACCCTGTGGAGCGACGACCTCGGTGCGCTCCACGTCGATACGGATGCCAACAAGGGCCTCTGGGGCTATCTCTGGCTCCAGATGGACAAGAAGACCTTCAAGGAATGGCTGGACGCGACTCTGGCCGACCTGGCCGCCGCGCACGACATCGAACTCACCCGCAAACTCCGCCGCTTCCACAAGACCTTCTACGAGCAGACGATCGTCACGCTCCGGGACAAACTCCAGGTCGACGAGGCGTTCATCTACCACCCCGTTCCACTGACCTACATGCCACTGGTAATGCACGCCACCCGCATCCACTGCGAGGCCGGTAACGCGGCTTCCTGCGAGGGAAGCACCGCACTCACGGTGCCGCACCCGGAGATCCCCGAGTGGCAGCAGCGAACCGGCAGTATTCCGTTCGCCTCTCCACACCTGGGCGCGGACGGAGTCCGAGTCACTCGCTCCTACCCCGCAGACAGCAGCATCATGATGACTTCGGTGACGTATCACTGGCACACCCCGCCCGGCATCCCCGACGTCTGCCTCCGCGGGCACCACGACGATCCGGAAGTGATCGCCGCGGCCATGGAGCCCCTGGACGACTTCGCGCGGACGCTCCGGCTTCCTGGAGCGCCTCATTGACCGGCACCGCTGGGGGTGGATGCAACCTCGTGACCTGAGCGGCGCCGTGTGTGCTCTGCCGTGTGGTCGTGACGGCCACGTCGCGAGGAGTGTTCGGTTGCGGAAGTCAGCCAACGTGTGAGCACTTCGACGACACCCCGCTTGGGATGTATTCACCCTTTAAGCCAGATTTGCAAGGAACTTCGCAGTGGCGAAACACCGCATGTCAGCGCTACCGCCACCAGCGCCTGTCCTCCCGCCCCCGTGCTTGCGGTGAGAGCAGAAGGGCGGCACTGCAGTGCAGCTGACATCTCCGCGGGGGAGCCATGAGTGACTTGTACATCGACGGCGAGATGCTGGACCGGGTGCGTTACAACCTCGGACACATCGACGACCTCTTCGCCAAGCCGATCCGCGCGATGGCGGACATCGATGCGAAGGCGATGGGCGCCTCTCAGCTCGAGCATCGCATGGAGGAGTTCGGCGAGGAGTGGGATTACGAAATCAAGCAGCTGCGCAAGTTCTCCAAGGGCGCTGCTAAGACTCTTGACACGATCGAGAAGACGTTCACCCAACTCGACTTGGACCTTGCCGACGCTCTTTCCAAGGCGGCCAAGAAGAAGTGAGCGCGCCTACCCTCGATGACTTCCCGGCGCTGGGTTTCGTTCCGTGCCCCGGGGACCACATCGCCGTGGACGAGGTCTCCGACTCCATTCGCCACACGGCAGAAGCACTCGGCGAGATCAAAAAGGTCCTGGACGGAGCAGCCAAGGGCGACTGGCGTGGAAAGGCCGCCATCGCCTTCCGGGAACTGCTCGACGACGACTTCCGACCGAAAGTCGTGGATGCCTACGACTCCTTCGACAAGGCGAAGGGTGTCCTCCAGGGCTGGTCCAGCTATATGGAGGACAAGCAGAAGAAGGCCCGCAGTCTCGAGCGAGAGGCCGCCGAGGCCAAGTCGGCTGCGGACAAGTCCAAGGACAAGGGCCGTTCCGAGGCGGAGAAGAAGCCCTCGTCCGGAAGCGCCGACGGCACGGACCCCGTCGAAGACGTGCGCAAGCGCGCCCGCACTCTTCATTCCGACTACGAGGAAGAGGGCCGTAACGCCGCCAAGCGGTTACAGAAGGCCATCGACATCGCGCCGAACGAACCGGGATTCTGGGACAATCTCGGCGAGGCCATCGGGAACGCGCTTGACTCCATCGCCGATGCGGCGGCGTGGCTGCACGACCAGGCGATCGAGCTGCTGGGCAAGCTGGCTCCCCTCCTGGACCTCATCGGCGACATCGCCGGCCTGTTGAGCGCGGTCACGGGACTGCTGGCGCTTGTGCCAGGCCTCCAGTTCCTCGGCGCGGCATCTCTCGTCCTCGCCGGTGTCGCACTCGGTGCCCACTATCTCTCCGCCGTAGGCACGACAGGCAGCTTCGGGAAGGCGCTGCTAACCAAGGACGTCATCATGGACGCCGTCGGATTCGGGCTGGGCAAGGTCGGGGCGAAGATCGGTGAAGGCGTGCTCGCCGCGGCCAAGGCTTCCGGAGCCCCCACGCGCATGGTGCCTCAGCTGATCGGTCCGGCGCAGGAACTGCCCATGGGTTATTTCCAGTTGGCTTCCACGTCGTACGCCATGGGGCACACCGAATTCCTGTGGCGAACGGGCGGCTACTCCACCACGTGGACCGGCAATGTCATGACGGCAGAGGGCAGCGGTGACAGCGTCGAAACGCTCGGCAAGATCTTCTCGTTGGACTTCGGTCCTCTGGCTCAGAAGCCCAAGGTCTCCAATTGAGTACTGACACCGAGGCACCGGACATCGAACCTGGAGAGATCCAGCTCTTCGTCCCACCGGACTGGTTCGACCTGATGGCCGACGGAACGGACAGGGACGCCACGCGGGAGCGGTGCGCCGATCTCGTCCGTCGTACCTATCCGGACACTTCGGCCGAGCGCAGGGAAGAATTTACGGACGGCCTGCTCTACTGCTACGACCGCTATTTCGCCGACGGTGTGGTCATGTACGGGGTTATCACCGCCCCTCTCCCCAATACCGGCGCCCAGGCGGTCTGGCAGGTCTACGGTGGGGTGGCGGCCGTGCCTGGCCGCCCCGACGAACTGGATCTCGGCGCGCTGCTGTCGAAGGTGTTCGACGAGCAATTCGCCGGCGCGACCTCGTATGTCGAGCGCTTTTCCACGGACATGGGCCTCGGCTTCGGTTTCATCGCGCAGCCGCCGGTACGGCCACCGAGCGACTGGGAGGGCGAGTCCGCTCCGGATGTGCGGACCGGTCTCGCAGGAGTGCTCTCCTGCCCGTCCGACGGCGGCAGAGGCCTCCTTGTCATCGGAACCTGCCTGGACCCGGATCAGGTCCGAGAGCTGGCCGGCCTGGTCGCGGTCATCGCCGGCCACTCGGTCTTCATCCCTTCGAGTACTGAGTGACGCGCGCGGACACCACGGGAACGGACATGACGAACACCACGAACAGTCACCAGACAGGGCAGAACCGCCCCTCACGCTTCCGGGCCGCCCCACTGCCGGATGCGCCTCGGGCGGTCGCCGACTGGCCGGATCGTGCCTCACGTGTACGAGATCAGCAGGAAGCCCTCGCCGCTCTGGTCCGCGAGGACCTCTCGCGTGCCCGGGCTCTCACCTTCCTCGTCTGTGCTGTCGTGGTGACGTTCGTCGCCGGGGTGGTGCCGGTGATGGTCGTCGATGCCGCGGAGGCAGAGGGCAGCGAGACCACCGACGTCGCGGTGTCGCTGGTGCTGGGCCTCGTACTGCTCGCCGTCCTCGCCCTACCGGCCTCGGCTGTACTGCGCGGGCTGCGGAGGCGCTCGAGCCGGCGCTTCACGCTGATGCGGCAGTGGGCTGCCGTGGAACGCGGACACGATGCGGAATTCCCCACCCAGTACGGCGTACAGGGGTATCCGCACGGCCGCTTCTTCTACGCGGCCGTCATGCTCGTCCTCGTGGTCGTCCTCTCAGTGGCCGTCCTCGCCGACGTGTCCGACCCCAAGGTCCTGGCCCTGCTGCCCTGCCTTGTCGTGGCTGGGCTCCTCGCCTGGAGTACTGCCAGGAAGTACGCCGGACGTTACGGCTGGTCCACGCGCGAGCGGCTGGAGCGAATCCGGGCCCGGCGGCAACAGCAGCGCGCGCGGCTCGGACAAGGACCGACGGCCGCCGGCGGCACGGTGACGCGTCCGCCCGGCGTCCACCCGGCGCTGATCTACGCCGCGCTCTTGGCGCCGACCGTCATCGTCACCCTGGTCTTCGTCGTCGTACGTCCCAAGGAGGCCCTCAGCCTCGCGGTCGCGGCCGCGCTCGCTGCAGCCGTGCTGGCACTGGGGTTGCCCAAGGTCTTGCTCACGCGCCGCCGTGAGCGGACCGAACTCGATGTTGCGGCACGCGCCCTCACGTCGTCCTTCCCTCCCGGGACCGCTGTGCACCCGGTGCGCTACGGACTGGCGGAGACGCATCCCGGGGCAGCCGACACCGCCGGGCCGTCCAGTTGGGACGCCGGGCCCTCCCGTACGGGTGCCCTGGCGGTCGACGGCGGAGCGCTGCGCCTGCGGGGTACGGACGGGGCGGCTCTCGACGTTTCGCTCGGCGAAGTGGAGGGTGTGATCCTTACCCCCAGCGGCGTGGCGTGGGCCGCGGACTCGGTGGATGTTCTCCTTCGCTCTGGAGAGGCGATCGAGTTCCGGTCTCCGCGGGCGGGGTCCATCGTCGACACACTCGCCGGTGCCGGTGTGCAGGTGCTGGAGCCCTGAGTCGCGTATTGATTCACGGTTGAGGCCTACCGACTTCGGTGCGGCGAAGCACGCGTAATGCCTCGCCACACCGTCGTACAACGCTTCAGGCGAGCGTCACTTCCGCGCCTGCTTCGCCAGTTCCTCGTCGATCTGCTCGAACTTGTCGGCGGCCGTGGTGAGGTAGTCGCCCATGCCGTCGAGGCCGTCGAGGGTGGTCTTGGCGCCCTTGGTGAACTCGTCGAAGTTCTCGTCGAAGGCCTTGGAGGAGGACTTCGTGACGTAGCCCGACTCGACCAGGTTGGCGATGTACTTGCGGAGGCCGTCGAGCTTCTCCTGGAGCTTTTCCTTCTCCTTCACGACATGCTTGGCCGCATCCCGCATGTCCTGGTATGTGATGTCAAGGTCTTTGGCCATGAAGCCGCTTCCTCTCACAATGCCGCAGGGCCAACCCCCGTGGCTCCTTGTTTGCGGATCGAACCGGCGCACCGGTCAAACCGGGCGCGTGTAGCGACCGGTGTGATCGTCCGCTCTTGTGGCAGCAGCTTACGGGGGTGGCTTGTGGTGTCACATCCCTGCATTGCCTTCGGGAACGTTCGGTCACCTCCCTGTTGCCGCACCGCGACACCCAACGGATATCGTCGCTTGAACTGTGAGCCGTGTTGCGGAAGCGGCCGCAGGGGCCGTTTGGGGAGGACAAGCGTGCGACTGAGCCTGACCGTCGTCGACCCGTTCGGCGGGGGCACCGCCGACGTCGTCCTCGATGCCGATCCCGAGTCCACCGTGGGGGACATCGCCGAGGAGCTGGCCAAGCAGGTCGGCGTCGCGGGTGCGCAGGTCATTCCCATCGGGCATCAGCGGCAGGGGGGCGCGGGCAACGCGCCGCTCGTCTACGTCGACGGGTATCCCGTCGATCCGTCGGCCACGGTCATCGGGTCGCCACTCCGCGAAGGCGCGGTCGTCTCGCTCCAGGATCCGTCAGGGTGCCTGCCCGGGGAGCCCAGCGGGCTGGTCGAGTTGCGTGTCGTCGGCGGGCCGGGCGCCGGGTTCGTGCACCGGCTCGGCGTGGGGAAGTACGACATCGGCAGCGGGGCGGCGTCGTACATCCGTATCGACGATCCGGAAGTCGACGCGCGTGCCCTCACCCTCTCCGTGGCCACCGACGGCACCTGCAAGGTCGCCGTGCACGCCGACAAGGAAGGCGTCACCCTCGACGGCGAGGCCATGAAGGACCCGGACAAGGACGGGGACAAGGGCCGGGACAAGGACCGAGCCAAGGGCCGGGACAAGGATCGGGACAAGGACCGGGACAAGGGCAGGGGCCGTGACGAGTGGCCGCTCGGGGCTCAGATAGCGGTCGGGAACTCGCTCCTCGAACTCGCCCGGTATGCACCGCCCAACGCGGCACTGAAGTGGTCCGAGGACGGCGTCGGGCTCGACTACAACCGGCCGCCGCGGCTTCGTCCGCCGGAGCGGCAGACGAGTTTCCGGTTGCCGTCGCCGCCTCGCGAGTACGAACCGCGGCCGCTGCCCTGGCTGATGGCGTTCACGCCGATCGTCGGCGCGGTCGTGGCCGTGGCGATCTTCGGGCGCTGGTACTACCTGATCATGGCGGGACTCAGTCCCATTCTGCTCTTCGCCAACTATTTCAACGACAAGAAGCACGGGCGCAAGTCCCACGCCAAGCAGGTCAAGGAGTACGAGGAGCAGAAGGAGAGGATTGAGAAGGACGCTCAGGACGCCCTTGTCACCGAGCGGAACGACCGGCGGCACGCCATCCCGGATCCGGCGGTCGTGCTGTCCGTGGGGACGGGGCCGCGGACGCGGTTGTGGGAGCGGCGGCGGACGGATCGGGATCATCTGCTGCTGAGGGTCGGTACGGGGCAGTTGCCCTCCGAGGTCGTGCTCGACGATCCCGAGCAGGACGACCACCGCCGGCAGGTCACCTGGAAGATCGAGGACGCCCCCGTCGCCCTCTCCCTGCGCGGCCTCGGGGTCATCGGCATCGCGGGGCCCGGGGACTCCGCCCGGTCGCTGGGGCGGTGGGCCGTCGCGCAGACCGCCGCGCTGCACAGCCCCATGGACGTGCAGTTCTACGTGCTGAGCGAGAACTCCGCCCAGGCCGAGTGGGACTGGGTGCGCTGGCTGCCGCACTCCCGGCCCTCCGGCGGCCAGGACGTCAACGTCCTCATCGGCACCGACGCCGAGACCGTCGGCGCCCGCATCGGTGAGCTGACGCAGATCCTCGACGCGCGCAAGAAGGCCGCCCAGCAGAAGGGTGGCGGCGGGCAGGCGTCGACCTTCAGCGATCCGGACATCGTCGTGGTGTGGGACGGGTCGCGGCGGCTGCGGTCCCTGCCGGGGGTCGTACGGCTGCTGCGTGAGGGGCCGTCCGTGTCCATGTACGCCGTCTGCCTCGACGCCGAGGAGCGGTTCCTGCCCGGTGAGTGCCAGGCGTTCGTCGTCGCCGAGCCCAAGGTCGAGGAGACGGGGCGGCGGCAGGAGAGCGAGCAGCACCAGGCGCAGCCGGTCGCCGGTGGGTTTCCGTCCTTCCAGGCCTGGCACACCGGTGCCGCCGCCCAGCCCGAGCAGCGGGCGCGGACCGAGAAGCTGCGGCTGCGGGTGGAGGAGGCGGGGGCCGAGCGGATCGCGGATGTGCGGCCCGACTTCGTGACCCCTGCCTGGTGTCTGCGGCTCGCGCGTTCGCTGTCCGCGCTGCGGGACATCAGCGGCGAGACCGAGGACTCCGCGCTGCCCGGCTCCAGCCGGCTCCTCGACGTGCTCCAGCTGGAGCCGCCGACGGCCGACGCGATCAGCGCGCGCTGGCGGATGGGCGGGCAGTCGACGATGGCCGTCATCGGTGAGTCGTACGACGGTCCCTTCGGCATCGACATGCGCAAGGACGGTCCGCACGGGCTCATCGCCGGTACGACCGGTTCGGGTAAGTCCGAACTGCTGCAGACCATCGTGGCGGCCCTGGCCGTCGCGAACACGCCCGAGAACATGACCTTCGTCCTCGTCGACTACAAGGGCGGCTCCGCGTTCAAGGACTGCGTGAAGCTGCCGCACACCGTCGGCATGGTCACCGACCTCGACGCACACCTCGTCGAACGCGCCCTGGAGTCGCTGGGCGCCGAGCTGAAGCGGCGCGAGCACATCCTCGCCGCCGCCGACGCCAAGGACATCGAGGACTACCAGGACCTCGTCAGACGAGACCCCTCGCATGCTCCCGTGCCGCGGCTGCTCATCGTCATCGACGAGTTCGCGTCCATGGTGCGGGACCTGCCCGACTTCGTGACCGGCCTGGTGAACATCGCCCAGCGAGGGCGGTCCCTCGGCATCCATCTGCTGCTCGCCACGCAGCGGCCGAGCGGTGTCGTGTCGCCCGAGATCCGCGCCAACACCAACCTCCGTATCGCGCTGCGGGTGACCGACGGGGGCGAGTCGAGCGACGTCATCGACTCCCCGGAGGCCGGGCACATCTCCAAGAGCACCCCGGGCCGCGCCTACGTGCGGCTGGGTCACTCCTCCCTCGTTCCCTTCCAGTCGGGGCGGGTCGGGGGCCGGCGACCCGGTGCCGCCGACCCGGCCGCGCTCGCGCCCTGGGTCGGGCCGCTGGGCTGGGAGGATCTGGGCCGGGCGGCGCTGGCCAAGCCGAAGACCGAGTCCCGCGAGGACGACGAGATCACCGATCTCAAGGTGCTCGTCGACGCGGTGCGCGACGCCAACAGCTCGCTCGGCATCCCCGCCCAGCACAGCCCCTGGCTGCCGGCGCTCGACGAGACCCTGCTGCTGGACGAGATCGAGGTCCCGGCCCTCACCGGCGCCGCCCCGGGCAAGCTGCCGCCCGCCCCGTTCGGCATCGAGGACCTGCCCTCCGACCAGGCGCGCCGCCCGGTCGTCGTCGACTTCGCGAGCTTCGGCCACCTGATGATCGGCGGCGCCCCGCGCAGCGGCCGGTCCCAGGTGCTGCGCACCATCGCGGGTTCGCTGGCCCGTACGCACTCCGTCGCCGACGTGCACCTGTACGGCATCGACTGCGGCAACGGCGCGCTCAACGCGCTGACCCGGCTGCCGCACTGCGGCGCGGTCGTCGGCCGCAATCAGACCGAGCGGGTGGTGCGGCTCGTCAACCGGCTCAAGGGTGAGCTGTCCCGGCGGCAGGATCTGCTGGCCGACAAGGGTTTCGCCGACATCGGCGAGCAGCGGGCGGCGGTGGCGGAGGACGAACGGCTGCCGCACATCGTCGTGCTGCTGGACCGCTGGGAGGGCTGGGTGCCCACCCTCGGCGAGGTCGACCACGGCTCGCTCACCGACGAGTTGCAGACGATGATGCGGGAGGGCGCCAGCGTCGGCATCCACCTGGTGCTCACGGGTGACCGCACGCTCCTCGTCGGGCGTATCGCGACGCTCACCGAGGACAAGTACGGCCTGCGTCTCGCCGACCGCAGCGACTTCTCCTCGCTCGGCATCCCGGCCCGCAAGGTGCCCGAGGAGATCCCGCCGGGCCGCGCCTTCCGCAACGAGGCCGGTACGGAGACGCAGTTCGCGCTGCTCGCCGAGGACACCACCGGTCAGGGGCAGGCGGCGGCGATCACCGCGATCGGCGAGGCGGCCGCGGCCCGGGACGCGGATGTGCCGCGCACCCGGCGGCCGTTCCGCGTCGACAGCCTGCCCAGCCGTATCTCCTTCACGGAGGCGTGGGAGCTGCGCGACCCGCAGGCGTCCCGTTCCAAGCTGTGGGCGATGGTCGGCATCGGCGGCGACGAGATCGTCGGCTTCGGCCCCGACCTCGCGGTCGGTGTCCCGGCGTTCGTCATCGCGGGGCCGGCCAAGTCGGGCCGCTCCACGGTGCTGATGAACGTCGCGAACTCCTTCCTCGCCCAGGGCACCCGCCTCGTCGTCGCCGCGCCCCGCCAGTCGCCGTTGCGTCGACTGGACGGTGCGGAGGGCGTGCTGAAGGTCTTCACCGGTGACGACATCGATGAGGACGAGTTCGAGGAGCTCATCGACCAGGCCAGCCTGGAGGAGCCGATCGCCGTGCTCGTCGACGACGGCGAGATCCTCGAGGACTGCGACGCCGAGAGCCAGATGAAGAAGATCGTCTCCCGGGGCGCCGAACGCGGTCTCGCCCTCGTCATCGCCGGTGACGAGGAGGACGTGTGCAGCGGCTTCTCCGGCTGGCAGGTCGACGCCAAGAAGGCCCGCCGCGGCATCCTGCTCTGTCCGCAGGAGTCCTCCAGCGGCGACCTCATCGGCCTGCGCGTCTCCCGCGGCATGGTCGGCGGCCAGATCGCCCCGGGCAAGGGCATGCTGCACCTCGGGGACGGTGAGCTGCGTACGGTCGTGGTGCCGGGGTGAGTGGCGGCGGTCCGGGCCGGCCGAAGCGGAGGAGGGCGGCGGGGGCGGTGCTTCGCCTTGTGGGCGGGGTTCTGACCCGAGGAAGCGAAGCCCTCGCCTACTCGACCTTCGACAACCGCGCCTTCGGCCGCCCCGAGTCCTTGCTGTCGGACTCGTACTGGAGGTCGTCGCCGACGGGTGTGAGGCGGACGGTGTGGAGGGCCTGGTTGCAGACGTCGCGGTTGCCCTCGGCTCCCACGGCGCCGGCGACGACCTGCTTCTCCGTCACCTTCTTCAGGGTCAGTACGTCGTCACAGGTGCCGCCGAAGAGGTCGGTGTGGCGCAGGGTGCCCATATTCTCGCCCACCGCGGCCTCGCGGACGGTCAGGCGGAAGGTGCCCAGGGGCAGGTTGCCCTCGACGGCGACGGCCTGGCCCTCCCAGGTGCCGACGTAGCGATCGGGAACGGCGCGGGGGGCGGAGGGTGTCTGGGTGGCGGTGGCCTGACCGTCCGGGCTGTTCTTGCCGCCCTCGCCCGGCAGCAGGTCCAGGACGAACACCGAGCCGACCGTCACCGCCGCCAGCGCCCCCGCCACCGCGAGCGCCACGGTGCAGCTCAGCCGCCGGCCGCGGCCACCGGCGCCCCGTGTGGAGGTCGCCGCGACGGACAGGGCGAGCTTGCCCGGCGAGTCGTCGCCGTCCCTCGGCCCGGGGAGGGAAGTGACCGGTGCGGGCATCACCGGGGGTGGTCCGAAGGCACCGGCGACGGGCCCCGCCGTCCCCGCCGGCCCCGCCGCCCTCGCCGGCCCCTCCGGCCCCGCCGCCCCGTCCGCTCCCGCCGTGACCGACGGCCGGCTGAACCCCACCGGCCCCGACACGGGCCCCGGCCCTGACACGAGTCCCGCCCCCGCCGACGACTCCGCCGCCTCCAGGTTCAGCAGCTGTACGGCGCTCCGGCTGACCCGCTCCACCAGTGCCCCCGGCAGCCAGCCGCCGGTCACCAGGCGGGCCGCGCCCTCGGGTGCGAGGCGCCGGGCCACCTCCCCGGGGGACGGCCGGGCGGCCGGGTCCTTGGCCAGGCACGCCGCCACCAGGTCCCGCAGCTCCGCGTCCGTCGCCCCGCCCGTCCCGCCGTCCAGGGCGCCGAGCTGCGGCTCCTCGTGGACGACCTTGTAGAGGAGGGCGGCCGAGGAGTCCCCCGGGAAGGGCGGCGCGCCCATCGCCGCGAAGGCGAGGACGGCGCCCAGCGAGAACACGTCGGCCGCGCCCGTGACGCCCCTGCCGAGTATCTGCTCGGGGGACATGTAGCCGGGCGAGCCGATCGAGACGCCCGTCGAGGTCAGGGAGGCGGTGCCTCCCCCAGACTCCGTCCGGGAGGTGCCCCCAGTCGCGCGGACGATGCCGAAGTCGATCAGGAGGGGACCGTCGAGGGTGAGGAGGACGTTGGACGGCTTCACGTCACGGTGGACCAGGCCCAGCTCGTGCACCGCCGCCAGCGCCTCGCCGAGGCCAGCGCCGAGCGCCCGTACCGAGTGGGCCGGCAGCGGGCCGCCGTCCGCGACGGCCGCCGTCAGGGACGGACCGGCCGCGTACGCCGTGGCGACCCACGGCACGCGCGCCTCGGGGTCCGCGTCCAGTACGGGCGCGGTCCAGGCGCCGCCCACCCTGCGCGCGGCGTCCACCTCGCGCCGGAAGCGGGCCCGGAACTCCTCGTCGAGCGCGAAGTGCGGGTGCACGATCTTCACGGCGACCGTGCGGCCGCCGGCGCTGCGGCCCAGGTAGACCCTGCCCATGCCGCCGGAACCCAGCCGGCCGAGCAGCCGGTAGGGCCCCACCACGGTGGGTTCGTCGACATCGAGCGGCCGCATGACGCCCACCCCTCCCCCGTACGCCAGTACCTGGGAGCAGGGTAGTGCGCCGCCCGCGCGCGGGGCCCCTGTGCATCAGGGCTGGAGCAGGTCCACCTTCACGTCCGCCGGGAAGCCGGTGGTCGGGCCCACGCGGCGGGCGAACTCGGTGACCGCCTCCAGCTGCGGCGCGCCGAAGCGGAAGTCGAGGGTGGTGAAGTACCGCGCGAGGGTCTCCTCGTCGAAGGCCTCCCAGCGGGCCGCCTGCTCGGCGACCTTGCCGACCTCCTCCAGGGAGAGGTTGCGGGAGGCGAGGAAGGCCTCGTGCACCTTGCGGGTGATGACCGGCTCGCGCTCCGCGTAGTCGCGCCGGGCCGCCCAGACCGCGAAGACGAACGGCAGGCCCGTCCACTCCTTCCACAGCGCGCCCAGGTCGTGCACTTCGAGGCCGTAGCGCGGGCCGTCGATCATGTTCGCGCGCAGGGCCGCGTCGCCGATGAGGACGGCCGCGTCGGCCTCCCGCATCATCAGGCTCAGGTCGGGCGGGCAGGAGTAGTAGTCCGGCTGGACGCCGAAGCGCTCGGCGAGCAGCAGCTGGGCGAGGCGGACGGAGGTGCGCGAGGTGGAGCCGAGGGCGACGCGGGCGCCGTCCAGCCGCTCCAGCGGGACCTGCGAGACGATCACGCACGACATCACCGGGCCGTCGCAGCCGACGGCGATGTCGGGGAAGGCGACCAGGTCTTCGGCGTTCTTGAGGAATTCGACCAGGGTGACGGGGCCGATGTCGAGGTCGCCCCGCACCAGCTGCTCGCTGAGCTTCTCCGGGGTGTCCTTCGTGAGCTCGAAGTCGAGGAGCGTGCCTGTTCTCGCGAGCCCCCAGTACAGGGGCAGGCAGTTCAGGAACTGGATGTGGCCGACGCGCGGCCGGGTGCGAGAATTGTCCACATCGCGAGGCTAGCCCTGTCCCGGCATCCGCCCGCCGCCGCCCCCGGCGTCGGCCGAACGGCGGAGGCGTTCAAACATTCGGGTGAAGTGATCTTGGCCTCTGTTGCGCTCGGGTGCCCGCGTGCTAGGCTCACAGCAAGTTGCAGTTTGGTTTCCCTTGCAGTACAGAGCCTGCGGAGCATGTGACCGCGGGCTCTCGTCGTTCTCAGACGTATGCAGTTGTGCAGCATTCCAGTCTTCACACTTGCTGGTTCTGGAGCAGGGCAACCCTTTGGGCCCAAGGAGGGCTTATGGCTACCGGAACCGTGAAGTGGTTCAACGCCGAAAAGGGCTTTGGTTTCATCGCCCAGGAAGGCGGCGGCCCGGACGTCTTCGTCCACTACTCCGCGATCAACGCTCAGGGATTCCGTTCCCTCGAGGAGAACCAGCAGGTGTCCTTCGACGTCACGCAGGGTCCGAAGGGCCCGCAGGCGGAGAATGTCACTCCTGTCTGATTGACAGCAGTACCCAAGGAGCCCCGCGCCGTTTCGGCGACGGGGCTCCTGCCCTTTCCGGGCCTCCCTTTCTGAATTCTCGGTGAATTCCGGTCCCGGCCGACTGTCAGTGCCGGGCACTAGGGTCCCGCCATGACCCACGACAGCGGACACGACACTCGCCACGACAGCGGCTTCCTGGACACCACCCGGACCTTCTACGACGCCATCGCCGAGGACTACGCGGACCGCTTCCGCCCCATGGGCGCCGGCACCCCGCTGGACCGGGCGCTGATGGGCGCCTTCGCCGAGCTGGTGGGACCGGAGGGCGAGGTGGCCGACCTCGGCTGCGGGCCCGGCCGGGTCACCGCCCACCTCGCCTCGCTGGGCCTGCGGGTGTTCGGTCTCGACCTCTCCGCCTCGATGCTCGCCATCGCGCGCCGCGAGAATCCCGGCCTGCGGTTCGAGCAGGGCTCCATGCTGGAGCTGGACCTGCCCGACGGCACCCTCGCGGGGGCCGTCTCCTGGTACTCGTCGATCCACACGCCGTGGGACCGGCTGCCGGACCTCTTCGCGGAAACAAAGCGCGTGCTGGCCCCCGGCGGGCACCTGCTCCTCGCCTTCCAGGTCGGCGACGAGCCCCGCCACTTCGACCGCCCGTTCGGCCATCCGGTCGCCCTGGACTTCGAACGGCGGCGGCCCGAGCCGATGGCGGAGCTGCTGGAGGAGGCCGGTTTCACCGTGCTGTCGCGGACGGTGCGCGTGCAGGAGGAGGACACCTCCGCGAAGGTCCCGCAGGCGTGCCTGATCGCCCGCCGCTGAGCCCCTGTCGGCGCCCGCCCCTCCCCTACCCCTCGTACAGTCCCTCCACCGCCCCCGCGAAGTCCCGCATGATCACGTCGCGCCGGAGCTTCATCGAGGGGGTCAGATGGCCCTCCCACTCCGTGAAGTCCCTCGGCAGGACGGCGAAACGGCGGATGGACTCCGGGCGGGAGACGAGCTTGTTGGCCTCGTCGACCGCGCGCTGGAGCACCGCCAGTACCTCCTCGTCGTCGGTCAGCAGCTCCGGCGGCACCGGGTGCTTGCCGTTCATGCGGCGCCAGTGGGTGAGGCCGTCGGGGTCGAGGGTGAACAGGGCGCTGACGTAGGGGCGGCGGTCGCCCAGCACGATGCACTGGGAGATCAGGGGGTGGGAGCGCAGCCAGTTCTCCAGCGGGGCGGGGGCCACGCTCTTGCCGCCCGCGGTGATCAGCAGCTCCTTCTTGCGGCCGGTGATCGTCAGGTACCCCTCGTCGTCCAGGCTGCCGAGGTCGCCGGTGGCGAACCAGCCGTCGGGAGCGGCCTGGACGACGCCGCCCGCCTGCGGGTCCCAGTAGCCGTGCAGGACCTGGTCGCCGGCGACCAGGATCTCGCCGTCGGCGGCGATCCGGATGCGGGTGCCGGGCAGCGGCCAGCCGACCGTGCCGAGGCGCGGCTTCAACGGGGGCGTCACCGTCGCCGCGGCCGTCGTCTCGGTGAGGCCGTAGCCCTCGAAGATCTCGATGCCGGCTCCGGCGTAGAAGGCGGCCAGGCGGCGGCCGAGCGGTGAGCCGCCGCAGATGGCGTACCGGACCCGGCCGCCCATGGCGTTGCGGATCTTCCGGTAGACGAGGGGGTCGTAGAAGGAGCGGGCGGTCTTCAGGGCGCGGCCCGGGCCGCTCCCGCCCGTCTGGCGGGCCTCCATGGCCTCGCCGTAGCGCTCGGCCACCGAGACGGCGCGGTCGAAGGTCGAGGCCCGGCCGCCCGACTCGGCCTTGGCGCGGGCGCTGTTGAAGACCTTCTCCAGCATGTACGGGATGGTGAGGAGGCAGGTCGGGCGGAAGGCCGCCAGGTCGGGCAGCAGGTTCTCCGGCTTCAGGCTCGGCGCGTGGCCGAGGCGGACCCGGGCGCGGACGCAGGCCACGGCGACCATGCGGCCGAAGACGTGGGACATGGGGAGGAAGAGCAGGACCGAGGGGTCGTCGTCCGTCTTGGCCTTGAAGACGGGGTAGAGCAGCTCGATCGCGTTGTCGACCTCGGCGAAGAAGTTTCCGTGGGTCAGCGCGCAGCCCTTCGGGCGGCCGGTGGTGCCCGAGGTGTAGATGAGGGTGGCGAGCGTGCTCGGGCTCAGCATGCCCCGGCGGACGTCCACCTCCGGGTCCGGCACCCGCTCGCCCAGCTCGGCCAGCCGCTCCACATGCCCCTTCTCCATGACCCACAGGTGCTTGAGATCGGGGATGCGGTCCAGCTCGGGGCCGAGGGCCGCGGCCTGCGCGGTGGTCTCGGTGACCAGGGTGACCGCGCCGGAGTCCTGGAGGATCCAGCGGGTCTGGAAGAGGGAGGAGGTCGGGTAGACGGGGACGGTGACCAGGCCGGCCGCCCACGCGGCGAAGTCGAGCAGCGTCCACTCGTACGTCGTCCGGGCCATGATCGCGATGCGGTCGCCCGGCGTCAGGCCCTCGGAGATCATGCCCTTGGCCACCGCCAGCACCTGTTCGGCGAACCCGGCCGCCGTCACGTCGGACCAGTGCCCGTCCGGCGACCTGCGGCTGAGGACCACCTGGTCCCCGGCCGCGGCCGCGTTGTCGAAGGGCAGGTCGGCGAGCGAGCCGCGCCGCGCCGGCGCGGCGAACGGTGGTACGTACGCCTCCCGTACGGCCCCGTCCAGCCGCCGCGTCTCGGGCGCCACCAGGGTGGGGCCGGGCGAGTCGGCGTAGGCGGCGGATGCGGCGAAGGAGGGAAGCGGGGTGGACACGGGCGGCTCCTGGGACGTGCAGCGGCGAGACTGCTTCTGCTGTCACTGGCTCGGCTGTCACTGGCTCGGCTGTCGCTGCTCTGCTGCATGACGTACGTGCCTCGCGCGCCGAGGCGTTCATCGCCGGGTTCCGCGGACCTGGGTTACCGGCGGTCAGTGTCGGGATCGTACGGGGCCCTCGTGGGGAGTTGGTGCGGGTTCGGGGATGGTCCCGCGCCGGACGTGTGCAGTCTCGGGGGTTACCTGCCAGTAGGTCACGTTCGTTCCAATATGGCCGTGACGCCCTGACCGCCCGCCGCGCAGACGGAGATCAGGCCGCGCCCGGGACCGCCCCGCTCGGCGAGCAGCCCGGCCAGCGTCGCCACGATGCGGGCGCCGGTCGCGGCGAAGGGGTGACCGGTGGCGAGGGAGGAGCCGGCCACGTTCAGGCGGGCCCGGTCCACCGGGGCCAGGCCCCGCTTCTCCCAGGCCGCCAGCGTGGCCAGCACCTGGGACGCGAACGCCTCGTGGATCTCGACCAGGTCGAAGTCCTCGATCCCGAGCCCGGCGCGCTCCAGCATGCGCGGGACCGCGTACGCCGGGGCCATCAGCAACCCGTCCTCGCCGCCCGCGACATCGCCGCCGACGAAGTCCACGGCCGCCGTCTCGTACGCCGTCAGGTAGGCGAGGGGCTCCAGCCCGCGCGCCTCGGCCCACTCCTCGCTCGCCAGCAGCACCGTCGCCGCGCCGTCCGTCAGGGGCGTCGAGTTGCCCGCCGTCATCGTGGGGTCGGCGCCGGAGAGGCCGAACACCGGCCGCAGCGCGGCCAGTTTCTCGACCGTCGAGCCGGGGCGCAGGTTCTGGTCGCGGGCCAGGCCCCGGAAGGGGATCACCAGGTCCTGGAAGAAGCCGCGTTCGTACGCCGCCGCCAGCCGCCGGTGGCTCGTGGCGGCCAGTTCGTCCTGGGCCTCGCGGGTGACGCCCCAGGCCCGGGCGGTGACCGCGGCGTGCTCGCCCATCGACAGACCGGTGCGCGGTTCGGCGTTGCGCGGGATGTCGGGGACCAGATGGCCCGGGCGGACCTTGGCCAGCGCTTTCATCCGGCCGCCGAGGGACTTCGCCCGGCGGGCCTCCAGCAGGATGCGGCGCAGGCGATCGTTGACACCCAGGGGCGCGTCGCTCGCCGTGTCCGCGCCGCCGGCGATCGCCGACCCGGTCTGGCCGAGGGCGATCTTGTTGGCGGCGGCGATCACGGCCTGGAGGCCGGTGCCGCAGGCCTGCTGGATGTCGTACGCGGGGGTGCGCGGGTGCAGGGCCGAGCCGAGGACCGTCTCGCGGGCGAGGTTGAAGTCGCGGCTGTGCTTGAGGACCGCGCCGGCGACGAACTCGCCGACGGCACCCGGCTCCTGGAGGCCGTGGCGCTCGACCAGGCCGTCGAGGGCCGCGGTGAGCATCTCCTGGTTGGAGGCGGTGGCGTACGGCCCGTCGGAGCGGGCGAAGGGGACGCGTGCGCCGCCGATGACGGCTACGCGGCGCGCCGGCTGCGGTGCCAGAGGGCTCATCTCGACCTGCTCCTCACCCGTGACGTAGGCTTACCTTCGGTAACCTTACTCCAGAGTAAGCAAGAGTGAGCGCCGGTGGGCACTTGTGGTGAGCACTTGTGAGCACTGTGGGCACGACAGAGTCGTTGGGGAGACAGGCCATGGCCGACCGCTATCTCAGCTTCACGGGCACCGCGCCCGGCCGCTTCCTCACCCGCCGGCTGGGACTCCCACAGCCCGCGCCACTCGAACGCCGCTCACTCACCGGCGGCCTGCTGCACCTCACCGCGGGCAAGTCGGACCTCGACCTCGCGTCCGTCCTGACCCGCACAGGACTCGGCGAGGACGGCGCCGGGCGCCCCGCTGCCGTCGTCCTCGACGCCACCGGCGTCCGGGACGTCGGCTCCCTCGCCGAGGTGCACGCCGCACTGCACCCCGTCGTACGGTCCGTCACCGCGAGCGGCCGGGTAGTGGTGCTCGGCGCCCCGCTCGACCCCGCCGACCACCATCAGGCGGCCGCCCAGCAGGCGCTGGAGGGCTTCACGCGCTCGCTCGGCAAGGAGATCGGACGGGGCAGGACGGTCAACATCGTCCGGCTCGGCGACGCCGACGCCGACGCCGCCGAGTCCACCCTGCGCTTCCTCCTCTCCCCCGCCTCCGCCTACGTCAGCGGCCAGGTGATCGAGGTCGGGGCGGCCGACACCCCGGTCACCGCCCCCGACGACTGGGACCTCCCCCTGGCCGGACGCACCGCGCTGGTCACCGGCGCCGCACGCGGCATCGGCGCGGCGGTCGCCGCGACACTGGCCGGGCAGGGCGCCCACGTCGTCGTCCTGGACGTGCCGCGGGCCGAGGAGGAGGCCCGGAAGGTCGCCGAGCGCCTCGGCGGCTCCGCCCTCGCGCTCGACATCACCGCCGCCGACGCGGGCGAACGCGTCGCCGCCGCCCTGCCCGGCGGGCTCGACGTCCTGATCCACAACGCGGGCATCACCCGCGACCGGCGCCTGGCCAACATGCCCGCCGAACGCTGGAGTTCCGTCCTCGACGTCAACCTGGCGAGCGTCCTGCGCACCACGGACGCGCTGCTCGCGGCCGGCACGCTGAACCGGGGCGGCCGGATCGTGGCGACGGCCTCGATCGCCGGTATCGCGGGCAACGCGGGCCAGACCAACTACGGCGCCAGCAAGGCCGGGATCGTCGGTCTGGTCCGCTCCCTCGCCCCGCGCGCGCTCGCCGAACACGGGGTGACGGTGAACGCGGTCGCGCCGGGCTTCATCGAGACGAGGATGACCGCGGCGGTCCCGCTGTTCATCCGCGAGGCCGGCCGCCGCATGAACTCGCTCGCCCAGGGCGGCCTGCCGGCCGACGTCGCCGAGACCACCGCCTGGCTCGCGCACCCGGCCTCGGGCGCGGTCAACGGCCAGGTCGTCCGGGTCTGCGGCCAGAGCCTGCTGGGGGCGTGATGACCAGCGCGGCCCGCACGACGCACACGCTGACCGGCGTCCCCGCCCTCCCGCCGCTCCTCCTGCGCGGCGCCCTGCTGTCGCCCCTCAAGCGGCCCCGTCCGGGCGCGGACTTCTCCCGTACCCGGCTGGTGCTGCCCGGCCTGCGCGTGGACCTCGCGCGCCTGGCCGCCTACGAGAGGGTGTGCGGATTCCCGACCGGGGCGGACGCGCTTCCGGTGACGTACCCGCACGTGCTGGCCTTCCCGATGGCCATGCGGCTGATGAGCGGCCGGGACTTCCCGCTGCCGCTGCCCGGGCTCGTCCACACGTCGATCGGCATCACCCGGCGGGCCACCATGCCCGCGACCGCCGAGTACGAACTCACCACGTACGTCGAGGGCCTGGCGCCGCACCGGCGCGGGACCGAGGCCACGGTCGTGACGGAGCTGCGGGCCGGCGCGGACCTCGTGTGGGAGTCACGCAGCACCTACCTGGCCAGGCACCGCACGGACGGGGACGCCCCTGCCGGGGCATCCGGCCGGGACGGCGAACCGCTGGGCGGGGAGCCCGGCCGGGACCGGGGGCCCGCCCAGGGTCCCGAGTCCGGCCAGTACCCCGAGTCCGGCCAGGACCGGGGGCCCGCCCAAGACCCCGAGCCCATCCAAGACCGGAAGCCCGCCCAAGACCCCGAGCCCGGCCAAGACCGGAAGCCCGCCCGGGACCGGGAACCGGCGCCCGTGCACGCCCCTCTGCCGACCCGCGCCGAATGGCGCCTCGCCGGTGACGTCGGGCGGCGCTACGGTGCCGCGTCCGGTGACCGCAACCCCATCCATCTGCACCCGCTCACCGCCCGCCTGTTCGGTTTCCCGCGGGCCATCGCGCACGGCATGTGGACCGTGGCCCGGTGCCTCGCCGAGCACGGGACGCCGGACGCGGCCGTGGTGCGGGCGGACTTCCGGGCGCCGGTGCTGCTGCCGGGCACGGTGGCGTACGGGGCCGGGGACGGGCGGTTCGAGCTGCGCGACGGTGAGGGGCGGCGGCTGCACCTGTCCGGCGAGGTCCGGCCCTACCCGGCCTGAACCGGGACGGCCTGCGCCGGCGGCTCCGGCCCGGAGTCCTCCGGCGGGGACCAGGGCCGGCCCCCCATCAGGTCGCCCAGGCCCGCCCAGGCGAAGTTCATCAGGGTCGCCGCCGCCTGTTTGGCGGTGACACCCTCCGTGGCGCCGGCCCAGTCGGCGAGCGACTCGGCGGCGCCGACCAGCGCCTCGGCCAGCCCGGCGACCTCGTCCTCGGGCAGGTGCGGGTCCCGGTGCGCGTCCCGCGCCGCCGCGGCGATCAGCTGCGTCACGAACGCGACGATCTCCTCCCGCATCGCCGCCACCTCGGCCGCGAACCGCTCGCCGTGGGTACGGGCATGGAGGTGGAGCACCCGCCAGGCGTCCGGGTTCCGCGCGGTGTGCGTGAAGAAAGCCCGCAGCCCCGACCAGAGTTGCCCGTCGGCGGACAGTCCCGGACGCACACCGGCCCGCACCGCCTCGGTGAGGGCGCGGGCCTCGCGGCGGATGCAGGCGGTGAAGAGGTCGTCCTTCGAGTTCAGGTACAGATACACCAGCGGCTTGGAAACACCCGCCAGTTCGGCGATCTCGTCCATCGACGCCGCCATGTACCCGCGTTGCCCGAAGACGCTCACGGCGGCGTCCAGCATCTGCTGCTCACGGACCGCACGCGGCATCCGCTTGGTCTTCCCTGCACCCATGCGAATCAGCGTACGGTCCGTGCGGCGGTGATCAGGACGTCAGCGCGACGCCGACGCCTGGCACACGACGGTCAGGCGGCGGCCGGAACCGGCTCCGACGCCTGCTTCTCCTGCTCCCGCTCCCGCTCCGGCTCGTCGATCGGCGAGCTGTGCGCCGCGTCGTAGGCCTTGCGGTCGAGCAGTCCCTCGCGGGCCGAGACGAGGACCGGGACCAGCGCCTGGCCGGCCACGTTCGTCGCCGTGCGCATCATGTCCAGGATCGGGTCGATCGCGAGGAGCAGGCCGACGCCCTCCATGGGCAGGCCCAGCGTGGACAGGGTCAGGGTCAGCATGACCGTGGCGCCGGTGAGGCCGGCCGTGGCGGCCGAGCCGACCACCGAGACGAAGGCGATCAGCAGGTAGTCGCCGATACCCAGCTGGATGTCGAAGATCTGCGCGACGAAGATCGCGGCGATCGCCGGGTAGATCGCGGCGCAGCCGTCCATCTTGGTCGTCGCGCCGAACGGCACCGCGAAGGAGGCGTACTCCTTCGGCACGCCGAGGCGCTCGGTGACCTTCTGGGTCAGCGGCATGGTGCCGACGGAGGAGCGGGAGACGAAGGCCAGCTGGATCGCGGGCCAGGCGCCCTTGAAGAACTGGAGCGGGCTGGCCTTGGCGACCGTGGCGAGCAGCACCGGGTAGACCACGAACATCACGATCGCGCAGCCGACGTAGATGTCGGCGGTGAAGGTGGCGTACTTGCCGATGAGGTCCCAGCCGTAGGTGGCGATGGCCTTGCCGATGAGGCCGACGGTGCCGAGCGGGGCGAGGCGGATGACCCACCACAGGGCCTTCTGGAGGAGGGCGAGGACGGACTCGCTCAGGTTCAGGATCGGCTGGGCCTTCTCGCCGAGCTGGAGGGCGGCGATGCCGGCGACAGCGGCCATGAAGACGATCTGGAGGACGTTCAGCTCGGTGAACGGCGTGATGACGTCGGTCGGCACGATGCCGGTCAGGAAGTCGATCCAGGACCCGGTGTTCTCGGGCTTCGCGCCGTCGGCCGGGGTGAGGCCAGTGCCGGCGCCGGGGTTGGTGAGCAGGCCGATGGTCAGGCCGATGGCCACCGCGATCAGCGACGTGATCATGAACCAGAGAAGGGTGCGGGACGCCAGGCGGGCCGCGTTGTTGACCTTCCGCAGGTTGGTGATCGACACCAGGATCGCGAAGAAGACGAGCGGTGCGACGGCCAGCTTCAGCAGGCCGATGAAGGTGTCACCGACCTTCTCCAGGGTGGTGACCAGCCAGGATATGTCCTGGCTGCGGGCCAGCCAGCCCAGCAGCACACCGAGGACGAGACCGGCGAGTATCTGGGCCCAGAAGGGCACCTTGAAGTACTTCTTGACGCTCGTGACTGAAGACACGGACAGGCTCCGTAGGGGGACGGGACGCGGGGACGGACGCGCAGGGCTGACGTGGAGAACGACGGATGAGGGGGGAACGTCAGGGGCGACAGTTCGCGGACGCGCACCGACAGAGGTCCACGTGCAGACGCGCCACGAGCGCGAGGCTCGGCGGTGTGTGGGGCGCGGCTGCGTGCTTCATGCACACGACTTTAACACCTGTGCTTTGAGACCCCCAAAGCCTCGCTTTGAGAGGTAGGAGACGCCTACTGCCCGTAAAACGCAGATGGCCCCGGTTTCCTGTGGATTCGGAAACCGGGGCTTGCGCGTGCGTGACGGACGTTACGAGGTCTGGCCCTGCGCCCGTGCGGTGTCGTCGGCGGTGTCCTCCTGGCCGCGACTGGCGTCGAGGTTGGCCTTCATCCGCTCCACGCGGCTCACGACCTGGACCGAGGCCCGGTCCCGCTCCTTGCGCAGCGCGACGTAGCTGATGGGGGCCGAGATCAGCAGGGAGAGCAGGATGATCCACATACCGTTGGAGTCACCGAGGCCGCGCGGGAACACGCCGACGTAGACGAGCCCCCAGACTGCTACGAGGCAGCCCACGAAGATTCCGAGGCGCATCAGCGTGTAGCGGAGCATCTCAATCCACTCTTCCGTTTCTGGCACAAAGAGGCACTGTCCAGTGAAGCATGCCGGGTCGCCGATCTTTCAGGGGGGTCGGGCCCGCGACGGGTACGTGCTCAGGTCAGCGGCAGCAGCATGAAGACGTCGTCCCGGTCGTCGCCCGGCGCCACGCGGATCGCGCCGGGCACCCGGCCGACCTCCTTGTAGCCGCAGGACTCGTAGAACCGCTCCAGGCCGCGGCCGCCCCGGCAGGTGAGCCGGATCGCTCCGATGCCGTCCACGGTGCGGGCCGCGTCCGCGGCCGCGGTCATCAGGTCCCGGCCGTAGCCCAGGCCCTGGTGGCGCGGGTGGACCATCACCGTGTAGAGCCACAGCCAGTGGGTCATCAGGCGGTGCGTGTTCAGGACGAGGAACGCGGTGGCGGCCACTCGCCCCGCCTCGTCGTGGCCGACGAGCAGGCGGGTGCGGCCCTCGGCCATGCCCACCATGTGCCTGACCAGTTCGGGGCGGATGTCCTCCCGCGTCACCGGCGGTACGAAGCCCACGGAACCGCCCGCGTTGGAGACGTCGGTCCACAGGTCGAGTACGCCGTCGCGGAGGTCGGGGGTGACGGCCGGATCGAAAGTGAAAGTAAGGGACACTCATCCATAGTAACCATTACGCGAGTGTCTGTGCCGCCACCCGCAGATCCGAGACCAGACCCCGGTACGCCGCGTCCCGGTCCTCGGCCCGCAGCACCGCCGACGGATGCACGGTCGGCACCAGTCGTTCCGGGCGCCCGTGGATCTCCTCCTCCAGCACCGTGCCGCGCACCTGCGTGACCCGGAAGGAGGAACCGAGCAGCGCCTTGCCGGCCGTGGCGCCGAGCACCACGATCAGTTCGGGTTCCACGCGGGCCAGCTCGGCGGCCAGCCAGGGGCCGCAGGCGGTCATCTCGCGCAGGGTGGGCGCCTTGTGGATACGGCGCTTGCGCGGCTCTGCCCGCGTGAACTTGAAGTGCTTGACGGCGTTGGTGACGTAGGCGTCCGCCGGGTCGATGCCGGCGTCCGCCAGCGCCCGGTCGAGCAGGCTCCCGGCGGGGCCGACGAAGGGCTTGCCCTGCCGGTCCTCCTGGTCGCCGGGCTGCTCGCCGATCAGCATCACGCGGGCGGTCGCCGTGCCGGCGCCGAAGACGGTCTGCGTGGCATCCCGGTGCAGGGGGCAGCCGCGGCAGTCGGCGGCCGCCCTGCGCAGGGCGGGGAGGCCGCCGCGCTTCGGAACGAAGGGTTCGGCAGTGTAAGCGTCCTCGGTACCGGCCATGTGGTCCGACTACCCGCCGCGGGGGGTCGGACCCGTGTCGGGTGCGGGTGGTCTGTGGTTGCTCGCGCAGTTCCCCGCGCCCCTGAAAGGGGCGCGGGGAACTGCGCGAACGGCCCCCACCGGCCCGCAGTCGAAGAACAACCGCGGAAATCAGACCCGCATCGGCTGCGGCGACTCCCGACGCTCCAGGTCGGGCCCCTCGAACTCCCGAAGGACCTCGTACCGCGTGTTGCGCTCGACCGGCCGGAAGCCCGCGTCGCGGATCAGGTCGAGCAGATCCTCGCGGGTCAGCTTGTTCGGCGTGCCGAAGTCGTCCGCGTCGTGCGTGATCTTGTACTCGACGACCGAGCCGTCCATGTCGTCGGCGCCGTGCTGGAGGGCCAGCTGGGCGGTCTGGACGCCGTGCATGACCCAGAAGACCTTGACGTGCGGGACGTTGTCGAACAGCAGTCGCGACACCGCGAAGGTCTTCAGCGCCTCCGCGCCGGTCGCCATCTGGGTGCGGGCCTGGAGCCGGTTGCGGACCTTGCCGTCCTGCATGTCCACGAAGTCGTGCTGGTAGCGCAGCGGAATGAAGACCTGGAAGCCGCCCGTCTCGTCCTGGAGCTCGCGCAGGCGCAGTACGTGGTCCACGCGGTGGCGCGGCTCCTCGATGTGGCCGTAGAGCATGGTGCACGGGGTCTTCAGACCCTTCTCGTGCGCCAGGCGGTGGATGCGCGACCAGTCCTCCCAGTGGGTGCGGTGGTCGACGATGTGCTGCCGCACCTCCCAGTCGAAGATCTCGGCGCCGCCGCCGGTCAGGGACTCCAGACCGGCGTCGATCAGCTCGTCGAGGATGTCGGAGGCGGACATCCCGGAGATGGTCTCGAAGTGGTGGATCTCGGTGGCCGTGAACGCCTTGAGCGACACGTCGGGCAGCGCGGCCTTCAGCTCCCGCAGCGAGCGCGGGTAGTAGCGCCACGGCAGGTTCGGGTGCAGGCCGTTGACGATGTGCAGCTCGGTGAGGTTCTCGCCCTCCATCGACTTGGCGAGCTTCACCGCCTCCTCGATGCGCATCGTGTACGCGTCCTTCTCCCCCGGCTTGCGCTGGAAGGAGCAGTACGCGCAGGAGGCGGTGCACACGTTGGTCATGTTGAGGTGGCGGTTGACGTTGAAGTGGACGACGTCGCCGTTCTTCCGCGTCCGCACCTCGTGCGCGAGGCCGCCGAGCCAGGCCAGATCGTCCGACTCGTACAGCGCGATGCCGTCCTCGCGGGTCAGCCGCTCCCCGGAGCGGACCTTCTGCTCCAGCTCCCGCTTGAGCCCGGCGTCCATGCGATACCTCTTTCTGAGACTGACTCGTAAACCGTACGCCCCGACTACTGGACCTCTTCTGCTGGACCTCTTCTACTGAACCTCTTCCGGCAGCTCGCCCACCCGGTTCTCCCACTTGGTGGAGAGCACGATGGTGGTACGGGTCCTGGACACGCCCTTCGTGCCCGACAGCCGGCGGATGATGCTCTCCAGGCCGTCCACGTCGGCCGCGCGCACCTTGAGCATGTAGGAGTCGTCGCCGGCGATGAACCAGCAGTCCTCGATCTCCCGCAGGTCCCGCAGGCGCTGCGCGACGTCCTCGTGGTCGGCGGCGTCGGAGAGCGAGACGCCGATCAGGGCGGTGACGCCGAGGCCGAGCGAGGCGGCGTCCACGGTGGCCCGGTAACCGGTGATGACGCCGGCCGCCTCCAGCCGGTTGATGCGGTCGGTGACGCTGGGTCCCGACAGTCCGACGAGGCGCCCCAGCTCGGCGTAGGAGGCCCGGCCGTTCTCCCTCAGGGCCTGGATGAGCTGCCTGTCCACCGCGTCCATGCGATCGAAGCCTTCCACTGAAGAGTTCTGAAGATGTGGGTAACAAACGTGTGGGGGGAGGTGGTGCTCAGGTGGTGGGGCGGGCCCCGCCGAGGTCGCCGCGCCAGCGGCGGTAGAGGTCGTGCTCGACGCCCGCCGCGTCGAGGACGCGTCCGGCGACGAAGTCCACCAGGTCCTGGATGTGCGTCGCCCCCGCGTAGAAGGCCGGCGAGGCGGGCACCACGGTCGCGCCCGCGTCGTCCAGGGTCACCAGGTGCCGCAGCGTCCGGCCGTCCAGCGGGGTCTCCCGTACGGCCACGACCAGCTTGCGCCCCTCCTTCAGGGTCACGCTCGCCGACCGCTGCAACAGGTCCTTCGAGAGCCCGAGCGCGACGCCCGCGACCGAGGCCGTCGACGCGGGCACGATCAGCATGCCCTTGGCCGGATACGACCCCGAGGACGGCCCGGCCGCGAGGTCGCCCGCGCTCCAGTGCCGTACCCGGTCGCCGGCCAGGTCGACGTCGAAGGTGCCGGGCTTGCCGTCGGCGCCCCGGGACAGCCATGTGTGCAGGTCGGTCCGCCAGTGGGCGTCCCGGAAGGAGATGCCGGTCTCGTCGAGCAGGGTGAGCCGCGAGGCCCGGCTGACCACCAGGTCGACGCTCTCGCCCGCGGCGAGCAGCGCCCGCAGCACCGCCGCCGCGTACGGCGTACCGGATGCCCCCGACACCCCCACGATCCAAGGCGTGCGCTGCGTCTGTCCTGGCTTCATGATGCCGAGCCTAGTCGCAGGCTCAGGGTTTTCAGACAGTGAGGCCCCGCACCAGCAGGTCCAGCAGCGCGCACGCGAACAGGGCGATGCCGATGAAGCCGTTGACCGAGAAGAACGCCCTGTTCAGGCGGGACAGGTCGGTCGGGCGCACGATGGTGTGCTCGTAGACGAACGCGCCCGCGACGATCAGCAGGCCCAGCCAGAAGAGGACGCCGGCGTCGGTGGCGACGGCGTACCAGGCGAACAGCGCCGTGGTGACCGTGTGGCAGACGCGGGCGCCCCAGATGGCCGCCGGGACGCCGAAGCGGGCCGGGACCGACTTCACGCCGACCTGCCGGTCGGTCTCGACGTCCTGGCAGGCGTAGATCAGGTCGAAGCCGCCGATCCAGATGCCGACCGCGAGACCGAGGATCACGGCCTCCCAGGACCAGCTGCCGGTGATCGCCAGCCAGCCGCCGATCGGACCCATCGCCTGGGCGAGGCCGAGGATGGCCTGCGGGAAGTTCGTGAACCGCTTGCCGTACGGGTAGACCACCATCGGGATCACCGCGATGGGGGCGAGGGCGAGGCAGAGCGGGTTGAGCAGGGCGGCGGCGCCCAGGAAGACGACGAGGGCGATCAGCGCGCCGGTCCAGGCGTGCTTGACCGACATGGCGCCGGTGACCAGTTCGCGGTGGGCGGTGCGCGGGTTGCGGGCGTCGATCTCGCGGTCGATGATCCGGTTGACGGCCATCGCGAAGGTGCGCAGGCCGACCATCGCGACGGTGACCAGGAGCAGCCGGCCCCAGTGGATGTTCTCGTCCCACTCGTACATCGCGGTGAGGGCGGCGATGTAGGCGAAGGGCAGCGCGAAGACCGAGTGCTCGATCATCACCAGGCGCAGGAACGCCTTGGTGCGCCCCGGCTGCTGCGGTAGCGCGGCGGAAGCCGACGTCACAGTCCGTACTCCTTCCAGCGGCGGTCGACCTTCGCCGCCGTATCCGGGTCGGACAGCACCATGTCCGGCCAGCCCCCGTCCCGCGTGTACCCCTCCTCGGGCAGCTTCTTCGTGGCGTCGATGCCCGCCTTGCCGCCCCAGAACTGCTGGTAGGAGGCGTGGTCGAGGTGGTCGACCGGGCCTTCGACGACGGTGAGGTCGCGGGCGTAGTCGGTGTTGCCCAGCGCGCGCCAGGCGACCTCGTGCAGGTCGTGGACGTCGCAGTCGGAGTCGACGACGACGATCAGCTTGGTCAGGGACATCATGTGGGCGCCCCAGATGGCGTGCATCACCTTCTGGGCGTGCTTGGGGTACTTCTTGTCGATCGAGACGATCGCGCAGTTGTGGAAGCCGCCGGCCTCGGGGAGGTGGTAGTCCACGATGTCCGGAACGATGATCTTCAGCAGGGGCAGGAAGAAGCGCTCGGTGGCCTTCCCCAGCGGGCCGTCCTCCGTCGGCGGGCGACCGACCACGATCGACTGGAGCAGCGGGCGCTTCCGCATCGTCACGCAGTCGATCTTCAGGGCGGGGAACGGCTCCTGCGGCGTGTAGAAGCCGGTGTGGTCGCCGAAGGGGCCCTCGGGGAGCATCTCGCCGGGCTCCAGCCAGCCCTCGATGACGACCTCCGCCTGCGCCGGGACCTGGAGCGGGACGGTCTTGCAGTCGACCATCTCGATCCGCTTGCCCTGGAGGAACCCGGCGAACAGGTACTCGTCGATGTCGCCGGGGAGCGGGGCGGTGGAGGCGTACGTCACGGCGGGCGGGCAGCCGAAGGCGATGGCGACCGGCAGGCGCTCGCCGCGTCGGGCGGCGACCCGGTAGTGGTTGCGGCTGTCCTTGTGGATCTGCCAGTGCATGCCGATGGTGCGCTTGTCGTGGCGCTGGAGCCGGTACAGGCCCAGGTTGCGGATGCCCGTCTCGGGGTCCTTGGTGTGGGTGAGGCCCAGGTTGAAGAAGGAGCCACCGTCGTCCGGCCAGGTGAAGAGGGCGGGGAGCCGGTCGAGGTCCACGTCGTCCCCGTGCAGGACGACCTCCTGGACGGGCGCGGAGCCCGGCTTCACCTTCTTCGGCGGTACGTGCGTCATGGCGCCGAGCTTCCCGAATGCCTCGCGCATGCCGACGAAGCCCTGGGGCAGTTCGGGGCGCAGCAGGCCGCCGATCTTGTCGGAGATGTCGGAGTACGACTTGAGCCCGAGGGCCTTGAGCAGGCGCCGGTCGGTCCCGAAGACGTTCATCGCGAGGGGCATGTCGGAGCCCTTCACGTTCTCGAAGAGCAGGGCGGGGCCGCCGGCCTTGTTCACCCGGTCGACGATCTCCCCGACCTCCAGGTACGGGTCCACCTCGGCCTTGATGCGCTTGAGGTCGCCCTCGCGCTCCAGTGCCCGGAGCAGCGAGCGAAGATCGTCGTAAGCCATGCGGTCCAGTATCCCCGAGCGGCTACCCTGGCCCTGTACCTGGGGGCCGTGACGCGTCCCCAGCCCACCGCTTCCGCTGGAGAGGCCCATGCTCCGGGTGCTGATGTTCCTCGTGCCACTGGCACTGAGCGTCTACGCGTTCATCGACTGCATCAGCACGAAGGATGCCGACATCCGCCACATCCCCAAGCCGCTGTGGGCGATCCTCGTGCTGCTCTTCCCGCTGGTCGGCTCGATCTCCTGGCTCATCGCCGGAAAGAAGCGGCAGGCGGCGGGCGCTTCGCTTTGGCAGGGCGGCGGGCGGCGGCAGTTCGTCGCGCCGGACGACAATCCGGAGTTCCTCAAGTCGCTGGGCGACCAGCCCGGCGACGCGGACAAGGACCGGGGCGAGGACGGCCCGCGGGACACCGGCCGGAGCGGCCCCGACGACGACGAGGACCGCAGGGGCGGCAAGCGGGACGAGGCCTGAGCCTCCCCGATCCTCTCTGCCGTCGGATCCTGACCCAGCGCTGGGAGGCGGAGCCGGGGCAGGTCGTGGTCGTCAGGCCGATGCAGGGAGTACTCGGCTTCCCCGTTCAACTTTGTCCCCCTGGTGAGGCCTCGTCACCCGGCCCGCTCCACGGCTTCCGGAGTCACCGGGGTGAAGAAGTTGACCAGGTTGCCGTCGGGGTCGCGGAAGAGGAAGGCACGGTTGCCCCAGGGCATCGTCGTGGGCTCCTTGACGATGTCGTCCACGAAGCCGACCAGGTTGCGGTGCACGCCGTCCACGTCGTCGACGCGGAACTCGATGATGACGCTGCGGTTGTCGGCCGGGTGGGCGGAGCCGGGGGCGAAGAGCGGCACCGTCCGGGTGCTGCCGATCGCGAGCGTGCCGGAGCCGGTGCGGAGTTCGGCGAAGTCCTCGGTGGCCCAGTTCGCGCGGACTCCGGTGGCGTGCTCGTAGAAGTCGACAAGGCGGGCGACGTCGCCCGTGATGATGCGGATCGAGACGAGGTTCATGGGGTCACTCCTAAATCGGTGGGGCTGGGCTGACGTGACCGCACGCTAGGAGCGATGTAGGTCACCGCCCGGCCGCTTTCCGGCGGAGTGCGGCGGCTTACAGCCGGGTCGGGGCGAGCGGGACGGTGCCGGACGCGGCGACGAGAAGGGGCCGCCCGAACCACGTCGCGGTCGATCGGGTACTGCCGGACGCCCCCGCGGGCACTCCGACCTTCCTGCCCGAGCAGCGGCTCGACCTCGGCACCGCGCTCGCCGCGACCCACCGGCTCCCGCCGGGTCACTCGCCTTCGAAGATCGCCTCGGCGGTTGACGCGGTGACGGCGCGGGCGAGCCAGCGGCTGAGGACCTCGGGGTCGCCGCACTCCGTGACGCGCAGGCGGACGTCGTCGGAGACGTCGAGGCCGCGCTGCTCCAGGACCAGCAGGACGTCCTGAGCGGCGCGGCGCGTCTCGCCTTGTGCGCGGCCTTCGTCGCGGATTTCTTCGGAAATGTAGGACTTGTAGAAGGAGAGGTCCACGGCCACTTCCTCGGTGGTCAGGCCCCCGTCGGCGACGCTACTCATCGACGGGGGCTGACATATGTCAGCGGTTAATGCGCTGAGCGTAAGGGAGTTGGGGGACCCGAAAGCCAGCCCAACCGGTGATGTACACCCAGGCGAGTGAGCCGACGCCGTGGGCGGGTGGGGTGGGGCTTGGTGGTGGTCTTTTCCCCGAGTAGTCCTTGGAGGGATCACCCGCGATCCCGGAGCACGAGAACCCGGGTTCCGGTGTCAGCGCAGGGCCGAGGTGAAGGCGGACCAGGCTGCGTGGCCGACGAACAGGGCGGGGCCGTCAGGGTTCTTGCTGTCGCGGACGGGGACGGCGCCGGGGATATCGGGGGCGATTTCGACGCAGTTGCCGCCGTTGGCGTCGCTGTAGCTGCTCTTGATCCAGGACGCCGCGCTGAGTTCGTGCCTGTCCATGACCCTCGTACCTCTCCATCGCGTCGCTGATCAAGGCGGCGGACTCGGGGGCCGACAAAGCATCCGCCCTGAGCACATCATATGTCTGGCTATGGCGGGCGTAGACGGCTGGATCGTCATTGAAATGGCCACGGTCAAGGGACTCCGAGTAGACCCACTCGTGGCCATCAGGCAGCCTGAGCAGCGACATCGAGCCACTGGGTCGAAGCAGTCCGGGACGGTCGGCGAGAGCGACCTGGACACGGACGTTGGGTCGGCGTCCGATGCGGAGCAGGTGCGCACACTGATCGCGCATGACGGCGTATCCGCCCATGATGTTGCGCAAGCAGCTCTCGTCGAGAACGACGACGTACAGCGGGCCGTCGTCGCACCACAAACGCCGCTGTCGACTCAACCTGGCACGAACACGCTCCTCCAGCGCCTCACCGCTGACGAGTCGCGAGAACAACGCCCGCGCATACTCCTCCGTCTGCAACAGCCCCGGCATGACCCGCTCCTGGTACTCCCGCAGCGCCACCGCCTCCGCGTCCATGTCGGCCCGGCGCTGGAACCAGTCCGGGTGCTCCACCTCCGGATACCAGTCGATCCGCCCCCACAACCGCGCCAGCACCCCACCCGTGCCCAGCAGTTCGTCGCACGTCTTCGCGAACGTGTCCTGCGGCACCCGTGTCCCCGCCTCGACCCGGGCGACGTGCGACCGGTCGCAGGGGATGCGGACCGCCAGCCCCTCCTGCGTGAGCGCCGCGGCCTCCCGGAAATGCCGCAGCACCTCGCCGAACACGGCGGCCGTACTCACGCCCGGGCCACCGGCGTTGCGTCGGCCCACGGCCTCTCCCCCTTTGTGACAGTGGACGAGTGTCACGCGTCAGACGTTGATACCGAAGGTTCCCCTCGGCGACTCTCGATACACCCAGAGTGACGGAGGCTGATGATGGGACCGGTGGATCCGGTGGAACCGGGAACGCTCGTCTACGACCCGCGCACCCGCGAGGTCGGTGAGTACCGGGGCGAGGCGGGGCCCTGCGCGATGCTGCGCCCCGTCGGCGGCGGCCGGGAGTGGCAGGCCGACCCGGCGCTGATCCGGGCGGCGACGGCCGGGGAACGGCTGAGCGCCGGCGTGCGGGCGGCCAACGGCCGTTCGTGCGGCGGCCTGTTGGCGGAACCGCCGCTGGTCGATGTGGGACCGCCGCCCGAGCCGGTCACCGGCTGCGACACCTGCGCCCGGCTGGCCGAGCGGCGCGCACACGCACGGGCCGCCGGGGACGGCAGCGCGGAGACGGATGCCGACGTGCTGCTGGCCCGGCACCAGCGCCAGGAGCACGCCGGGCGCCGTGTCTTCCGGTACGTACCGTTCACGATCGTCCAGGACCCCACGGCACAGCCGGAGTACGAAGCGCGCTGCGTTTCGGGGGACGAGGCCGACTGCGGCGCCTCCTCCGGACCGTGTCAGGGGCCGGAGGAGGTGGAGGAGTGGCAGCGCGGGCACACCCAGGAGACCCGGCACCTGCGCTACCGGCGCTGCTTCGCGGACTACGCGGTGCTGGAGCCGGCGGTCAGGAGCCGGCCGGGTCCTCCTGGAGCCACAGGTCGCACTTGTGGTCCTCGGGGAAGGTCGTCGACACCGTGATCGCCTCGGGAGCGAGTACCTGCACCTTCGGGTACTGGTTCCAGTGCGGGGCGTCCGCCGCGTACGGGACGCCGGTGTGCGCGAAGTTGGTCCAGTATCCGAGTATCTTCGCCGCCAGGGCGTTCTGGGCGGGAGTGCCCGAGACGCCGCCGAAGACGTACCGGATCTCGGAGCCGTGCGGGGCGCCGAGGGGGAAACCGACCGGCAGGTCGAGGTAGTCCATGGCGTGGCGGTCGGCGAACTCGTACTGGTAGGAACGGGTGTGGTCGGCCATCAGCTCCGCCGTGCGGGACTGGAGACAGGCGAACTGGGAGTCGGTGAGGACCGCGCCGAGGGCCTCGGCGGGGGTGCCGTAATCCGTCAGCGGGTAGCGGGCGAGGATCGCGTCGGAGCGGTCGCCGTAGAGGGTACGGACGGCGACCGGGTATCCGGCCGCCGTCAGTTGGCGGCCGGCCAGGTCGTACATGGACGCCACGGTGAGGCGGCCTTCGTCGGCGGTGGTGCCCTGGAGGACGGGGACCCGGTGGAACCGGCCGCTCTCCAGCGCGTCCGTGATCTGCAGCGGCAGGACCCGGCCGTCGACGTTCGGGACCCAGCGGGCCGTGGGACTCAGCGAGGCGGCGAGGAGCTCGTCGGCGGGCTTGCCGCGCAGACAGGCCACGTCGGCGCAGCCCAGGGAGTCGGCCCAGGACGCGCCGGTGCGCTGCTGGGACTCCTGGGTGGGCAGGGGGAAGCCACAGCCGGACTGGGCGATGGCACGGTCGTACAGTCCGAGCGTGCGCGGTGAGACGAGGTGCTGACAGACGCTGCCGCCGCCCGCCGACTCGCCGAAGATCGTCACGTTGCCCGGGTCGCCGCCGAACGCCGCGATGTTCTGCCGCACCCAGCGCAGGGCCGCCTGCTGGTCGAGCAGGCCGTAGTTGCCGGAGACGCCCTCCCGCGATTCTCCGGCCAGGCCCGGGTGGGCGAGGTATCCGAAGGCGCCGAGGCGGTAGTTGAGGGTGACGACGACCACGTCACCCCGGGCGGCGAGGTCACCGCCGTCGTAGAACGCCCCGGAGCCGATCGTGAAGCCGCCTCCGTGCATCCAGACCATTACGGGCCGCTCGCGCGGGGAGCGGTCGGCGGGCGTGTGGACGTTCAGGTAGAGGCAGTCCTCGCTGGGGGTGCCGGGACCGGCCAGGTCGCCCCAGGGGGAGGACGACTCCGCCTGCATGCAGGGGTCGCCGGGGGTCGTGGCGTTCCGGACGCCCGTCCAGCGCTCGGGCGGGGAGGGCGGCTTCCACCGCCGGTCTCCGACCGGCGGGGCGGCGTAGGGGATGCCGAGGTAGGCGTTCGCGGACTCGCCCGCCCCGCCCCGCACCTGCCCGTACCGGGTGGTGACGGTCGTGTCGCCCGCGGTCGCGGCGGGCGCGGCGCCCAGACCGGCCGCCGACAGCAGGAGAGTGCCGGCCAGCACTCCTCGTAAGCGGCGCGTCCAGGACGATGACGGGCCTTGCGCCGTCCTCGTCCTGTCTCTCTCGTGCGGACCGGACATCGGCACCTCCGTGTACGGGTCGGGTAGTGGCACGGTCACCGCAGTGTCGGACCCCTCGCGCGTCCTCCACATCGCGTAAATCACCAGTCCCGGTCGTGTTTCCAGGCCATACCCTCGGCCCGATGACGAACGACCGCCGTCTGCGCACCGTCGACCTGGCCCGCCAGGCCGGGCTGTCGACCCAGCAGATCCGCAACTACGAGGACGCCGGTGTCCTTCCTCCGGCCGGGCGGACCGAGTCCGGCTACCGGGTCTTCGGCGAGCGGCACCGACAGGCCCTGATGACGTACCGAAAGCTCCGGGAGGGGTACGGGCCGGTGCCGGCGACGCGGGTCATGCGGGCCGTGCACGAGGGGGACGTGCCCGGCGCGCTCGCCCTCGTCGACGCCGCGCACGCCGCCCTGCACGAGGAGCGGGGCTCGCTGCGGGCCGCGAGCGAGGCGCTGGAGGCGCTGGCCGATCAGGGGCTCGAACCGCTTCCGGGCCCCGGCGGTCTGCGCATCGGCGAGGTGGCCGCGCTGATCGGCGTACGGACGTCCGCGCTGCGGGTGTGGGAGGCGGCGGGGCTGCTCGCGCCCGGGCGGGAACGCGGCACCGGGTACCGGCTGTACGGTCCCGCCGACGTGCGCGACGCGCGGGTCGTGCGCACGCTGCGCCGCAGCCACTATCTGTTCGACCACATCCGGCCCGTCCTGGACGGCCTGCGGCGGGAGGGCGGCAGCGAGGCACTGCGGGCGGCGATCGCCGCCCGGGAGCAGGCGCTCACGGCGCGCACGCGCGCCATGCTCGCGGGGGCCGGCCGACTGCACGTGTATCTAAGCGACTTGCACCAGGGACACCCCGCGTGATTAATGGGTCACTCACTGACGGCTCATCAGCCTACGGAGGGTCAGGAAGGCGATGGAGAACACCCCGCATCAGGAATTCCAGCCACCCGGCCAGAGAACCCAGCCACCGGGCCAGACAACGCAGCCGCCGGGCCAGAGAACGCAGCCACCGGGTCAGTACGACATCCCGCCACCGCCCGCCGTGCCGCCGCAGGCCGTACGCGGTATCGACCTGCGGGTCAGCAAGCGCCTGCTGTGGGTCGGCGCGGCGGCGTACCCGCTGCGGAACATCACGCGGGTCTACACCTTCACCCTGACGCCCCGGCGCAAGGAAGCCACGCTGCTGTTCCTCAAGCGCACGGCGCTGATCCTGTCGGTGGCCTTCGGCCTGACGATCGTCGCCGGGCTGACGGCACTCGCGGACAGTTCGACGGCCGGCGGCATCCTCACCATCGTCTGGCTGGGGGCCATCGCGGCACTGGTGTTCTGCGTCGTGGAGCTGTTCTCCGTACTGACGGCACCACCCCACTACGTCCTGGCGGTGGAGACGTCCGGCCCGTCCATCGCCATGGTGACCAGTGCCGACCCGCGCCATCTCGACCAACTCGTCGCGCCCATCGTGCAGGCCATCGAGAACCCCGAGGCGGAGTTCCACGTCCAAGTGGAACAACTCCTGGTCAACCCCAGGAACTACTACTTCGGCGACAACGTCAACATGTACGGCGGATCGGGAAACGTGGGGGTGGGTCACTCATGAGCGGCGACAACTACTACTTCGGCGACAGCGTCTCGATGCACGGCGGCCTCGGCAACACCGGCATCGTCAAGAACCAGGCGGCGCCCGCCGCGCCCGAGGCCTCTCCCGCCCTTGAGGCGGCGATCCAGCAACTCGTCGAGCTGGTACGCGAGCTGCGCAACGAGGTGCCACCGGCCAGCGCGCAGTCCATCGACGACTGCCTGCCCGACATCACCACGGCCGCCGACACCCCGCCGCAGCAACGGCACCGCGCCCTGATGGCGGTGGCGGGCATCGCCGCCACGGTGGGAGCTGTCGGCCAGCCCGTCGTCGAGGCCGTGAACAGCGTCCTCGCGCTGCTCGGCGGCTGACGGCGCGGCCCCCGTACCGCAGTTCGAGGGGCCATCCGTTCCGTTGAACCGTGCCGACACACCAGGTGCGCGGTCGCGGGCTCGGCATTCCCTTGGTCGGGTCTGTACATCTGCGAACGGAGACCCCTCGTGCGACTGACCGATATCCACCGCTGCGAGATCCGGCCCGGGCGCCTCGTCGAGTGGACGCTCAGTCCGGCGACCGTCGAGGTCGCGGCGGCGCTGCCCGAGGACGCGCGGCCACCGGCGTACATCCAGGAGTCGCACATCCGGACGGCCCGGTCGGTCCGCGACGACGGTCTGTTCGTGCCGACCTGGCTCGGCACGGCCTTCGACATCCCGGGCCCGGTCGACCTGGACGCGCTGCAGGAGGCGCTGCGCGCCTGGACCCTGCGCCACGAAACGCTGCGCAGCGGCTTCCGCTGGAGCGGCGGGACCGGTGACGCGATGCGCCGGTTCACGCTGGAGGCGGACGCGGTGTCCCTGCACCGCGAGGACGTCGGCGACTTCCCGGACGCGACGGAACTGGCCCGGCACCTCCAGGACCGCTTCGACGGCGTCGCCGACGCGCTGCGCTGGCCCAACCTCATCTACACGGCGGTCGTCCGCGAGGACGGCGCCGGCGTCTACATGGCCTTCGACCACAGCAACGTCGACGCCTACTCCATCTACCGCATCCCCGCCGAGATCAACGAGTTGTACGCGGCCGGCGTCGAGGGCCGGTCCGTGCCGCGTCCGCGGGTCGGCAGCTACGTCGACTTCTGCGTGGCCGAGCGGGCGGACGCCGACCGGATCGACGGCGAGCACGACATCGTGGGCCGCTGGCGGGAGTTCATCCGGCGGTGCGACGGGCGGCTGCCGTCCTTCCCCCTCGACCTCGGCCTGGAGGGCGGCGGCCCGCTGCCCGAGCAGAAGCTGCTGTGCGAGCCGCTGGTGGACGCGTCCGACGCCGCCGCGTTCGAGGCGTACTGCCGTCCCTACGGCGGCAGCCTGGTCGGCGTCCTGGCCGCCACCGCGCTGGTCGTCCACGAGATCGGCGGGGACCCCGTCTACCGCACCGTCGTGCCGTTCCACACCCGGTCGCGGTCCCAGTGGTCGGAGTCCGTGGGCTGGTACGTGGGCGGCGCGCCGATCGAGATCCCCGTGGCGGAGGCCCAGGACTTCCCCGGCGCCCTGCGCACGGTCCGCGCCGAACTCCAGGCCAACCGACGGCTGTCCCGCATGCCGATCGACCGGGTGCTGCGCCTGCTCGGCACGGACTTCCGCCCCACCTCCCCCGACCTGTACTCGATCGTGTCGTACGTCGACGCCCGCGACGTCCCGGGCTCCGCCCGCTGGCCGGACCTGTCGGCCTACGCGCTGCTCAGGGTGTCGTACGGCGACCAGGTGTGCGCGTGGGTGACCCGGCTCCCGGAGGGCCTGTGGTTCGCCGCCCGGTACCCGGACACCGACGTGGCGCACAAGAACCTGCGCCTGTACGTGGAGCGGCTGCGAGACGTCGTCACGAGCGTCGCCCGTTCCCGGCCCCAGGCCGACAGGTCCTAGGGGCGCTCGCCCGGCTCGTCCACCACCGCCCGGCGCAGCACAGCCGTATTGCTGGTGACGGTGCCCTCCTCCACATCCGAGTAGTCCTCGTCGGCCACACTGCGCTCGCCGAGGAACCGGTGGGTCTCCTTGTCGAAGATCCACTCGTCGCGGGTGGGGTTGTCCGGGTCCTCGCGGGTGATCGCGACGCCCTTGCGTCCGGCGGCGTCGACCGCGTTCTCGACGATCGTGACGCCGGGGATGCGGGCGACCGCCCGGTAGAGGGCGGCGCTCTGCTCCGGGGGCACGATGGCGTCCCGGATCAGGTCGGCGACGAGGACGAACATGGCCTGGTTGGTCTCCTGGCCGCTGTACTCGGGGGCCGTCTTCCGCAGCCACTCGTACATCGCGTCGGGGTCGGTGGGCAGGGTGGACAGGTGCTTGTGGTTGGTGGCGACCTCGTAGCCGGGCTCGCCCGGCCGCGCGTCGGCGTCCGTGGTCCACTCGCCCCGGCCTGTCTCCCGCATCAGCCCCTTGCGGGTGCCGTCCACCGAGTGCCAGCTCTCCAGCCGGTGCAGGGGCGGGATCTTCGTCTTCACGCCCTCTCCGGTCTGCGCGTAGGACACCTGGCTGTCCACGTACACGAACTGGTCGTCGCGGAGGGTGCCGTAGCCGTCCTGGTGCTCGGCCGCCAGCGCGATGTCCTCCAGCAGGGCGACCGTGGCCCTGCTGGGTGCCTTGGTGCTCGCGTCGCCGTCGCCGGACGGCAGGAGCACGACGGTGACGGCGGCGGCGGTGGCGACGGCCGCGGCGGCGAGCGCGGGGCGCGGCCACCGGCGTGGGGTGCGGGCGATCTCTTCTTCGTCCCGTCGGATCTCGGTCATCAGACGCTCCCTGAGGAGTCGGTGACGGCCCGGCGGAAGGTCCTTCTCGGGAAGCTGCTTCATCGGTTTCCCTCCCTCATGGGCCCGACCGCGGTGGTGCGGTCACCTTTCATCTGTCCGCGCCCGCCGGCGGGTTCCATGTACTTCGCGAGCTTTGTCCGGGCACGGGAGAGCCGGGACCGTACGGTGCCGACGGGCACCCCGAGCGCCTCGGCCGCCGCCCGGTAGTCGAGCCCCGACCACACGCACAGCGCCAGTACCTCCCGCTCCGGCCGCCGCAACCGCTCCAGCGCGGTGCGGACGAGGGCCAGCTGCGCGGTGTCGTCCACGCGGCCCGCGACCTCGTCGGCGAAGTCGCGCACGGCCTCGTCGCGAGGCAGGCGGGCGACGGCGGCGGCGTGCCGACGGGCGGCGCGACGGGTGTTGCGCGTGACGTTGGTGGCGATGCCCAGCAGCCAGGGCCGCAGGGATCCGCCCTCCTCGTCGAGGCGCCCGCGCAGCCGCCAGGCGTCCAGGAACGTCAGCGAGACGACGTCCTCGGCACTCGCCCAGTCGCCGGTGAGCCGGAAGGCGTGGTTGTAGACGGAGCGCGCGTACGCGTCGAAGAGATCGCCGAAGGCGTCGTGGTCCCCCGCGCGGATGCGTTTCCGCAGATTCGTGTCCACATCCCCTTGCCTGTCCGCACGGCGAAGGCCGGTTCCCGTGACGTGCGTCATGGGAACCGGCCTGGCGGGGCGGGCGCCTGGTGGGGCGTCCGGTTCAGAACCCGACGGACTGGAGGGCGCCCAGGCCCACGTCCGCGTAGGAGTGCTTGCCGGAGACGAAGATGTTGACGCCGTAGTAGTTGAACAGCCAGCAGCCGAAGGCGGCCAGTGCCAGGTAGGCGGCCTTGCGGCCCTTCCAGCCGGCCGTGGCGCGGGCGTGCAGGTAGCAGGCGTAGGCGACCCAGGTGATGAAGGACCAGACCTCCTTGGGGTCCCAGCCCCAGTAGCGGCCCCACGCGTCGCCCGCCCAGATCGCCCCCGCGATGATCGTGAACGTCCACAGCGGGAAGATCGCGGCGTTGACGCGGTAGGAGAACTTGTCGAGGGAGGCGGCGGCGGGCAGCCGGTCCAGGACGGAGCTGGCGAAGCGGCCGGGCTCGCCGCCGGTCGCGAGCTTGTTCTCGAAGCTGTCCTTGAAGAGGTACAGGATCGTGCCGACCGCGCCGACGTAGAAGACCGCGCCGCAGAAGATCGCCGTGGAGACGTGGATGTACAGCCAGTACGAGTGCAGGGCCGGGACCAGCTGGTCGCTGGCGGTGTAGAGGACCGTCACCGCGAGACCGAGGTCGAGCAGGACGGTGGTGGTCAGCGGCAGGCCCAGCCAGCGGACGTTCTTCTTCAGGGCGAGCAGCACCAGGTACACGCCGGCGGCGACCGTCGTGAACGTGATATTGAACTCGTACATGTTGCCCCACGGCGCCCGCTTCACGGACAGGGCGCGGGTGAGCACGCCGCCCGCCTCGATGGCGAAGGCGAGCACGGTGAGCGAGATGGCGATACGGCCGTAGAGGTCGCCCTTCTCGGTGCCGCCGTGCGCGCCGGGCCCGTCGGGCACGTCGCGGGAGCCGGCCGCGGCGCGGACGACGACCTTCGGCCGCTCCAGTACGGCGGTGCCGCCGGCCTTCTGCACGGTGACGGCCGGGGCGCCCTTCGCGTTCGCCTTCCCCTCGGCGGTCGCGGTGAGCGCGGCGGCGGTGCGGCCGACCTTGCTGCGGCTGCCGAAGAGCCACTCGGCGATGTGGGCGAAGAACGCGAGGGTGTAGACCGCCATCGCGGAGTAGATCAGCGTGTTGCTGAGGTTCGCGAGGTTCTCGTTGGCCGCGGCGGCCAGTTGGGTTGCGGTGGCGAGAGTCACTTCTCAGCCCCTTCGGCAGGTACGACGTGGGTGTCGGGGGAATCGGGGGTGTCGTCGTCGTTCTTCGGTGCGTCGGGCGCGCCGGAGGTGTTCGGTGCGCCGGGCGCCTGCTCGTGCAGGAGCGCGGCGAGGTCGCCCAGCTCCTCGGGGACCTTCGCGGACTCACTGCGCCCGAGACCGGCCATCTCGACGACCGTCACGCCGTCGGCGCCCTTGACGGCCCGGACCCAGACGCGGCGGCGCTGGATGAACAGGGAGCCGGCGAGGCCGAAGATGGCGGCGACCGCACCGGCGAGCGCCCAGCCGCTGGCGGGCTGCTGGGTGACCTGGAAACCGGCCCACTCCTGGACGCCGTCGAAGGTGACCGTGCCGGCACCGTTCGGGAGCGTCATGGTCTCGCCGATCTTGAGCTGCTTCTTGAACAGCTCGCCGTCGGAGTCCTTGAACTCCTTCAGGTTCTTCTTGTCGAGCTGGTAGATGCTCTTCGCGAAGCCCGCGTCGACACCGAGGTCGCCGTGGTAGGCGGAGAGCGCCAGCATCGGGTTGGTCAGCGCGGGGAAGGTGGACAGCATCGTGCTGCCCTCGCCGCCGTAGGTGGGCAGGAAGAAGGCGTTGAAGCCGAGCTGTTCCTTCTCGCCCTCGGCGTTGCGGTAGCCGTCCCTGACCATGACGGCACCGGAGGAGGTGACGTTGGAGTCCAGCGGCAGCAGGGCGGTCGCCTCCTTGTCCATGACGACGTTGCCCTTGGCGTCCCTGATGGTGAGGACGGGCGCGTAGCCGTGGCTGACGAGGTAGACCTTGGAGCCGTCGATCTCCAGCGGCTCGTTGACCTTGATGGTGGTCGTCTTCTCCTCGCCGTAGGCGCCTTCGCTGTAGTCGACCTTGGCCTCGTAGACGCGCGGGGTGCCTCGGTTGGGGCCCGTCGCCTCGTAGGTGCCGCGGAAGTTCTTCAGGGAGAAGCTGAAGGGGGCGAGGTCGTGGTCCGGGTCGAAGAGGTTGCCGGACTTGAAGTCGTCGTACTGGGTGAGGGTGTTGGAGAAGCCGTCGCCCTCCAGGATCAGCTTGTTGCCCTCGTACTTGAACAGCTGGCCCCAGGCGAAGGCGATCAGCATCACGATCAGTGCGATGTGGAAGGCCAGGTTGCCCACCTCGCGCGCGTAGCCCTTCTCCGCGGCGACGGCGTCACCGACGGTGTGGGCGCGGAAGCGGCGCTTCTTCAGCAGCGTGAGCGCGGCCTCGCGGACCTGCTCGGGCTCGGCCCCGGTGCGCCAGGTGGTGTACGCCGGGAGCCGGGTCAGGCGCCGGGGGGCGCCGGGGGGGCGGCCGCGGAGCTGGCCGACGAACTGCCAGGTGCGCGGGACGATGCAGCCGATGAGGGAGACGAACAGCAGGATGTAGATCGCGGAGAACCACACCGAGCTGTAGACGTGGAAGAGGCCGAGCGTGTCGTAGAGGGGCCCGAGGATGTCGTGCTTCTCGCGGAAGTCCTCGACCTTCAGGGCGTCGACGCCCTCCTGCGGAATCAGCGAGCCGGGGATCGCGCCCAGCGAGAGCAGCAGGAGCAGCAGCAGCGCCACCCGCATGGAGGTGAGCTGCCGCCAGAACCAGCGGGCCCAGCCGATGACGCCGAGGGCGGGGAGGTTGGGCGCCTCCTCCTTGGGGGCGGTGGAGAGCTGGGAGCCGGCGGCGCCGAGGTCCTGGTCCTCGCCCGCCGAGGTGTCCGTCGGGGTGCCCTTCGAGGCGTCCGTCGGGGTCTTGCCCGTGGTGGTCTTGCTCATCGGTCAGATCCCTACAGTGAAGCCGTTGGACCAGGTCTGCATGTCCTGCACGATGCTGTCCCACACGCCGGTGAGGAGCAGCAGCCCGGTCGCGATCATCATGATGCCGCCGACCCGCATCACCCAGACATAGTGGCGCTTGATCCAGCCGAAGGCGCCGAGCGCCTTGCGGAAGGCGACCGCGGCGAGCACGAAGGGCACGCCGAGGCCGACGCAGTAGGCGACGGTCAGTATGGCGCCGCGGCCGGCGGTGCCCTGGTCGGCGGAGAGCGCCAGGACGGACGCGAGGGTCGGGCCGATGCAGGGCGTCCAGCCGATGCCGAACAGGGCGCCCAGCACGGGGGCGCCGATCAGGCCGTTCACGGGCTTCTTGTGGAAGCGGAACTCGCGCTGGGTGAGCCAGGGCATCAGGCCCATGAAGAAGACGCCCATGAGGATCATGAAGACGCCCAGCACCTTGGTCAGGACGCCCTGGCTCTCCTGGAGCGTCTGGCCGAAGTAGCCGAACAGCGCACCGCTGGAGACGAACACGGCGGTGAAGCCGAGGACGAAGAGCGACGCGCCCGCGACCATCCGGCCGCGCCGGGCCTCTTCGAGGTCGGTACCGGTGACGCCGGTCACGTAGGAGAGGTAGCCGGGGACGAGCGGCAGGACGCAGGGTGAGAAGAAGGAGACGAGGCCGCCGAGCAACGCGATGGGCAGGGCCACCAGCAGGGCGCCGTTGAGCACGGTGCCGTTGGTGCCCGCCACGGCGAGCGTGGACAGTGCGCTCACGTCACTTCCCCGACTCGCCGGACTTGGCGGATTTCGCGGACTCGCCGGACTTGGCGGACTCGCCGGACCCGTCGGTGAGGAACGGCTCCAGCATCTTGCGGAGCTTCTCCTCGCTCAGCGCCTGGAGGGTGCGCGCGGCGACCTTGCCCTCCCGGTCGATGATGAGCGTGGAGGGGATGGCCTGCGGGTTGAGCGTGCCCTTCTCGAAGCGGAGCATCAGCTTGCCGGTCGGGTCGTACAGGCTCGGGTAGCTGATCCCGAACTCCTCCTCGAAGGCGCGGGCCGGGCCGGTGGAGGTGTCGCGGGTGTTGATGCCGACGAACTGGACGCCCTGGTCCTTGACGTCCTGGTAGACCTTCTCGAAGTTCTTGGCCTCGGCGCGGCAGGGCGGGCACCAGGAGCCCCACACGTTGAGGACGACGACCTTGCCCTTGTAGTCGTCGACGTCGAGCTGTCCGCCGTCGACCGTCTCGCCGGACAGGTCGGGGGCGTCGGCCCGCTCCCCCTTGTCCACGGTGGAGATGCCGTCCGCGCCGGTGACGAAGCCGGTGTTGCCACCGCCGCCCGAGGTGCCGCCGGAGCCGCAGGCGGTGGCGAGCAGCGCGACCGCGGCGGCGCCGGTGGTCAGGGCGACGCGGCGACGGGCGCGGTCGGCGGTGCGGTTCGAGCGCAGGGGGGCGCGGCTGGCGGCACTCATGTGAAAAGTTTCGCATGTCCGTTCCGGGGATCTTGCGCACCCCCCTCACGGGCGGAAACCCGCATTTCAGGCGGCGTTTCCGGAGGAAGCCGGTGCCTCCTTCAGGAAGGTCTGCCAGCCGCCGGCCGGCCGCTGCCCGACCTCGACGGTACGGAGCTTGGCCAGCACCTCCGGCTTCTGCGCGTCCAGCCAGTCGGTGAACTGGCGGAAGGAGACGAGCCGGATGTCCTCGCCCTTCTCCTTCTCCCGCGCGATGTGCTCGAGGGCGTTCTCGACGGCGTCCATGTAGATGCCGCCGTTCCACTCCTCGAAGTGGTTGCCGATGAAGAAGGGCGCCCGGTTCGACTCGTACGCCCGCTTGAAGCCCGATATGTACGAGTTCGTGGCCTGTTCGCGCCAGCCCGGGTAGTTGTGCGCGGGCGCCTTCGTCGAGTTGACCGACTGGTTGGCGAGGATGTTGTAGTCCATGGACAGCACCTCGAAGGAGTGGCCGGGGAAAGGTATCTGCTGCAACGGCAGGTCCCAGATCCCGTCCTTCTTCGCCGGCCACACCTGACGGCCGCCGGGAGAGGAGGCGTCGTAGCGCCAGCCGAGTTCGCGGGCGGTGGGCAGCAGATTGTCCTGGCCGAGCAGACAGGGCGTACGGCCGCCGACGAGTTCCTTGTCGTAGTCGAAGGGCAGGGACGGCAGGTCGGTCCAGCCGGTGTTGGTGCGCCACTCCTTCACGAAGGCCTTCGCCTGGTCGATCTCGCTGCGCCACTGCGCCCGCGTCCAGTTCCCGACCGAGCCGCTCCCGGCGCAGAAGTGCCCGTTGAAGTGGGTGCCGATCTCGTGCCCGTCCAGCCAGGCCCGGCGGACGTTGGTGAGCGTGTCCTTGACGTGGGCGTCGGTGAGGTAGCCGATGTCGGAGGCCCCGCGCGGGTTGTTCGGCGGCTCGTAGAGGCGCTTCTTCGACTCGGGCAGCAGGTACAGGCCCGAGAGGAAGAAGGTCATGTGCGCGCCGTGCTCCTTCGCCAGGTCGAGGAAGCGCGGGAAGAGCCCGTTGCCGACCTCCCCCGCCCCGTCCCAGGAGAAGACGACGAACTGCGGCGGGGTCTGGCCGGGCTCCAGCGGCACGGGCGCGTCCGGCTGGTGCGGCTGCTTGCCGGTGTACGACGTGGAGCCGTCGCCGATGGGCCGGGCCGGGGCCTTGCTGCTGCCGGAAGGCGAGGGCTTCCCGGAACCGCCGGCCTCGTGCGAGCCGTCCGACGATGTGTGGGAGCCGGAACCGCAGCCCGCGAGCCCGACCGCGGCCGCGGCGCCCGCGCCGAGTCCGAGCATCCCCCTGCGGGTGAGAGTGCGGGTGGAAGTGCGCATCGCAACCTCGTTCGTCACGTCCTCTGGTGGTCACCCAGTCAGAGGACGTGACGAACGTGCGGGTTCCGGAAATCTGTGCGGATTCCGTAACGAGCGTCACGTATGGGCGGCTGCGCGGGTGGGAGGGCCGGACCGACCGTCAGGCCCCGTACGCCTTGCCCTGCCCCTTGACCGGCTTCGCCCCGGCGAGGAGGTGGGCCGGGACGAGGTCACGGGCGGGCTCGGTGTAGCCGACGGACACGATCCGGTCGCCCCGGTACGTGAACGTCGTCAGGGACGCCAGCGTGCACTGCCGCTTGCGCGGGTCGTGCCACAGCCGCCGCCGTTCGACGTACGACCGCAGGGTCCAGATCGGCAGCTGATGGCTGACGACCACGGCCTCGTGCCCGCGAGCCCGGTCCCGGGCCGCGTCCAGCGCGCCCATCATGCGCACGACCTGGTCGACATAGGGCTCGCCCCAGGACGGCTTGAAGGGGTTGACCACGTGCTTCCAGTTGGCGGGCCGGCGCAGCGCGCCGTCGCCGATGCCGAAGGTCTTGCCCTGGAAGACGTTGTCGGCCTCGATGAGCCGGGCGTCGGTGCCGAGGTCGAGTCCGTGCGCCTTGGCGATCGGCGTCGCCGTCTCCTGCGCCCGCTCCAGCGGGGAGGCCACGACGTAGGTGATGTCGCGCGGGGCGAGATGCTCGGCGACCCGGTCGGCCATGCGCCGGCCCAGCTCGGAGAGGTGGTAGCCGGGCAGCCGGCCGTAGAGGACGCCGGTGGGGTTCTCGACCTCGCCGTGCCGCATCACGTGGACGACGGTGATGTCGTCCTTGTCGTCCCCGGCGCTCACGCGGTCGCCTCCGCAGCCGCGCGGGCCGCCGCCGGGAGGGCGTCGGCGATGCGCTGGACGGCCCGCTCGTCGTGCGCGGTGGACACGAACCAGGACTCGAAGGAGGACGGCGGCAGATAGACGCCGTTCTCCAGCAGCGAGTGGAAGAAGGCGGTGAACCGGAAGGACTCCTGCGCCTTGGCGTCCTCGTAGTTCCGCACCGGGCCGTCGGTGAAGAAGACGGAGAACATGTTGGAGGCGGTCTGCAGCGTGTGCGCGACGCCCTCCTTGCCGAGCGCCTCGGTGACGAGGCCCTGGATCTGCTTCGACACCGCGTCGACGGTCTCGTACGCCGCGTCGTCGAGGAGCCGCAGCTGGGCGAGCCCGGCGGCGGTGGCGACCGGGTTCCCGGAGAGGGTGCCGGCCTGGTAGACGGGCCCGGCCGGGGCGAGGTGCGCCATGACATCGCCGCGCCCGCCGAACGCGGCGGCGGGGAACCCGCCCCCCATGACCTTCCCGAAGGTCATCAGATCGGGGACGACGCCCTCGACCCCGTACCACCCGGCGCGGCTGGTCCGGAATCCGGTCATGACCTCGTCGGAGACGAAGAGCGCGCCGTTGTCCGCGCACGCGTCCTTCAGCCCCTGGTTGAACCCGGGCAGCGGCGGCACGACGCCCATGTTGCCGGGCGAGGCCTCCGTGATCACGCAGGCGATCTCGCCGGGGTGGGCGGCGAAGGCGGCGCGCACGGCGTCGATGTCGTTGTACGGCAGCACGATCGTGTCGCTCGCCTGGGCGCCGGTGACACCGGGCGTGTCGGGCAGCGCGAAGGTGGCGAGGCCGGAACCGGCGGCGGCGAGGAGCGAGTCGACGTGACCGTGGTAACACCCGGCGAACTTGATCACCTTGGTGCGCCGCGTGAACCCGCGGGCGAGCCGGATGGCCGACATGGTGGCCTCGGTCCCGCTGGACACCAGCCGCACCTGCTCCAGCGGGGCGACCCGCTCGACCATCGCCTCCGCGAGGGCGACCTCGCCCTCGGCGGGCGTGCCGAACGACGTCCCGCGCGCGACCGCGTCCTGCACGGCGGCGATCACCTCGGGGTGGGCGTGCCCGAGGATCATCGGCCCCCAGGAGCAGACGAGGTCGACGTACTCCCGGCCGTCGGCGTCGGTCAGGTACGGCCCGGTGCCGGACACCATGAACCGGGGCGTGCCGCCCACGGCGCGGAAGGCCCGCACCGGGGAGTTGACGCCGCCGGGCGTGACGGCCGCCGCGCGGTCGAACAGAGCCTGCGAGGCCGGTGCTTCGTATGGATATGCCAATTCGCTCATGACCTGCGACTTCTCCGACCTTCTCGACCTTCTCCGACGTATCGGACTCCGCTCGGACCCCGCTCGGTCCCTGTTCGGACCCGGCCCGACCTCTGGTTGCCCAGGGTGACCTCATTCAGGGTAGACAACCACCCCGGCCGCCGCGCCGTCTGCCAGACTGGAGCCCGTCCGCGCAGCTCACGCAGACGGCGCGGAGAAGGGCCGCCGACCGTCCCGGGACATATGACGGACATATGTTTCACGGCACGTTTCGGCAAGCGGCCGTGGGGGAGGTCACTGACACGATGATCGGGTTGCGCGGCGGGGGCCACGCGTCCTAGAAAAGCAGTCGGGTGGAGATATGCATCGCGGTGGCGGACTGGGCGAGGGGACCGACGGCCTGGGTCCTCGACGTGCCCGGCGGGGAAGGCACCGACGCGAGGCGGCGGAATCGACCGAAGCACGCCAGGCACACGGCACCCCGAGCGAGCCGGACCGGCTCGAAGGGCGGGCCGACCGGCTGGGGGCGGGGAGCAGGAATGGTGGTCGGGTGGGGGTGACCTACAAGTACTTCGGCGCGCCCGACGGCGCGACCGCGGCCCGCGTCCCGATCTCGATGCGCCCCGAGGAACTCGGCGGCGACGAGCTCGGGATGAACGGCATGTTCACCAAGATCAAGCCGGAGACCATGGCCGCCATGGTCCTCACCGGCATCGAGGGCGTCCCCCTGCACAAGGTCCCGCCGCTGGAACTGGTCGTCCTGCACCCCGACTACGCGGTCGTGAAACTCCCGATGACCGTCGTCGACCCCCTGCGCGGCATCGGCGAGGAAGCGGTCGGCGCGGCGGCCTTCATCTGGTCGACGGTGCCGGACCGGGGCGGGCCCCGGGATGCGTTCAATGTGTACCAGTTGCTGCACGAGTGGCAGGACTTCAGCCATCGGCTGCATGAGGCGGGGCATCAGCCGTACTGCCTGGTGTGGCCCTGAGCCGGGATTCCGGGGGCGTGGGCGGGAGTCGCCATCTCGGTGGACGGGAATCGCCATCTCGGCGGACGGGGACCGCCACCCGAAGGATGAGACGCGTCTGCTTCACCGCAGCAGCGGTCCCTCGGCGACGGTGAGGACGGCCTGTCCGGCGATGCCGAGCGAGAGGGAGAGGGCGGCTGCCAGGTGTGCGGTGACGGCGGGCCAACGTCCTGAGCCCGCATGCGTGTCGGCGGGTGCCGTGTCGGTGGTGAGGAACAGCGGGCCGAGCCAGCGCAGGTAGTAGAAGAGAGAGGCGACGGTGTTGGCGACGGCGAGGGCGGCGAGCCAGGTGTAGCCGCCGTCGATGGTCGCGCTGAAGATCTCCAGCTTGCCGAGGAAGACGCCGGTGGGCGGCGTGCCGACCAGGCCCAGCAGACAGACGACGAGCACGGCCGCGAGGCCGGGGCGGCGGCGGGCGAGGCCGCGGTAGTCGGCGAGAGCACGGGCCTGGGGAAGCGTCGTGACGACGGCGAAGGCGCCGAGGTTGGTGGCGGCGTAGGCGGCCAGATAGAGCAGCAGGCTCCGCTGGGCGGTGTCGCTGCGGGTGGTGACGGCCAGAGCCATGAGGAGGTAGCCGACCTGGCTGATCGTGGAGTAGGCGAGCAGGCGTTTGACAGAGGTCTGGAAGAACGCCGCGAGGTTGCCCAGGGTCATGGTGACCGCGGCGAGGATCGCGATGAGCAATGACCAGTTGACGTCGCTGTCGGCAAATGCCTGGTGCAGCAGTCGGTAACCGGCGATCAGGCCACCGACTTTGGGCAGGGTCGTGACGTACGCGGCGACGGGTGCCGGAGCCCCGTCGGTGACGTCGGGCACCCAGAAGTGGGCCGGTACCGCGCCGATCTTGAAGAGCAGGCCGGCGAGAACGCCGACGAGTCCGACGGCGACGAGTCCGTAGGGGGCGGACGGCAGGGTCGTGGCGAGCTCGCTGTAGTGGGTGGCGTGACCGGCGCCGTAGAGGAGCGCGGTGCCGGCGAGCATGATGATGCCCAGCAGCGCGCCCATCAGGTAGTACTTCAGCGCGGCTTCGGTGCCGGGGGCGTCCTTCGCGAAACCGGCGAGCGCGTAGGCGGGGACGCCGGCCAGCAGGTAGGCGGCGAAGAGCGTCAGCAGGTCGTTCGCGCCGATGAGGACGAGGGTGCCGGCTCCGGTCATCAGGAGCAGTACCCAGTACTCGGTTTCGCGTTTGTGGCCCCTCACGGTCTCCACCGACATGCCGATGACCAGCAACAGGGCGACGAGAACGATGAGCCGGCCGGTGTCGGTGGCGGTGTCGACGGCGAACGCGGCGGCGAAGACGGTTTGTTCGCGGCCGGTGGTCATGGTGACGGCGGTTGCCGCCAGGCCGACCGCGCAGGCGGAAGCCGCGAGCACGGCCACGACCCACTGGCGCCGGCGGGGCAGCCAGGAGCCGGTCAGGAGGCCGACGACGGCGGCGCCGAGGAGGGCGATCTCGGGGACGAGGGCGGCGAGGTTCTCGTTCACCGCGCCACCAGGCCCGTCAGGGTACGGCCGGCCGGTTCGATGACGTCCAGCAGCCAGCGCGGTGCGACGCCGATCACGAAGGCCACCGCGAGCAGCGGCACCGTGGACAGCGCCTCGGCCTTTCTCAGGTCGCGGATACCGCCGGTGGGAACGGTCTCGGGCAGGCGCGGGGCGCCGAGGAACATGCGCCGCAGCGCGATCAGGAACAGGCCGGCGGTGATCAGGATGCCGGTCACGGCGACGGCGGTGGCGATCGCGTGGGAGGCCAGGCTACCGGTGAAGATCTGGAATTCGGCGATGAAGCCGGAGAAGCCGGGAATGCCGAGGCTGGCGAACGCGGCGACCGCGGTGACCGCCGCGAAGCGCGGGGCGTGAGCGGCCAGGCCCGAGTACGAGTCCATCGTGTAGGTGCGTCCGCGGTCGTAGAGCACACCGGCGAGCAGGAAGAGGGCGGCTGTGATCAGTCCGTGGCTGACCATCTGGGTGACCGCTCCGGTCACCGCCAAGGTGCGCGCCTGGGCGTCGCTGCCCGCGAGTGTCCCGGCGGCGCCGACGGCCAGGACGATGTAGCCCATGTGGTTGACCGACGTGTAGGCGATCATGCGTTTGAAGTCCGTCTGTGCCAACGCCACCAGGGCCCCGTAGACGACGGACACGGCTCCGACGATCACGATGACGAGCGCGTAGTGGCGCCAGCTGCCGGGCAGCAGGGGCATGGCGATGCGGACGAACCCGTAGGTGCCCATTTTCAGCAGGACCCCGGCGAGGATCGCCGAGCCGGTGGCGGGGGCGTCGGTGTGGGCGGGCGGCAGCCAGGTGTGGAAGGGCACGGTCGGCGTTTTGATCGCCAGTCCGACGCCGATGGCCAGCAGTACCAGGCCCGCGTACAGGCCGCGTCCGGCCAGCGGGTTGACGCGCGTGAGGTCGACGATGTCGAAGGTGTGCGGGTCGGCCGCCAGGTAGAGGCCGATGAAGCCGAGCAGGAGGGCGAGAGAGCCGACGAAGGTGTAGAGGAAGAACCTCAGCGCCGCGGCCCGGGCCCGTTCGCCGTGTCCCCAGCCCGCGATGACGAAGAACATGCCGACGATCGACAGGTCGAAGAAGACGAAGAACAGGATGAGATCGAGGGCGACGAACAGACCGATGCTGACGGTCTGCAGGAACAGGAAGAGGCAGACGTAGGAGCGTACTCGCCGCCTTTCGCGCAGGGAGTGGACGGCGACGGCCAGGAACAGCAGGCAGGTCATGGCGACCAGGGGCAGGGACAGGCCGTCGACGCCCACGTGGTACCCGACTCCCGCGCTGGGGATCCAGCGCGCCCGCTGCTCGTACTGCATCCCGCCGTCGGGGTCGTAGCCGGCCCACAGGCCGATGACCAGGGCCAGGTCCACGGCGGCGGTGGCGATCCACACCCACACGTACACCCGCTCGGGGAGGGTGCGCGGCAGGAGCGGCAGTACGGCGCACACCAGCAGCGGCAGGAACGTGACGACGCTCAGCACAGGGGTTACCTCACCAACAGGATGATCAGGACCAGTACGGCGAAGCCCATGGCGGCCTGTGCGTAGTACTGGTGCAGCAGTCCGGTCTGCGGGCGGCGCGCCCATCGGCCCAGGCTCCGCGCGCCGGAAGCGACGGCACGGACGGCGGCGTCGATGCCGCCGTCGTCCAGACGGCGCGCGAGTCGGGACGCCGCGAGGCCGCCCCGGGCGGTCTGCCGTACGGCGCCGTCGACGAGGCGGTCGTCGACGGCGGCCAGCGTGCGCGCGAGGCCCAGCACCGGGCGGACCACGACGAGCCGCGCGGCCTGCTCCAGGTGCAGCCACCCGTGCGCCCCTCGGACGGCGGCGCGTGGTACGGGTGCCGGGCGGGACGCCCACCGCCAGGCCAGGCCGGCGGCGGCGAGCGCCACGCCGGCGGACAGACCCAGCTCCCACGGCTCGGGGGACGGTTCGCCCTCGGCGCCGACCAGCCGTTTCAGCCAGGACGCCGGTCCCGGCAGGGCCAGCACTCCCAGTACCGCCGCGGCCAGGGTGAGGGCGAGGAGTGGGGCCGGTGTCGTACGGGCGACGCGCCGGGTGCCGCGTCCCTCGGTGTCGTATCCGGCCTCCGCGTCGTCCGGGAGGGGACGGGTGACGTACCAGACGGCCTTGACGCTGTACCCGGCGGCGACGGCCGCCGCCGCGAGGCCCACCGCGTACAGCGCGGTTCCCTCGGTGCGGGCGGCGGTGAGCACTTCGTCCTTGGCCGCCCACAGGGACAGGGGCGGCAGCCCGGCCAGGGTGAGCGCGCCCACCGTGAAGGCCACGCCGACCAGTCGGTGAGCGCGGGCCGCCCCGCGCAGCGCGGTCAACCGCTTGGTGCCCAGCGCGGTCAGCCAGGCGCCCGCGGCAAGGAACAGACCCGACTTGGTGGCGGCGTGTGCGACGAGCTGCGTGGTGCCCGCGGCGACGCCGCCGCTGCCCGCGGCCAGCACCATGAAGCCGATCTGCGCCGAGGTGGAGGCCGCGAGGAGCTGCTTGAGGTCGGTCTGGGCCACCGCGACCAGCCCCAGGACCAGGGCGGTGGCCGCGCCGGTCCAGGCGACCAGTGGCCCCGCCCAGACCGTGGCGTCGAGGAGCGGAGCGACTCGCAGCAGCAGGTACGCGCCCGCGGCGACCATGGTCGCCGAGTGCAGCAGCGCGGAGACGGGGCTGGGGCCCTGCATGGCGCGCGACAGCCAGAAGGAGAACGGCAGTTGCGCGGACTTGCCGAGGGCGGCGACCACGATGCCCGCGGTGAGCAGGTGCAGCCAGGGCGCGGCAGCGTGCGGCAGCGCGTCCAGGCTCAGCGAGCCGACGCCGCCGGCCACGGCTGCGCCGGCTGCCAGGTACAGGCCGAGGTCGGCGGCGCGGGTGGTGAGGAACGCGACGTCGGCGGCTTCCGCCCGCTCCGGCTGCCGCCACCAGTGGCCGATCAGTGCCCAGCTGGTGGCGCCCATCACCTCCCAGGCCATCAGCAGCAGCGGCAGGGTGGTCGCCGTGACGGTGACGAGCATGGCGCCGGCGAAGAGCAGCATGAGCCCGAAGAAGCGGCCCCTGTTCTCGTGGGCGGCGAACTCCCCCCGTGCGAAGGCCAGCACGGCGGTGGTGACCGCGGCGACGGTGACCACCATCACCGCGGACAGGCCGTCCACCGCCAGCCCCGCGTCCATCCCGGCGAACAGCGGCGCGCTCGCGTCCGGCCGGGTCAGCGCGGCGGCGACCGCCGCACCGAGCGTGGCCACGGCGACCGTCACACCGAGGGCGGGGACCAGGCGGCCCGCGCGGGGTCCGGTGAGGGCAAGCACCGCTCCCCCGCCCAGAGGGAGCGCGATGAGCAGCCAGAGCACCGCGCTCACCCCTTCAGGTCCTCGGCCATGTCGGTCATGTCGACCTGACGGGCGCGGTAGATGGCGGTGGTGACGGCGAAGCCCATGGCCATCTCCACGGCCATCGCCACCACGGCCGCCACGATCACCACCTGGCCACCGCCGACGGCCGGGGCGAGGAAGTACCAGAAGTCGGCGGCGGCGACGATGACCCCGCCGATCATCAACTCGATACCCATCATGATCATCACGATGGACTGCTGGGAGAGGGCACCGAACAGGCCGGTGCAGAAGAGCCCGGCCGCGAGGACCAGCAGGAGTTCGAACGTCATCGGCCCGCTCCCCCGCCGCCCGGGTCCTTCGCGGGCCGCTGATCGAGGTCGTCTCCGAAACGGTCGTACCGTCCGCGGTGGGTGGCGAGGACGGTGGCGCCCACCATGGTGGCCAGCAGTACGAACCCGAGCGTGACCATGGTCAGCATCTGGTCGCCCATCAACGACATCCCGACCTGGAAGGTGGTGTCCCCGGGCCGCGCTCCGGTGCGGTCGGGCCAGCGGACCAGGAAGATCCCGGCGACCAGGGCGACGAACACGAGACCGCTGACGACCAGTGAGCCGCGCTTGTTGTGCAGCATCGACATCGGCATCAGACCGGCCGGATTCATCATGTACGCGATCATGAACACCGCCATGATCACCATCTCCATGACCATCATCAGCACGATCACCACGCCGAGATACGGCAACCGCAGCACGGTCACCACCCCGCCCACGCACACCAGGGAGGCCAGGAGCGCGAAGGTGACCCGGGCCATGGAGTTCAGGGTGAACACCAGGACCCCACCGGCCAGGGCGAGCACGCCCAGTACCCACAGCAGCACCGTGCCCGTCGTGCCCATCACGCGATCCTTTCCTGGAAGCTGAGATTGACCAGGGCCGGAACCAGGGCCTGGAGGACGGAGAGCGGCAGGAGCACCACCCAGGCCAGTTCCACGTAACGGTCGGCGCGGATGACGGGCAGCCGCCGCAGCACCCACACCAGCACCGCGAGTACCAGCAGCGTCTTGACCAGCGACCAGGCCCACGGCGGCAGCCCCGGCCCGGCGCCACCGCCCAGGAACAGCGGCACCGCCATCGCGGCCCCGGCCGCCAGCCACAGCCACCGCCCGGCCTGCAGCAGCAGCCGGTCCACCCCGGACGTCTCCCCCAGTACGCCGTCGGCGACGTCGGCCCCGGCCGGGTACGCGAACGGGCCCAGGAAACTGAAGGCCAGTACACCCGCCAGGTAGACGACGAAGGCGAACGGCATCCACACCGCGTACCACAGGCCGTGTTGGGCGCCGGCGATGTCGGTCACCCGCAGCGACTGGGCGCCCGTGGCGGCCGAGATCAGCGCGAACATCAGCGGCAGCTCGTAGGCCAGGCCCAGGGCGAGGAAACGGTAGCCGCCGACCAGGGAGAACGCGGCGTTCGGGCCCCAGCCGGCCAGCCACAGCCCGGCCCAGGTCAGCACCTCCATGGCGTTGAACCACACCACCCCGACGGACAGATCGGCGACGACGCGGCTGCCGAACGGGATGACCAGCGTGGACAGTACGGCCGCCACCGGTACGGTGATCACGCCCGCCCGCCACAGCAGCCGGTCCGCCGCGGGCAACCGCCGCGGCTGCGCCACCAACGCCCGCGGCACGGCGAGAAGCGGCCGTACGGCGGTGCCGGCGGTGATCCGACGACCCGCGTTCCGGGCGTCCAGAGCCGCGTCGGCCGCCACGGCCAGCACCGCGAAGCCGAGCAGCATCGCCGGGGCGGCCAGCAGCACCCACCACGTCCCCGCCTCAGCCACGGGTCACCTCCAGCCGGCACGCGGCCAGTTCGTCCGGGTCCGGGTCGAGGCCGGCGACGACGAGACGGGCCGCGCCCAGCTCGGCTCCCACCAGCAGGCGGGGAAGCAGCCTCGCCAGGGCGGCCGACGGCGGGTGCTCGGCGTCCCACCGGCCGCGCGGGCTCTCCTGCGCCACCGGATCGAGGGGGGCGGTCGCGTCCAACTGCTGTACGTCGTCCATGACATCGATGAGCCACTGGCGGTAGCGGGCCGGTACGTCCCCGCCGGCCGCCCGTACGGCGGGACCGGTGACGCCGGCGGCTCGGGCGTCGGCCGCGCCCAGCAGGCCGACGCCTCGCGTCAGCCAGTACAGGGTCCGTGACCGCCCGACCCGCCGGGCGAAGCGCTCCACCCGGGGCAGAACCGCCGAGGCGGGCGCCTCCTCCAGCAGGTCGTCGCGCAGGCGCCGGGCCGTCACCGCCTCGGCGGGCCAGCCGGCCACCGACAGCAGTCGGCCCAGGCTGTCCAGGTGCGCCGCCGCCCGCCGCCGGGCGGCCTCCCCCACGCCCACCGGCTCGCCCTTGGCGGCCCGGATCCACGGCCGGCTCCAGAAGGGATCGGCCGGCCCGCCGGCGGGCGGCTCGTCGAGGTCGGCGCGTTGGATGACATCGCCCTGAAGCACCACACGCAGGGTCAGACCGGCGGGCCAGTCGGCCAGAAACGGGCCCAACGGCACGTGCAGACGGTCCAGCGTCAGACCGTCGCGGTCTTCCCCCTGTTCGGCCATGGGCAGTCCGCCCGGCATCTCCGTGTCGCCATGGCCGTGACCGGCGTGACCGTGACCGGCGTGACCGTGACCGGCGTGACCGGCGTGGTCGTCGTCGCTGCCCCGGTGCCCAGGGCCGTCACGGCTGTCGCGCTCACCGTCGTGATCGCCGCCCTTCGGGCCTTCGTCGTGCTGCCACGCGGGGTCGCCGCGGTCGGACTCCTCGCGGTCGGACTCGCCGTGGTCTCCCTCTGGTGTAGCGAGCCGGGCGCGGCCGGTTTCGAGAACCGATGCCACCTCGTCGGCCGTCACCGCCCGCACGCGCACACGTGGCCGAGGCATGTCCTGCCACAACCGGTCCAGCGCCGGACCCAGCCGCGAGCAGTCAGGACCCGCTACCAGCAGCAAGTCGGCTCCCGCCGGGGTCGACGCCGACGGCCAGTCACGCGACCGCAGTTCCTTCTCCGCGGCCAGCCGCACCGGCGTACCGCCCGGCGTGGTCACCAGCAGGACGCGTGGCCGGACGGCCGCCGCGCGGGTCAGGACGGCGGTCAGGCCCACCGCAGTGCCCCTTCCCGCCATGCGTAGACCACTCCGGCGAGCAGGACGGCGAGGAAGACGAACATCTCGATCACCGCGCTGGGCCCCATCGCGGAGATCACGAGCGTCCACGGGTACATGAAGACCATCTCCATGTCGAAGGCGAGGAAGAGCATCGTCACCGTGTACCAGCGCACGTGGAAACGGCTGACCGCGTGTTCCGTCGGTTCCAGCCCCGACCCGAACGGCTGCGCGGGCAGCGGACCGGACGAGATCCGGAGCGCCCAGGCCGCTCCGTACGCTCCGGCCACCGCCAGCAGAGCCAGGCCCAGCAAAGACAGCGCGGCGGTGAAGCCGCTCACCGGAGGCCACCACCCAGGAGGTCCGTCCCACGCCCCGCCACTCGTACGTCGGGACGCCCGTCGGCGGGCGCTCTCCCGCACGCACTCCGCGTCGAACACATCTGCCGCTCCGTTTCCACCGCGCCGGAAGCGTTGTGTACCCCCCGGCGGCATACGCAGTCCCGAAGGCACGAGCCGCACCGCGGCGTGGACCCCGGAACGGCAGTCGGCACGCTCGATCACCCGGCGTCGAGTGCTACGGCCACGGTGCCCGACGTCCACACCCCGCGCGAGACGGCCGGGTCCATCGGGGCCCCGCGGGTGAGTCCGCGCGTCGGGCGGTGCGACCCGCGGCGGCCTTGGCTGCCCGTGCACGCGAGTGCCGCTGATCACCGGACCGGGTGAACGTCAGCACCTGCTGGGCGGGAGGCGTGCGCGGAGGCGTACGAGCGGGGACAGCCGCCGATCGCGCCGTCACCGCTGCGCTGTCGCGAGGGGCCCGTACGATGGGGGCGTGACCAGCAGCTCCCGATCAAGCAGCCGCCCGGGCGGGCGGCTGTTCGTGCTGCTGGTGCTGGCGGTGCTGGCCGGTGTGCTGGGCATGCACGGCCTCGCCCCCGGTGCGACACCGGCGGTGCAGGCGGGCGCCGGCCACGAGATGGTGGTGGCCGCGGCGGACGGCGTTCCGCACGCGGGCGGGGGATGTACGCACACGGATGGCGGTTCGAATCATCTCGATCACGCCGATGGGACGTGTGCGGCCGCCGGCATCGGTTCGGCGTACACGCCGCCCACGCTGACCGGCGCTCCACTGAACATGCCCGCGGCCCCCGCGCCCGCTGCGGCGTCCCCGGGGACGCCGCACGACGGCCGGGCCCCGCCCGACCTTTCCGAGCTGCAACTCCTGCGGATATAGAGCGGCCCGCTCGGCGTCCCTCCAACCGGTGTTTCCCGGTGACGGGTGCCGTGCTCTCGCACGCCCTGACCTCCCTTCCCATCGCGCGCCGCGAAACGGCGCGCGCCAAGGAGTTGCACCACCATGATCCGCAAGCGCTCCCTCATCCGCCGTACCGCCGCCGTCGCTGCCGCAGGTGCGGCAGCACTCGTCCTTGCCGCCTGCGGCGGCAGCGGCGACGGCGACAGCTCGGCCGGACACGGCGGCCACGCCGCCACCACCTCCTCGTCCGCCCCGGCATCCGCGTCGGGGTCGGCGTCGGCGTCGCAGGGGCAGCACAACGCTGCCGACGTCGCCTTCGCGAAGGGGATGATCCCCCACCACCGCCAGGCCGTCGAGATGGCCGACCTCGCGCCCGACCGCGCGCAGTCGGCCGACGTCAAGAAGCTCGCCGCGGACATCAAGAAGGCCCAGGACCCGGAGATCAAGACGCTCTCCGGCTGGCTGACCTCCTGGGGCGAGGAAGTGCCCGCCGAGGGCGCCATGGACCACTCCATGCATGACATGGGCGGCATGATGACGGCCGAGGAGATGACCGAGCTCGAGGACGCCTCGGGCAAGGCGTTCGACACCGCCTTCATGGAGATGATGATCAAGCACCACGAGGGCGCGGTCGAGATGGCGAAGACCGAACAGGCCGACGGTGCCTACGGACCGGCCACCAAGATGGCCGGCGAGATCATCACCTCGCAGAGCACGGAGATCGAGCAAATGAACGAGCTGCTCGGCAAGGGCTGACCGCATCACGCCGGTGCGGGGGCGGGCGCCGAGGGCGTCCACCCCCGCACCGGCCTGCCACGCCTCATCTCGCTCCTCCCTTCTCCCTTCTCCCTTCTTGGACCTCACACCATGATTCGCATACCGGGGCACCGTCCGCGTGCCTTGATCCTGCTCGCGGCCGCCGGCCTGCTCCTCGCCTCCTGTTCCGCCACCGACACCACCACGAGAACCGGTAGGAACGGGGCGACCCCCGACCCGGGGACCGGACACCTGCACGGCCTGGGCGTCGACCCGGCCGACGGCACGGTCTACGCCGCCGGCCACCACGGCGTCTTCCGCCTGGAGGACGGGGCCGCGGCCCGGGTGGCCGACCGCTATCAGGACACGATGGGCTTTACCGTGACCGGCCCGTCCACGTTCTTGGCCAGCGGTCATCCCGGCCCCGCGGATGCCGGCACTCGGCCCGCTCACCTGGGCCTCATCCGCAGCACGGACGCCGGCCGCACCTGGCAGACGCTCTCCGCCGAAGGCGAGGCCGACTTCCACGCGCTGGAGGAGGCCGGTAATTCGCTGTACGGGTTCGACAGCCGGAGCGAGAGGGTGTGGGCCAGTACCGACGGGGGCCGCACCTGGGCCAGGCGAGCGAAAGTGAAGGCGCTTGACCTCGCCTCCCACCCGGGCAGCGCGGCCACCGTGTGGGCGGCCACCGGCACGGGCCTGTCCCGCAGTGACGACGGTGCGCGGACCTTCCGCGCCGTCCCCTCGGCGCCCGGCCTGGTCGCGGTGGAGGAACCCGAGCCCGGCAGGCTGCTGGCGCTCACGGCCGACGGCCGGGTCGTCGCCGGCCGCGATGGCCGGACCTGGACGGAGCAGGGCCGCTTGCCCGCGGGTGAGGGGGGCAGGGTGCTGACCGCGGTGACCGCTCAGCGCCTGCTGGCGGCAGACAGCGCCGACGCCGTCTACGAGTCCGTCGATGGCGGGCGGACCTGGATGACCCTCCATCACCCGGCAACGGATTCCGATCACACCTAGCGCTATACCCCCCGGGGGTATATGGTTTCGGTTGTGGGGCCGCGAGGGGCCTTGCGGGACGTCGAATGGGGATGAAGGTCATGGACCACAGCACGCACCACTCCGGTACCGCGCACGACCACGCCACCCCTGCGGGCGGCCACGGCCACGGGGAACACGAGGGGCACGAGGGGCACGAGGGGCACGGCGGGCAGCACGGAGGCCACGGCACCACCTGGGCGACGGCGATGAAGGCGACGCTGCACTGCCTCACCGGGTGTGCCATCGGTGAGATCCTCGGCATGGTCATCGGCACCGCGCTGATGTGGGGCAACGTAGCGACGATGGCCCTGGCCATCAGCCTGGCCTTCGTCTTCGGCTACTCCTTCACCCTCTTCGCGGTGGTGCGCGCCGGGGTGTCCCTGAAGGCGGCGATCAAGGTCGCGCTGGCCGCCGACACCGTCTCCATCGCGGTGATGGAACTGGTCGACAACGGGATCATCGCGCTGACGCCGGGCGCGATGGACGCGCACCTGTCGGACGGACTGTTCTGGTACGCGCTGCTCGGTGGCTTCGCCGTCGCCTTCGTGATCACCACGCCGGTCAACAAGTGGATGATCGGCCGCGGCAAGGGCCACGCCGTCGTCCACGCCTACCACTGATCCGCACCACCACTACAGCGCCGGGCGGCCCCCAGAAGACCTGGGGGCCGCCCGGCGTTGCCCTGCCATGACGGCGTGCTGCCCTTGTTCCAGCCCAGGCCGGCGAGCAAGCAGCAGCGGAAGCCCGGGAGAGAAAGGGCCGGGCCCGCGAGTGGGCCCGGCCGGTGTGCGGGCCTTTCAGGCAGCGCGGCCGGTGAGCTCGTACCCGGCGTCGTCGACGACCTTGGCCAGCAGTGCGTCGTCGGGCTCGTCCGCCGTGGTGACGGTGACCTGGCCCGCCTCCAGGTCGACTTCGACCGCCAGGACACCGTCAAGAGCACCGATCTCCTTGGTGAGCGTGGCCTTGCAGTGCCCGCAGGTCATCCCGGAGACGTTGTAGACGGTGGTGGCGCCCTCGGTGACCGTCGCCGCGGCAGTGCCGGTGCCGGTGCCGGTGGAGCAGCTTCCGTCAGGGGTGCAGCAGGACATGGTTCCTCCTAGATGAGCTGATCCGTACCCCAGGGGGGTACTGCTGTCGCTCCACTAGATATACCCCGCAGGGGTATCCATGGCAAACGTCGACGGACCCGCGGGGCCGCGACCGGTCCCCTGTTCCGGTCGCGGCCCCGCTGTCGCGAGTGCCCAGGTCGGTCACGAGCCGCAGCAGCCGCCCGCCGGGGCTTCTTCGGCGGCCGCGCCTACCGCCGCGGGCGTGGCGAGCTGTACGAGCTGGGGTTCCGGTGCGGCGCAGCAGCCGCCGGCGTCGGTCTGCTGGGGGTCGGGGGTATCGAAGAGGCCCGCGCCGCCGCAGACTCCGGTCTCGGGGAGGGTGAGTTCGACGCGGTCGGCGGAGTCGAGGTCGCCGGCGATCGCGGAGACGACGGAGCGGACCTGCTCGTACCCGGTCATGGCCAGGAAGGTGGGGGCGCGGCCGTAGGACTTCATGCCGACCAGGTAGACGCCCCGCTCGGGGTGGGAGAGCTCGCGGTGGCCGTGCGGGTAGACAGTGCCGCAGGAGTGCTGGTTGGGGTCGATCAGCGGGGCGAGTTCCACCGGGGCCTGGAGGCGCTCGTCCAGGCCCAGGCGCAGCTCGGAGAGGAAGGACAGGTCGGGGCGGAAGCCGGTCAGGACGATCACCTCGTCCACCGCGCCCAGACGGCGTCCGTCCTCTCCGAGGAGCACGAGCCGTCCGTCGGCGTCGCGTTCGAACGCCTCGGTGCGGAAGCCGGTGACCGCGTCCGCGTGCCCCTTGTCGACGGCGGCCTTGGCGGCGAGGCCGAGGGCCCCTCGGGCGGGGAGCTGGTCGGCGGTGCCGCCGCCGAAGGTGGAGCCGGAGATGCCCCGGCGCAGGATCCACACCCCCTTCGTCCCCGCGCCGTCCTCGGACTCGGCCAGCTCGGCGAGATACGCGAGCGCGGTGAAGGCGGAGGCTCCCGCGCCGATGACGGCCGTGCGCCTGCCCGCGTACCGGGCGCGGACGGCCGGGTCCTTGAAGTCCGGCACCTGGTAGGTGATGCGGTCGGCCGCCGCCTTCTCGCCGAGCGCGGGCAGGCCGCTGCCGCCGGCCGGGGAGGGCGTGGTCCAGGTGCCGGAGGCGTCGATCACGGCGCGGGCGTGGACGCGCTCCTCGCGGCCGTCGGCGTACTCGACGTGGACGACGAACGGCTGCTGCTCCCGGTCGGCGTCGACGAGCCGGTCGCGGCCGGCCCGGGAGACGCCGGTGACGGTGGCGCCGGTGCGGACGCGGTCGCCGAGGGCGTCGGCGAGCGGCTGGACGTAGCGCTCGGCCCAGTCGCCGCCGGACGGGTACGTCGCCGGGTCGGGACGCGTCCAGCCGGTAGGGGCCAGGAGCTTCTCGGCGGCCGGGTCGACGACCTCGCCCCACGTGGAGAACAGGCGTACGTGGCTCCACTCGCGCACGGCCGCGCCGGCCCGGCCGCCCGCTTCCAGGACGAGGGGCTCGATGCCGCGCTCGACGAGGTGGGCGGCGGCGGCGAGTCCGACGGGACCGGCTCCGATGACGACGACGGGGAGCTGCTGGGTGCTCATGATGCTCGGCCTCCTTGAGGGCGAAGGGGTCAGCGCGCGTGGGTGAAGGCGGTCAGCCGCGTGTGCTGTCGGCGTTCGGCCGCCCGGCCGGCGCTGTCGCCGACCTGGGCGCAGCCGTCGCAGAAGCTGATGCCGGCCAGGTGACGGGCGGTGCGGCGGGCCCGGGCCGCGGTGAGCACGGTACGGAGGGTGGTGGTCACGCCGACTCCTTGCTTCGATGTCTGTCGATACTGCCTACGCCTCGGAGCTTGCCACCCGTATCGACGAGTGTCAACATAGACACATGTCGAAATCAGAGGCCGTGGAACTGTCCGTCCCGCAGGACGGTGACGTCGTGCCGTGCTGCCCGCCGATCACCGCCGGCGAGCTGTCCCAGACGGACGCGGAGAAGATGGCCGCCATGTTCAAGGCCCTGTCGGACCCCGTGCGCCTGCGCCTGTTCTCCAAGATCGCCTCGCACCCGGGCGGAGAGGCGTGCGTGTGCGACATCGCCGACGTCGGCGTCTCCCAGCCGACCGTCTCCCACCACCTCAAGAAACTCCGTGAAGCCGGCCTGCTGACCTCCGAACGACGCGGCACCTGGGTCTACTACCAGGTCGCCCCGTCCGTGGTGGCGGCCATGTCCGCCATGCTCGACCTGCGCGTCTGACCACCGCCCGAGCCGGGCCTGCGATCAGGCACCGCGGCCGGGCGGGCAGCAGCGCGGCAGGTACTCCTTGAGGGCGTCCAGGGAAGCGGCAGCACGCCCAGCAGCCGGCCTCGGCGCGCCGTACCGGCCGGTTGCGGGGTCAGGTGTCCAGATGACGCGCGATCTGGTGGGCAGCCTCGCGGGCGGGGCGGCCCACGCCGATGAGGGTGGCGGAGGCGGGACCGGTCCAGTCGCCGTAGCCGAGCAGGTGCAGGCGCGGCTCACCGACCGCTCGGGTCCCGGCAGTCTCGACGTGGCCACGCGGGCCGCGCAGCCCGAGCGGGGCGAGGTGAGCCAGGGCCGGCCGAAATCCGGTGGCCCAGACGATCACGTCCGCCTCCGACCGGCTGCCGTCCGCCCATTGGACGCCGGTGGCGGTCAGCCGGCGGAACATCGGCCGGGCTCTCAGGAGCCCGGCGTCCCGAGCGGCGCGGACGGGCGGGACGGCGACGACGTCTCCGAGTGAGGCGACTCCGCCGGTGTCGCCGCGGCCTTCGTCGAGGGCGCGGCGGCGGGCGGTGGCGACGTCGAACAGGACGCGGCCGTCGATGTCGTCGGGGAGGAAGCGGGGTGGACGCCGGGTCACCCACGTCGTCTCGACGCGGCCGTCCAGACTGAGGTCGGCGGCGATCTGGGCGCCGGAGTTCCCTCCACCGACCACGAGGACGCTCCTTGGGCCTCCGGCCGGGGGGACCCCCGGACCGGCGAAGTCGGCCGGACGGCGGTAGTGCGCGGTGTGCAGCTGCCGTCCGGTGAAGTCGCCGCTGCCCGTGAGGGCGGGGACGAAAGGCCGCGACCAGGTGCCGGTGGCACTGATGACGGCGCGGGCCCGCCAGGTGCCGGAGTCGGCCTGCACCCGGAGCCGGTCCCCGTCGCGGTGCACGGCGTCGACCCGGGTGCCGTGCTGGACGGGCAGGTCGTAGCGCTTCTCGTAGTCGGTGAGGTAGTCCACCACGTGCCCGGCGTCCGGGTAGGTCTCGCCGGGCTGGGCAGGCATGAGCCGGCCGGGCAGGGAGGAACGGCCGGCCGGGGAGAACAGGTGCAGCGAGTCCCACATGTGCTGCCAGGACCCGCCCGGCGCCGGATCGGCGTCGAGAATCGTGCAGTCGAGGCCCTGGCGACGCAGGTGGTAGCCGGCGGCGAGCCCTGCCTGGCCGCCGCCGACCACCACCACGTCCACGCGCTGCGTCACGGGGCCGTGGTCACCGCGTCGGCGGCGAACTTCCTGCGCCAGGCGAGCGCGACGTAGACCAGGCCGATCAGCACCGGGACTTCGATGAGCGGTCCGACGACGCCGGACAGGGCCTGGCCGGAGGTGACGCCGAAGGTGGCGATGGCGACCGCGATGGCCAGCTCGAAGTTGTTGCCCGCCGCGGTGAACGCCAGGGTGGTGGTGCGGTCGTAGGCGAGCCCCAGGCCCTTGCCGAGGAGGAAGGTGCCGAAGAACATGACCGCGAAATAGACCAGCAGCGGCAGCGCGATCCGGGCGACGTCCAGCGGCTGCGAGGTGATCGTCTTCCCCTGCAGGGCGAAGAGGACGACGATCGTGAACAGCAGCCCGTACAGCGCCCACGGCCCGATCTTCGGCAGGAAGCGCTGCTCGTAACTCTCGCGGCCCATCTTCTTCTCGCCGAGCCGTCGGGTCAGGAAGCCGGCCAGCAGCGGGACACCGAGGAAGATGACCACGTTCAGCGCGATCTCCCACATGGAGATGTCCAGGTGCTCGCCGTCGCCCAGGCCGAGCCAGCCGGGCAGCAGGTCGAGGTAGAACCAGCCCAGCAGGCCGAACGCCAGGACCTGGAAAACCGAGTTGAGCGCGACCAGCACGGCCGCGGCCTCGCGGTCGCCGCAGGCGAGGTCGTTCCAGATGATGACCATGGCGATGCAGCGGGCCAGGCCGACGATGATCAGCCCGGTGCGGTACTCGGGCAGGTCCGGCAGGAAGATCCACGCCAGGGCGAACATGACCGCGGGCCCGAGGATCCAGTTGATGACCAGGGAGGAGATCATCAGCTTCCGGTCGCCGGTGACGGCGTCCAGCCTGTCGTAGCGGACCTTCGCCAGGACCGGATACATCATGACCAGCAGGCCGAGCGCGATCGGCAGGGAGATCCCGCCGACCTCCACCTTCGCCAGCGCGTCGTTCAGCCCTGGGACGACCCGGCCGAGGCCGAGGCCGACGGCCATGGCGATGAGGATCCACACCGCCAGGTAGCGGTCGAGGGTGGAGAGTTTCCTGACGATCGAGTCGTCCCCGCCCCCGGCCTGAGCGGAGGCGGCGGTGGGCTCGGTGGAGGTCACGGGCAGGCCCTCTTGTTGTCGGCGGCGGTGCGGGCGTGTTCGGCCAGGTCGGCGAACTGCCCGGCGAGCTGGGCGATGACGTCGGGGCGCAGCTTGTAGTACGTGAAGCGGCCGCACGGCTCGGTCTCCACGACCCCGGCCTCGCGCAGCACCCGGAGGTGGTTGGAGAGGTTCGTCTGCCGGGCACCGGTCTCCTCGACGAGGTGGGTGGTGCACAGCGTCTCGCGGGCGAGCAGGGTCACGATCCGGAGCCTGAGCGGGTCGGCCAGCACCCGGATCAGGTCAGCGTCGACTGACGTCATCATGGGCTGATACTCTCACATCACCCGACACTGATACCAGCCGGGGCTGACCCATGGGCCCGTCGAAAGGGTCTCTCCATGTCCGCCGTTCCCGCTCCCGTTCCCGCTCCCGCTCCCGCTCCCGACCTGCCCGACGAGCGCCTTGCCGCCGGCACGGCCCGCCTCGCCACCCGGCACGCCGGTCGCTTCGCCGCCGAGACCGTGCAGCGCCTGCTCGCCGACTCCTGCCGGCGTCCGGCCGCCACCGCGCAGGTCACCACGCACCTGGCGGTACCGGCCGAGCGTTTCGGCGCCGAACGCCTCGACGCTCTCGCCCACGTCCAGGGCGCACCGGGCATCGGGCCGCCGCGGGTGCCGTTCGTGGGCAGCCACAACTCGGGCCGCTCCCAGCCCGCCGCCGCGCTGCCGCAGCATCGGGCGGCCGGCCGGGCCACCGTCTCCTCCGCGGGAACCCACCCAGGGTCCGGGGCCGAGCCGCACGTCGCGCAGGTCCTCATCGAGGCCGGCGCCGATCCGGCCGGGGCATTTCCCAAGCCGCTGACCGACGAGGTCGTGCGGGCCGCCGACATCGTGATCACCAGAGGGTGCGGGGACGCCTGCCCGATCGTGTCCGGCCGCTGTTACCCGGACTGGCCGGTGGCCGACCCCGAGGGCGCCGCGCTCGGAGCCGTCCGCCGAATCCGCGACGACACCGACCATCGGATCTCCGACCTCCTCGCCGGCCTGCCGAGCACCTGAAACCCCTCAGCACCTGCCACCACTTCGTGAAGGAAGAACGCATGTCCTCCGCTCCGCTCGCCTCCGTGCTCTTCGTCTGCGTCCACAACGCCGGCCGCTCCCAGATGGCCGCCGGATTCCTCCAGCACCTCGCGGGCGACCGCGTCGAGGTCCGCTCCGCCGGCTCCGTCCCCGGCGACCAGGTCAACCCGGCCGCTGTCGAGGCGATGAAGGAAGTCGGCGTCGACATCACCGGCGCCAGACCGAAGATCCTCACCACCGAGGCCGTCCAGGCGTCCGACTACGTCATCACCATGGGCTGCGGCGACGCCTGCCCGATCTTCCCCGGCAAGAGGTACCTCGACTGGGCCCTGGAGGACCCGGCCGGCAAGGGCGTCGAGGCCGTCCGCCCCATCCGCGACGAGATCAAGACGCGCGTCGAGGCCCTCATCGCCGAGATCGACGCGAAGCGGGAGGCGTGACCTCGGCTACCGGCAACGGAGTACGCGAGGCAGGACTTCTCGCACCGGCCGCATGAGGCGGGGCGTCAGCCGTACTGCCTGGTGCGGCCCTGGGTCGGGGTCCGATGGTCGTGGGCGGGGTCTTCGGGCCTCGCCCATCAGGACGCCGGGCATCCCTGCTCGTGACGCGACACTTCCCACGCCTACCCGATCAAATCAACACATATTTGTATCGTATGCCGCAAAAGCCCCCTTACTGAGAGGTTGCGGCATGACCTACAACGAACTGGCCACGACAGGTTCCGGCCTGTCCCTCTTCGGTATCGCACTGGGCCAGACCTGGCTGGTGGCCGTCGCCTTCGCCCTCACGCTCGCGGGCGCGCTCCTGGTCCGGGCCACGTTCCGGCGAGGCAAGAGCGCGAATGAGGCGTAGCGATCGGGCCTCCTGCGCCCGGGCGGCTGAGGCCCGACTTCGTCTGCCTGGGGCACGGTATGTCCGCGTGGGCGGAAAGGGCGCGCTCGGCGGGTTGCCCTTCGCGGTCGTCGTCGGCTGGGCCACCTGGCATCTGCTTCAGCTCACCGTGTGGCGCGACGGCACCGATCCGGGCCTGGGTTTCGTCTGGCTGGTGTCCTTCCTCCTGCTGTGGTGGCTGCCCATGTGCTGGCTGGAGCGTCCGGCCACCGTCACGGAACCCGAGCGGCCAGGCATCGACGCGCTACGGGTGACCGTCCAGATCCCCGTCTACAACGAGGACCCTCATGCGCTCCGCGCCTGCCTGGAGTCCGTGTTCGCCCAGTCCCGCCGTGTGCAGCGGGTGCGTGTCGTCGACGACGGCTCTGTCGACGGCGTGACGGGCGAACCACTGCTCTACGACGCCGAACGTGACCATCTCCTCCGCCGCGCCAAAGGGCTCGGCATCGAAGCGACCTGGGACCGGACCCCCAACCGCGGCAAGCGGTGGGCTCAGATGCACGTCCTGAGCGAGGACGACGCCGATGTCTTCGTCACCCTCGACAGCGACTCCGTTCTCGACGAGCACGCGGTGGCGGAAGGGTTGAAGCCGTTCGCCGATCCGCGGGTGAAGTCCGTCGCGGGACTCGTCGTCCCGCTCAACGTGAAGACCAACATCCTGACCCGGCTCACCACGGTGCTGTACGTCCCCTTCACCCGGGGCCTGCGCAGCGCGCAGTCGGTGCTCGGCTCCGTTCTGATCAACTCCGGCACGCTCGCCTTCTACCGTGCCGACGTCGTGCGCGAGCATGCCGGCGTCTACGAGCGGGAGACCTTCCGCGGTGTTCCGATGCAGATGAACGACGACTCGATGCTGACCATGTACGCGCGCCTGGAGGGCAGGACGGTGCACCAGCCGTCCGCCGTGTGCTTCACCCTCGTTCCGGACAGGGCGCGGCACTACTTCCGTCAGCAGCTTCGCTGGATGCGCGGTACCACCGTGCGACACCTGTGGTGGCTGCGTCACATGCCGGTGCGCTCACTGGCCTTCTGGATGCCCGTGGTCGAGTACGCCCACCTCGTCCTGGCCCTGCTCGTGCCCGTCGCTGTGCTCGCCGACCCGCAGCTGCGTGAGCAGTCGGGGCCGCTGGCCTGGTACACGCTGATCCTTGGCTGCGCCATGAACTATCTCGTCAGCCTGCGCCTGTTCGCCATCCGGAGAACCGACGAGACGCTGGGCCACCAGGTCCTCATGTTCGCCCTCTCCCCCGTGGCCGGGCTGTGGCGGCTGATGGTGCTCCGCCCCCTGTACCTGTACGCCGTGGCGACGTGCTGGCAGATCGGCAGCTGGGGCACCCGCGCCCGGGTGGAGGTGCGTGTGGCTCCCGCCCGCTGACCCGTGTGCGGTGGTCGTGGTCGCGGCCGGGGGGCCACTGCCTGGTGCCGCGCCGGGGCGGTGACCGGGGACACGCTCGCCCTCGTCTGCCCGCTCGGCGCACCCGGTGCCGGGTCGGCAGATCGGCCACGGCGTCCGTGCGAGCCGACGAGGACCGCTCGGGTGAGGCGGCGCGGCCGCCCGCGCACGCACGCCTTCCCTCTGACGGCGTACAACCGGTGGTCCGGGCCGACCCGGCGGGTGACAGTGGCAGTGGCCGCGCGTACCGACGGCCTCCGCACGCCGTCCGCGAGGGAGATGCCGATGCTCCGGAACACGGCGTCCAAGCCCGCCGAGCCGGTGATCGCGGAAGCCAACAAGGCGGTCCGGGACCGTTTCCCCTTCGCCGACACGCGGGACCTCTAGGACGCTCGGCGCGGTTTCATGGGCACCGCGGGCGAGAACCTGATCCGCTCCGCCGACGGCGGCGTGGTGTGGGACCTCGACGCGTACGGGTTCCTTGAGCAGGAGTGCCCGGACACGGCGAATCCGAGTCTGTGGCGGCAGAGCGGACTGGCCGCCGACGCGGCTTGTTCGAGGTCGTCGAAGGCATCTACCAGGTTCGCGGTTTCGATCTGTCGAACATGACCCTGGTGGAGGGCGAGCGGGGCGTCTTCGTCATCGACCCGCTGCTGTGTGCCGAGACCGCTGCCGCGGGCCTCGCCCTCTACCGCGCCCACCGCGGTGACCGGCCCGTCACCGGCGTGCTCTACACCCACAGCCACGCCGACCACTTCGGCGGCGTACGCGGCGTCATCACCGACGAGGACGTCGCGGCCGGCGTCCCGGTGATCGCGCCCGACGGCTTCCTGGAACACGCCGTCAGCGAGAACGTCTACGCGGGGACGGCGATGAACCGCCGCGCCGCCTACATGTACGGCGCCGCCCTCCCGAAAGGCGAGCGCGGGCAGATCGGCGCGGGACTCGGGCAGACCCTCTCCACCGGCACGGTCGGTCTGATCCCGCCGACGCTGGACATCACCCGCACCGGGCAGACGGAGACGGTCGACGGCATCCGCATGGTCTTCCAGCGCACGCCCGGCACCGAGGCCCCGGCGGAGCTGAACATCCACTTCCCCGACCACGCCGCGCTGTGCATGGCGGAGAACGCCACCCACAACCTGCACAATCTGCTGACCCTGCGCGGCGCCCAGGTCCGCGACCCGCGGGTGTGGGCCCGCTACCCGACCGAGGCGATCACGCTCTTCGTCGACACCTCGGACGTCGCCTTCGCCTCCCACCACTGGCCGGTCCGGGGCCGCGACCACGTCCTGGCGTTCCTGTCCGAACAGCGCGACCTGTACGCCTACCTGCACGACCAGACGCTGCGCATGCTCAACCAGGGCATGACGGCGCTGGAGATCGCCGAGGAGATCGAGATGCCCCCGGCCCTGGAGCGGGCCTGGCACACCCACGGCTACGGCTCGGTCAGCCACAACACCAAGGCCGTCTACCAGCGGTATCTGGGCTGGTTCGACGGCAATCCGGCCCACCTGTGGGAGCACCCGCCGGCGGCGGCGCGGCGGTACGTCGAGTTCATGGGCGGCTCGGACGAGGTCCTGCGGCGCGCCGAGCAGTCCTTCGCCGCGGGCGACTCCCGGTGGGTGGCCCGGGTCGTCAACCACGTCCTGTTCGCCGACCCGCACCACGCGCGGGCCCGGCAGCTCCAGGCCGACGCCCTGGAGCAGCTCGGCTACGGCAGTGAGAACGGGACCTGGCGGAACTCCTACCTGATGGGCGCCCTGGAGCTGCGCCGAGGCCCGGTCGGAACGCCGACCTCGACCGTCGCGCCCGACCTGCTCGCCGCCCTGACGCTGGAGCACCCCTTCGACTCGCTGGCCATCCGGGTGGACGGACCACGCAGCTGGGACGCGGACATCGCCGTCCGCTTCAACCTCCTGGACGCGGGCTCCGTCGTCCTCCGACTGCGCAACGGCGTTCTCACCCACACCACCGGCGACGGACTCGACGCGGACGGCCCGGACGTCGAGATCACCCTCGCCGAAGCCGCCCTGCGCGCGGTCCTCCTCGGCGCCACAGCCCCCGACGAGCTGGCCGGCCAGGCAGGCGTCACGGTCACCGGCGACCCGGCGAAGCTGTCCGCACTCCTCGGCCACCTCAGCGCACCGGACCCCGACTTCGCCGTCGTCACCCCCTGACGCGAACTCGCGGTGACGCGGTGTGTCGGCGAACCGCCTTCACCCGTACGGCGCAGGCCCTGTGGTGACCGGCCGACGGTGCCTGCCAGGGTCGAGGCAGGCTGCGGCCTCCGGGTCGTCGGACCGAAGGGGTACGACCATGAGCGACGAGCCGTCCACGGCGCAGCGGTACGCGACGCCCTCCGGCCCTCCCGGCAACAGCGCCTGGGTCACCGGCGGCATCGCTCTGGCGGGCATCCTCATGCTGGTCAACGGAGTGCTCTACGTCTTCCAGGGCATCTCGGCGATCGCCGAGGACGACGTCTACGCCCGTCTCGACAGCTACATCTACCGGATCAGCCTCACCGGCTGGGGCTGGATCCTGCTCGTCCTGGGCCTCATCGCCGTGGCCATCGGCTGTGGCATCCTCGGCGGCCGGACCTGGGCCCGCGTCACGGGCATCGCGCTGGCCGCGCTCGGCCTGGTGGCGCAGTTCCTGTTCCTGCCGTACGCCCCCGTATGGTCCTTCGTCCTGATGGCGCTCCACGTGTTCGTCATCTGGGCGCTCGCGGCCTACCGCCCCGACCGCGCCAGATAGGAGGGCACCCGGCATGGCGCGCGTCGACGCCGTCGCGGCCCGGCGGATGACCGGCACCCTGTTCATCGAACGCGACCTGCGCAGCCCCGGTTCGACCCGCTTCTGGGGGCTGCTCGTCCTCGCCGCCGTCATCGCGAGTGCCGGCGTGGTCGGCGACTCCAGCGCCACCGTGATCGGCGCGATGATCGTCGCACCGCTGATGACGCCGATCCTCGGCTGTGCCCTCGCCCTGGTGCTGGCCGACCGCCACCAGATGATCCGCAGCGTGCTCCTGGTACTCGGCGGCGCGCTGACCGTCGTGGTGATCGGCATGCTGCTCGGCTGGATCGTCTCCCCGCCGGACGCCTTCGCCTCCAACAGCCAGGTGTCCTCCCGCATCAGCCCCCGCCTCATCGACCTGCTCGCCGCCCTGGCCACGGGCACGGTCGGCGCATTCGCCCTCGTACGCGCCGACATCTCCGACGCCCTGCCCGGGGTCGCGATCGCCATCTCACTGGTGCCGCCCCTGGCCGTCACCGGCCTGCTGCTCACGGTGCACCGCTACCACGACGCCGGTGAGTCGGCCCTGCTCTTCGTCACCAACGTCGCCGCGATCGTCGCCACCGGCACGATCGTCTTCCTGCGCTACGGAGTGCGCACGGGGGCCGAGGAAGCGGCACTCCACGTGGGCCGCTTCCGTGGGCGCACACTGGCCGCGGTGACCTGCGTCCTGCTGCTCGTCGCCGTCCCCCTCACCACCGGCACGATCAGCGTCGCCCGCGACCGCTGGCTGGCCGCCGAGGCCGAGCCGGTCGCCGAACGCTGGGCCGCCACGGGCAGGTGGCAGATCGCCTCCGTCGAGGCACGCAACGGCATCGTCGTCATCGGCGTACTCGGCCTGCCCCCGCACCCCGCCCCCGCCGCCCTGCGCGAGGCGCTCGACGCCCACGGCATGCGCGACGCCGACCTCGAACTCCACCTCGTGGGCGGCCGGACCCACTGGTGTCCGGCGGACACCGACACGTGCAGCGTGCGACAGTCCAGGCGCGACTGACGGCGGCCCGACCGTCCAGCCGGTCACCCGAGTGGCCGTACCCACCGGAGCCTCACGGGCCGATCACGCCGATCCTGGCACCATGAGCCGAGAGGACACCCGGGAGCCGCCCGGCCGGGCCGATGGGCACAAGAGCGCCGGACGCGGCTCCGCCCTGACCCCGTCCCGGATCACCGTGCTGGTCCTCGCCGCCCTCGCGATCGTCCTCATCGCCGAGAACACCCGAGAGGTCAGGATCCGGCTCGTGGTGCCCGTGGTCACCATGCCCCTGTACCTGGCGCTCCTCATCATGTTCGTGCTCGGCGGCCTCTGCGGGGCGCTCCTGCTGCGCGGCAAGGGCAAGTAAGGCAAGTGACGTCGCGGAACGCGCCAGGCCCGCATCGACGCACTGACCAAAGGAGTAAAGGCACCTCCTCCCGTGTTGTGGGACTCATCACCGCACGGGATGGACCGCGGACCACGGCACCGCGGTCCACCGCAGGGAGGGGACCGGAGCCGATGAGCCTTCGTCAGTACGAGTACGCCCTGGCCGTTGCCGAGGAGGGCTCGGTGACGGCGGCGGCGGAGTTGCTGCACGTCGCTCAGCCGTCGGTGTCCCAGCAGATCCGCGGTCTGGAACGGGACCTCGGAGTCGAACTGTTCAGCCGCACGCCCACCGGTCTGGTGCCCACGGTGGTCGGCCGCGCGTTCCTGCGGGAGGCGGAGATCGCGGTGAGCGCGTCGCGGCGGGCGAGGGCGACCGCGCGGGCCGGGGCCGGTGAGCTGGTGGGCGAGCTGGTGGTCGCGGCGCAGGAGGGCCTGGGCACGCGGCAGTTGCCGGGCGCCCTGGGCGCGCTGCGGCGCCGGTTCCCGCGGCTGGAGGTCACCGTCTTCGAGGAGCCGAACCGCGCCGAACTGGAGCGGCTGGGGCGCCGGGGCGTGGTGGACCTCGCCCTGGTCGCCGCGCCGTGCGAGGAGGGTGCCGCCGACGCCCACCACCTCGGCGACGAGGAGTTCGTCGTGGTGCTGGGCGCCGGGCACCGGCTGCTCGCCGCGGACCGGGTCGAGCTGTGGGAACTGGAAGGGGAGCCGTGGGTGAGGTTCGACCGCGACAGCGCGCTCGACGGCGTGCTGCGGGACGTGCTGCGGGACAACGAGCTGACTCCGACCACCGTCGCCCGCGTGTCCCAGACGGCGACGGCCGTGCGCTGGGCCGCCCACGGGCTGGGGGTGACGCTCGTTCCGGCCTCCGCCGTGCCCCACGGCCACGATCACCTCGTGCGCCCGGTGTTCCCGCTCGTGTCCCAGCCCGTCGTCGCCGCGCTCCGGCACGGCGCGGGCCCGGCGGAGACGGCCCTGCTCGAACTCCTGCGTCAGGAGACCTGGCACAAATCCGCTTTCTTCTCACCGGTTTCCTGACGGCGGGAAGGGACGGCGGAAAGGAGACGGTGGGAAAGAGACGGCGGGAAAGAGACGGGCGCCCCGAATTCGGCGTCACCCCCTGGGGAATTCACCGCCGTCCACGACGAGATTACTTCCGGTCAGCCAGCTCGCCCGGTCGGACATGAGGAACAGCACCGCGTGGGCGATGTCGTCGGGCTGACCATCGCGCCCCAGCGGCACGGCGGTGCTGTTCCCGCCCTGCGACGGGTCCAGGCGCGCCCACTGCTCCCGCGTCTGTTCGCCGCCGGGAGTGGCGACTCTGCCGGGGGTCACGGTGTTGACCCGGACTCCGAACGGGGCCAGCTCCGCGGCCAGACCCCGGCTGTAGTTCTCCAGTGCCGCCTTCGCCGCCGTGTAGTGCAGGAACGGCGGTGGCGCGAGGGGCACCGCGGCCGAGGAGACGTGCACGATCACTCCCGAACGCCGTTCCCGCATCCCCGGTGCCAGCAGCGAGTCCAGCCGCACCGACGCCAGGTAGTTCAGGTCCAGCGCGTCCTGCCACTCCTCGTCCGGGATGACCGAGGCGCTCTCGTGCGGTCGCGCCCCGCCCGCGTTGTGGACCAGGAGGTCCACTCCCCCGTACACCTCCTGCGCGGCCGCGGCGAGCGCCTCCGCTCCGGCCCGGGTCCGCACGTCGGCCGCCACGAAGGTGGCTCCCTCCGGCACCGTGCTCGTCGCCGACCGGGCGGTCGTGAGCACCTCCGCGCCCGCGTCGAGGAGCCGGCGCACGACGGCCGCTCCGATTCCGCGAGTACCACCTGTCACCAGGGCCCGCTTTCCCGCGAGTTCTCGCGTTTCGGATCCCTTCCCGATCGCGTTCACGCCCACCAGTCCTCTCAATTTTGCGTTCGCATTCTGAATTCGCCCGCTCGACGGGAAATCGCACCTCGTCGAGTCGCTTCACGGTACGTTCGAAAAAGAATGGGAGGCAAAGACGAAATTCAAGCGGCTGCTATAGGGGCTTCCTATGGCAGCCACCTACGGCAACTACCTACGGCAGTACGCCGCGCGCCCCCGCGGGCGTCGCCCCGTCCCCCTCCCCCGGGGACGCCGGCCGGGCCCGCACATACGTGCCCATAACACGTATCCCGCACCCCGGATAACGGTCCGGTCTCACCTGCTGGGACTTTCGCTGGTCACGAACCGTCACGTGAGATACGTCACCAAAGGTCCGGCAAAGACGTGGTAGAACAGCGCAACTCCGCAGGTGGATCGGCTGACTGTCGTCCTGCGGAGGGGGCGGCCCGCACACGCATCACCGCCCGGAACGATCACGGTCCGAAACCAGGCCGTGCGCACGGGTTCGCCCACCGGACAACGACGTTCGCTCAGAGACTCAGAGACCGCTCATCCCGGCGAGACTCCCCAGCCCGCCAGCCCCGCGTCATCGAGGTAGCAAAGTGTCACTCGACTCCGTCACCCAGTCCGTAGACGAAGCAGTCAGCGGATTCTTCGAGCCCATAGCCAAGTGGCTGGGGGAGGTGGTCTTCTACGCCGTCCCCGTCGGCGGGACCGACCTGCCCCTCATCGTCGCCTGGCTCGTCGTCGCCGGTCTGGTCTTCACCGGCTGGTTCGGATTCGTCCAGGTCCGCAAGTTCAAGCTCGCCGTGGACGTCGTACGAGGGAAGTTCGACGAGAAGGGGTCGGCCGGCGAGGTCAACCACTTCCAGGCGCTGACCGCCGCCGTCTCCGGCACGGTCGGCCTCGGCAACATCGCGGGTGTGGCCGTCGCCGTCTCCATCGGCGGTCCGGGCGCCACGTTCTGGATGATCCTGTGCGGCCTGCTCGGCATGGCCACCAAGTTCGTCGAGGTCACCCTCGGCGTGAGGTACCGCGAGGTGCACGAGGACGGCACCGTCTCCGGCGGCCCGATGCACTACCTCCCCAAGGGCCTCGCCGAGCGATTCGGCAAGAACGGCAAGACCCTCGGCAAGGTCCTCGCGGTCCTCGCCTCCTTCATGATCCTCTTCTTCGGCCTCTTCGGCGGCAACCTCTTCCAGGTCAACCAGTCCTACGCGCAGCTGGTCTCGGTCACCGGCGGCGAGGACGGCGCGCTCGGCTCCTCCGCCGGCGCCCTGTTCTTCGGCATCCTGATCGCCGCGCTCGTCGGCATCGTGCTCCTCGGCGGCATCCGCTCCATCGCCAACGTCACCAGCAGGCTCGTGCCCGCCATGGCCGGCATCTACATCGTCGCGTGCCTGGTCGTGATCCTGGTCAACGTCACCGCCGTCCCGGACGCCGTCGCCACCATCGTCGAGGGCGCGTTCAACCCCGAAGGGGTCGCCGGCGGTGTGCTCGGCGCGCTGATCATCGGCTTCAAGCGGGCCGCCTTCTCCAACGAGGCCGGTCTCGGCTCCGCACCGATCGCCCACTCGGCGGTCAAGACCAAGCACCCCGCCAGTGAGGGTCTGGTCGCGCTGCTGGAGCCGTTCATCGACACCGTGGTCATCTGCACGATGACGGCCCTGACCATCGTCATCGCCAACCCGGACAGCCTGGGCAAGGACATCGGCGGCGTCACGATCACCTCCGACGCCTTCGAGACGGTCATGCCCTGGTTCCCGTACATCCTGACCGTCGCGGTGCTGCTGTTCGCGGTCTCCACGGTGCTGACCTGGGGCTACTACGGCCTCAAGGCGTGGACGTACCTCTTCGGCCGCAGCCGGACCAGCGAGGTGACGTACAAGGTCATCTACACCGTCTTCGCCATCGCGGGCTCGCTGCTGACGCTGCAGACCCTGATCGACCTGGCCGACGCGGTCCTCTTCTCCCTCGCCGTCATCAACATCATCGGCCTCTACCTCCTCGCCCCCCTCGTCAAGCGCGAACTCAACACCTTCCTGGAGTACGTCCGCGCCAGGAACGCCGGTGGGAGCACCGGAGGCGACGACGAAGACCAGGACTCGGTGAAGACCACCGTCTGACCGACCACGAACGGGTCCGTGCTCACCTCGCGCCTCGGTGAGCCGGGCCCGTTTCGCCGTCTCCCAGCCTGTTCGCGGGCAGGAGCCGCGCGGACTCAGCCCCAGGTCTGGCCGGCCGGTTCCTTGACGGTGCGGTTGAGCCGGTTGAAGAAGTTGGTCAGCGCGATCTCCAGGTTGATCGCGCCGATCTCCTCCTCGGTGAAATGGGCGTTGACCTCTTCCCAGATCTCGTCGGTGACGCCCTGCGCACCATCCTGCAGCCGGGTGGCGCCCTCGGCCAGCGCCAGTGCCGCGCGCTCCGCATCGGTGTAGAACGGCGCCTCACGCCACGCCGCTACGTTGTGCAGCCGCTCGTCGGTCTCCCCCGCCTTCTTCCCTCCTGCGACACTGGCGTGGACGCACGCCGAGCAGCCGTTGATCTGGCTGGCGCGCAGGTGGAGCAGCGCGAGCAGCTTCGGGTCGACGCCCCCGGCGGCGATCGCCTTGTGGAGGTGTTGGATCGCGGTCCACACATCGGGGTTGTTCGTGTTCTTGTTCTTGAGCCGGTTCTCCATCTGAGCGTGCTCCTTGATCGGGGTTACGTTCCGGGGCTGGTGCCCGTCACCCCTACGACGGAGCAGCTCCCAGGAAGGTAACGACATGGCCGACGCCCACCCCCTGGATCCGAGCGTCGATGACTTCGAGTCCCACCGCGACCGGCTCCGAGCCGTCGCCCACCGCATCCTCGGATCACACGCCGACGCGGAGGACGTGGTCCAAGAGGCGTGGCTGCGCCTCTCCCGCCAGGACACCGGCACCATCGACAACCTCGGCGGCTGGCTGACCACCGTGGTCGGCCGCATCAGCCTCGATGTCCTGCGGTCCGGCCGGACCCGCCCGGAGGTCGCCCTCGACGACCGGCTGCCCGAATCCACCGTGACGCTCGACGACGCCCCTGCACCGGACGACCTCGTGGCGCTCGGTGACTCCGTCGGCCTCGCGCTCCGCACGGTCCTCGACTCGCTGCGCCCGGACGAACGACTGGCTTTCGTGCTGCACGACGTGTTCGCCGTGCCCCACAGGGAGATAGGCACGATTCTCGGCAAGTCCGCCGACGCGACCAAGATGCTCACCAGCCGCGCCCGCAGGAAAGTACAGACCGCCCAGCAGCCGGCGAGCGCCGGACGACAGCAACGCGAGGTGGTCCAGGCGTTCCTGGCCGCGGCCCGCGACGGTCGGTTCGAGCGGCTGCTGCAGGTTCTCCACCCCGAAGTGGAGTTCACCGTCCACACCCCGGCCGGTCGGTTCGTCACGATCGGCGCCACCGAAGTCGCCACCCGCGCGCGCCTGGCCCGCGGCGGGGCACGAGCACATGCGGCGACCGTCGACGGCCGCCCCGGCGTCATCTCCTGGAGCGCGGACGGCACTCCGCTCTCCCTCCTCGACTTCACCGTCGCCGACGGCCGCATCACCGCGATCACCGCTGTGGTCGACCCGGCCGAACTCGCGCTCATGGACCTGCCGGGCCCGGTGCCGGGCGACGGCCTCGGCAAGGCCCCGGCCGAGGAGAGGTGAGGAAACCCACCCCGACGTCGTCCTGCCCCAGGGCATCAGCGGACGTCAGCGGGCATCAGCGGCCTTCCTTCCGGTGCCGGCCGCGCACCCGCTTCCGCACCGCTTCCGGACCGCTTCCGGACCGCTTCCGGACCCCTCACGCGCCCGGTGGGACGCTACGTACGCCCGTCGTCCCCCTCCTCCGCGCCCCCTCCGCCCACCGTGAACCCGATCACCGACCCGCCCCCGTCCCGCCGGAAGGCGAACGGCGCTCCCCCGTGCGCCAGCGCCACCTCCCGCACGATGGACAGGCCGAGGCCGGAACCGGGCCGCGAACGGGCGTCGGCGGTGCGGAAGAAGCGGTCGAAGACCCGGGTCAGGTCGGCTTCGGCGATGCCCGGACCGCGGTCGCGGACCTCGACGCGGATCGGGCCCTCCAGGGCGGGCCCGGCGACGGCCACCTCGATGGGTCCGGTGCCGCCCGGGTCGAACTTGGCGGCGTTCTCCACCAGGTTGGACAGCGCACGGGTCAGCATGGCGGGCCGGCCTTCCGTCACCGTCTCGCCGCGGACGCTCACGCCGATCTCCCGCCCGGTGCGGCGCCGGGCCAGGCTCGCCACGTCGCGCGCGACCCGCGCCAGGTCGACCCGCTGCGGGGGCTCCCCGGCGGACTGCCCGGCCGCCAGCTCGACCAGTTCGTTGACCAGGTCGGTCAGCTCGCGGGCCTCCTGGCCCAGGTCCGCGACCAGTTCCTCGCGGGCGCCGGACGGCAGCTCGTCGATCCGGCGCAGCAGCGAGATGTTGGTCCGCAGTGAGGTGAGCGGCGTCCGCAGCTCGTGCCCCGCGTCCTGGACCAGCCGCCGCTGGTCCTCCTCCGACTGGGCGAGGCGGACCAGCATCAGATCGATGGCGCGGCCGAGGCGGCCCACCTCGTCGGGCCCGGTGACCGGCACCTGGACGCCCAGCCGGCGGGTGCGGGCCACGTCCTCGGCGGCGGAGGTCAGGAGCACCAGCCGCCGGGTGATGCGCCGCGCCAGCCACCAGCCGAACAGCCCGGCGGCCGTCACCACCGCGGCCATCAGCAGCAGCGTCCGCCGCTGCAGCGCCCGCAGCAGGTCCTCGGTGTCGCTGAACTCCTGCGCCACCTGCACCGCGCCCCGGCCACCGCCCAGCGACACGGTGGCGACCCGGAAGACGTCCCGCCCGACCCCGACGTCCTCGTGCTGGACCGTCCGCCCGGCCACGGCGGCGTGCGCGGTCCGCCGGTCGGCGTCGGTGACCGGCAGCGGCGGACCGGCCGGGTCGGACACCTTGCCGTCCGGTCCGAGCACCTGCACATCCGTACGGGCCGGGCGCACGATGTCGTGGCCGGGCGCGGAGGAGGAGAAGTCGCCGGGCGACAGCCGCCGCTCGCGCACCTCGGCCCGCAGGTCCTGCACGACCTGCGCGAAGACGGACTCCTGATCCACCCGGACCAGCCGGGCCGCGGCGTTGTACGACAGCACTCCGACGAGGACCGTGACCACGGCGGTGACCGTCGCGAACGACACCGCGAACGTCGTCCGCAGCGACAGCAGCCGGGGCCGGCGCCCGAGCGGGGAGGGGCCCACTCAGTCCTCCCGCAGCACGTAACCCACGCCGCGCACGGTCTGGATCAGCTGCGGCGCGCCCGGCTGGTCGAGCTTGCGACGCAGGTAGCCGACGTAGACGGCGAGGTTCTTGGAGCCGGGACCGAAGTCGTAGCCCCAGATACGGTCGTAGATGGTGGAGTGGTCGAGCACGATGCCGACGTTGCGGACCAGCAGCTCCAGCAGCTCGAACTCGGTGCGGGTCAGCTCCAGTTCGCGCCCGCCCCGCCAGGCACGGCGGGCCCGCGGATCCATGCGCAGCCCGGCCGCCTCCAGGTAGCGGGCGGCGTCCGGCTCCTCCGGCGCGTCGGCCGCGGCGGAGGCGGGGGCGGAGGCGTCCGGGGTGCCCGCCTCCTCACGGTCGGTGCGGCGCAGCAGGGCGCGCAGGCGGGCGAAGACCTCCTCGACGTCGAAGGGCTTCACCACGTAGTCGTCGGCGCCCGCGTCCAGGCCCGCGATCCGGTCGGCGGTCTCCACCAGCGCCGTCAGCATCAGGATCGGCGTGGCATCGCCCTCGGCGCGCAGTTCCCGGCAGACCTGGAGGCCGTCGATGCCCGGCATCATCACGTCCAGCACGAGCACGTCCGGCCGGCCGCTGTGGGCCCGCGCCAGCGCCTCGGTGCCGTCGGCGACCGCGGTGACCCGGTAGCCCTCCAGGGTGAGGGCGCGCTCCAGGGCGTGCCGGATCGCGCGGTCGTCTTCGGCGAGCAGAACAGTCCGGGGCACGCGTCCAGTCTGCCAAGGCCAGGGGCCCCGCGACCGGACGGCCGGGCTTCTTACCGAGATCTCACCCGGCGGTCCGCAGCGCGGCGAGCCGCTCCTCGAAGGGCACGACCTCGAAGGCGTCGCCCGCCGGCTTCCCGGCCGGTTCCCGGGCCGCCGGCAGCTCGCCCGACAACCCACCCGACAGCCCGCCCGACAGCCCGGCCATCAGCCCCGCCAGCTCCCCCGCCGCCCGCTCGATCCGCCCGTCCAGCCCCTCGGCGCCCCAGTCCTCGGAGGCGGCGTAGACGCCGGTCGGGACGACGACGGCCTTGAGGTGGGCGAAGAGCGGACGCAGGGCGTGGTCCAGGACCAGGGAGTGCCGGGCCGTGCCGCCGGTCGCGCCGATCAGCACGGGCTTCCCGGCGAGGGCGTCCTCGTCGGTCGCGCTCAGCGTGTCGAAGAACGACTTGAACAGCCCGCTGTACGAGGCCGAGACCACTGGAGTCACGACGACCAGGCCGTCGGCCTCGCGCACCGCGTCGAAGGCGGCGGACAGGTTCCGCCCCGGGAACCCGTTGGTGAAGGTGTGCGCGATCTCCACGGCGAGCTCGCGCACCTCGACCACCTGGACGTCGGTGCCGGCCCGCCCGGCCGTGGCGGTGGCCAGCCGGTCGGCCAGCAGCCGGGTGGACGACGGGACGCTCAGTCCCGCGGAGACGACGACGAGCTTCATGCCCGTACTCCTTCCTCGGCCGGGTCCTCGCGGGTGGCAAGCAGGGACGCGTGGGTCGGCGCGTCCGGCACGTTCGCCGGGCGGTCCTTGGCGAACTCCTCGCGCAGCGCCGGCACGACCTCCTCGCCGAGCAGGTCGAGCTGCTCCAGCACGGTCTTCAGGGGCAGCCCCGCGTGGTCCATCAGGAACAGCTGGCGCTGGTAGTCACCGGCGTACTCGCGGAAGGCCAGCGTCTTCTCGATCACCTGCTGCGGCGAGCCGACGGTGAGCGGCGTCTGCTCGGTGAAGTCCTCCAGCGACGGCCCGTGCCCGTACACCGGCGCGACGTCGAAGTAGGGCCGGAACTCGCGCACCGCGTCCTGGCTGTTCCTCCGCATGAACACCTGCCCGCCGAGGCCGACGATCGCCTGCTCGGGGGTGCCGTGCCCGTAGTGGGCGTAGCGGTTCCGATACAGCTCGACCATGCGCTTGGTGTGGTCGGCGGGCCAGAAGATGTTGTTGTGAAAGAAGCCGTCGCCGTAGTAGGCCGCCTGCTCGGCGATCTCCGGCGACCGGATGGACCCGTGCCAGACGAACGGCGCGACCCCGTCCAGCGGCCGGGGCGTGGACGTGAACCCTTGCAGGGGCGTACGGAACTTCCCCTCCCAGTTCACGACGTCCTCGCGCCACAGGCGGTGCAGCAGGGCGTAGTTCTCGACGGCGAGGTTGATGCCCTCGCGGATGTCCTTGCCGAACCACGGATAGACCGGGCCGGTGTTTCCGCGCCCCATCATCAGGTCCACCCGGCCGTCGGCCAGGTGCTGGAGCATCGCGAAGTCCTCGGCGATCTTCACCGGGTCGTTGGTGGTGATGAGGGTGGTGGAGGTGGAGAGGACCAGCCGCTCGGTGCGTGCCGCGATGTAGCCGAGCATGGTGGTCGGCGAGGACGGCACGAAGGGCGGGTTGTGGTGCTCGCCGGTCGCGAAGACGTCGAGGCCGACCTCCTCGGCCTTCAGCGCGATGGCGACCATGGCCTTGATGCGCTCACGCTCGGTCGGCGTACGCCCCGTGGCCGGGTCCGGCGTGACGTCGCCGACGGTGAAGATGCCGAACTGCATGGTCGCTCAACCTCCGAGTTGTTGACGGTTCAACTATACCGCCCAACGGTCGGCCCGCAGTCGTTATTCCGGCCCCCAGCAGCCACCAGCAGCCACCAGCAGCCTCAGCAGGTGACGCAACGGCCGAAGGGGACGCGAGCGCCCCGGCCCCGCCGTGCGAGGCTGCTCGCATGCTCGTGCTCCGCTCCGCCGCCCTCTTCGTCGTCGCCGCCCTCTTCGAGATCGGCGGCGCCTGGCTGGTCTGGCAGGGCGTACGCGAACAGCGCGGCTGGCTGTGGGCCACCGGCGGCGTCCTCGCCCTGGGCGCGTACGGCTTCGTCGCCACCTTCCAGCCCGACGCCCACTTCGGCCGCGTCCTCGCCGCGTACGGCGGGATCTTCGTGGCCGGCTCGATCCTGTGGGGCATGGTCGCGGACGGCTACCGCCCCGACCGCTGGGACGTCACCGGCGCGCTGATCTGCCTGGCCGGGATGGCCGTGATCATGTGGGCGCCGCGCAACGGCGGCTGACTACGCTGGGCGGCGACCGGTCGCACCGCCCTCATCACGCACCAGGAGCAGCCCATGGCCACCGCAGCCGCCCCGTCCGCCGCCTCCCGCATCGCCGTCGTCACCGGTGCGAGCAGCGGCATCGGCGCCGCCACGGCCCGGCAGCTCGCCGCGGCCGGCTACCGCGTCGTCCTCACGGCCCGCCGCAAGGACCGCGTCGAGGCGCTGGCGGAGGAGATCCAGACGGCCGGCCACAAGGCGACGGCGTACCCCCTGGACGTCACCGACCGCGAGGCCGTCGACGAGTTCGCGACCGCCTTCAAGACGGTCGGCGTCCTGGTCAACAACGCGGGCGGCGCGCTCGGCGCCGACCCGGTGGCCACCGGCGACCCGGACGACTGGCGCCGCATGTACGAGACGAACGTCCTCGGCACCCTCAACCTCACCCAGGCCCTGCTCCCCAAGCTGGAGGCGAGCGGCGACGGCACGATCGTCGTCGTCTCCTCGACCGCGGGCTTCGCCACCTACGAGGGCGGCGGGGGCTACGTCGCCGCCAAGCACGCCGAACACGTCCTCACCGAGACCCTCCGCCTGGAGATCGTCGGCCGCCCGGTCCGCGTCGTCGAGATCGCACCGGGCATGGTGAAGACCGACGAGTTCGCCCTGACCCGCTTCGGCGGCGACGAGGACAAGGCGGCCAAGGTCTACGCCGGCGTCCCCGACCCCCTGACCGCCGACGACGTCGCCGACACCATCACCTGGGCGGTCACCCGCCCCGCCCACGTCAACATCGACCTCCTGGTCGTCCGCCCCCGCGCCCAGGCGTCGAACACGAAGGTGCACCGGGAGGGCTGACGCCGGACGGCGTCCCCGGCGTCAGCCCTTCACGCAGACGACCTGCTTCAGCTTCGCCACGACCTCCACGAGGTCGCGCTGCTGGTCGATGACCTGATCGATCGGCTTGTAGGCGCCCGGGATCTCGTCCACGACACCCGAGTCCTTGCGGCACTCCACGCCCCGCGTCTGCTCCTCCAGGTCCTTCGTGGAGAAGCGGCGCTTGGCCGCGCTCCGGCTCATACGCCGGCCGGCGCCGTGAGAGGCGGAGTTGAAGGAATCGGCGTTCCCGAGGCCCTTCACGATGTACGAACCCGTGCCCATGGAGCCGGGGATGATCCCGTAGTCCCCGGAACCCGCGCGGATCGCGCCCTTGCGGGTCACCAGCAGGTCCATGCCGTCGTACCGTTCCTCGGCCACGTAGTTGTGGTGACAGGAGATCTCCGGCTCGAAGACCGGCTTGGCCTTCTTGAACTCCCTCCGGATCACGTCCTTGAAGAGCGCCATCATGATCGTGCGGTTGTACTTCGCGTACTCCTGCGCCCAGAACAGGTCATTGCGGTACGCCGCCATCTGCGGGGTGTCCGCGACGAACACCGCGAGGTCACGGTCGACCAAGCCCTGATTGTGCGGGAGCTTCTGGGCGACGCCCATGTGGTGTTCGGCGAGTTCCTTGCCGATGTTGCGGGAGCCGGAGTGGAGCATGAGCCATACAGAACCGGACGTATCTACGCAAAATTCGCAGAAGTGGTTGCCCGATCCGAGTGACCCCATCTGCAGAGCCGCCCGCTCCCGCCGAAACCTCACCGCCTCCGCCACCCCGTCGAACCGCCCCCAGAAGTCGTCCCACCCCGCCGTCGCCAGTCCGTGGAACCGTCCCGGCTCGACGGGACTGTCATGCATCCCCCGCCCCACCGGAATCGCCTGCTCGATCTTCGAGCGCAGCCGCGACAGGTCGCCCGGGAGGTCGTTCGCCGTCAGGGACGTCTTCACCGCCGACACCCCGCAGCCGATGTCGACCCCCACCGCCGCCGGGCACACGGCGCCCCGCATCGCGATCACGGACCCGACCGTCGCACCCTTGCCGTAGTGCACGTCCGGCATGACCGCGAGGCCCTTGATCCACGGCAGGGTCGCGACGTTGCGCAGCTGCTGGAGCGCACCCTCCTCGACCGTCGCGGGGTCGGTCCACAGCCGGATCGGCACCTTCGCGCCCGGCATCTCCACGTACGACATATCGCCCTCATTCCCCCGGAAAACAAACAGAAGTCTCAAAGCGCAAAACCGGCGCCAAGGGCAGTCAAAGGGACGACCGACCGGCGTTCACGGCAGCGCGTGCGATACACATTGTCTGCAGGGGTCGCCCCCGTGCGGCAAGCGAATAACCAGCGGGGACACTGGAGTACCGACCACAGCCTCACCCGGCGAGAGGAGCCGCACCGTGCAGCGGAAGGCCTACGTACCCGGCGTCGCCGCCGTCCTGGCGGCGTTGCTGGCCGGCTGCACCGGCGGCTCGGGCGACGGCGCCACGGCGGACGACTCCAACCCGGGCCGGCCCGGTGTCGCGACCGAGGCGGCCGAGCCCGGCAAGTACCGCACCCTTCCGGAGCCGTGCGGTGCGGTCGGCGACAAGGCGCTCGGCTCGCTCCTGCCCGGCCTCGAGGAGATCGCGGACGAGGAGCAGCGGGAGAAGGCGTACGCGGGCGAGGCGACACTCGCGTACGACACCGACCGCAAGGTCGGCTGCCGTTGGAAGGTGGATTCGGCGGACGCCACCAACCACCTCTTCGTCGACTTCGAGCGTGTGGTGTCGTACGACACCTCCGTGAGCGACGACAGCGAGGCCGAGACGCTCTTCGCCAAGCAGGTGGAAGCGGCCGACCTGCCCGAACCGGTCGAGTCGGAGTCGGGGTCCGAGTCGGAGCCGGGGTCCGAGTCGGCTTCCGCGTCCGGTTCCGCGCCGGAATCCGGGTCACCGTCCGCCACCGCGCCGTCCGGCACGCCCTCCGCCTCGGCCTCCGGCTCCGCGTCGTCCGCCGCCCCCTCGTCGAGCGCGTCCGGTGCCACGCCCGCCGAACTCCAGCCCCGGCTCCTCGACGATCTGGGAGACGAGGCGTTCGTGGACGACGAGCTGAGCAGTTCCGGTTCGACGGCGAAGCGGCGCACGGTGACTGTGGCGTTCCGCACGTCCAACGTCGTGGTGACCATCGAGTACGCGGAGCAGTCGGCGACTCTCGGAGTCGTGCCGGACAGCGAGGAAATGCAGGACATGGCACGGAAACTGGCTTCCCAGCTGGCGGATTCACTGAGCGGTTGAGCCCGGTTCGGGCTCAACCGCGTCCGCGCGCGATGCACCTGAAGCAGGGTCGTGTGGTTTTCCCACCGCGTACGGTGGCCCCTCGGACCCGTTCCGACCGCAGGAACCACGAGTGCCATGAGTGAAGGAACCATGCAGCGACGAGCCCAGCGTGACCAGCGAGACCAGCGAGCGAAGCGACTCCGCCGCGCCTTTGTCGGTGCGGCCGCCGTCCCCGTGATGCTGGTGGCAGCCGGCTGCTCCTCGGACTCCGGCTCCGACGACGGCAAGGACAAGGCCGCGGACAAGACGGCCGCGTCCAAGTCCGCGAAGCCCTCCCCCACGGTCCGGGCCGCGGCGTACGGGAAGCTTCCGGAGCCGTGTTCGGTGGTGACGAAGAAGACGCTGGAAGACTTGGTGCCGAAGGCCGACTCCGGCAAGGAGGGCGCGTCCAACGACACGGCGACGCGCGCCGGTTGCTCCTGGGACAGCCTGGACGACAATGGCGTGAAGGGCTCTCAGTTCCGCTGGCTGAGCGTGTCGATGCTGCGCTTCGAGTCGGTCGCGTCTCGCGGCGAGGGCGACAAGCTGGCGCGCGACTACTACGCGAAGCAGCTGAAGGACGCCCAGGCCGTGCAGGGCGCGAAGGGCGTGAAGACCGCGCCGGTGAGCGGCACGGGCGACGAGGCGTCGGCCGTGCGCTACGACCTGAAGAAGAAGGAAGGCACCTTCAAGCAGCAGACGGTCGTGGCGCGCGTCGAGAACGTCGTCGTCACCGTCGACTACAACGGCGCGGGCCTGGCCGGCGACAAGACACCGGACGCCGACGACCTGGCCAAGGACGCGCAGAAGGCGGCCAAGGAGGCGGTGGCCGCGGTGACGAAGGCCAACACCGCCGACACCGGCGGCGGCAAGTCGGGCACCTCGTCGTCGCCGTCCAAGCCGGCGTCGGACTCGGACGCGAAGTCGCCGTCCAAGTCGTCGAAGTCCTCGTCCAAGTCGTCGTCGAAGTCGAGCTGACGGACCGTATCGACCCACCGGCCACCCGTCCCCCGCACACATGTGCCACTCTGTTGCGCGCAACAACAGGCACTGGGAGGGGAGTACGGGTGGCCGCGCCACTACAGCTGACACGGACGCATCGCGTCCTCATCGGCATGGTCGTCTTCGGTGCCGTCATCATCGCCGGGATCGGCTTCGCGGGTTCCTACGCGGCGGTGCGGGAACTGGCCCTGCAGAAGGGCTTCGGGAACTTCAGCTACGTCTTCCCGATCGGCATCGACGCGGGCATCTGCGTGCTGCTGGCCCTGGACCTGCTGCTGACCTGGATCCGCATCCCCTTCCCGCTGCTGCGGCAGACGGCCTGGCTGCTGACGGCGGCGACGATCGCGTTCAACGGCGCGGCGGCGTGGCCGGACCCGCTGGGTGTGGGCATGCACGGGGTGATCCCGATCCTGTTCGTGGTGTCGGTCGAGGCCGCCCGGCACGCGATCGGCCGGATCGCCGACATCACCGCCGACAAACACATGGAGGGTGTCCGCCTCACCCGCTGGCTGCTCTCGCCGGGTCCGACCTTCCTGCTGTGGCGCCGTATGAAGCTGTGGGAGCTGCGCTCCTACGAGCAGGTGATCAAGCTGGAGCAGGAGCGTCTGGTGTACCAGGCCCGGCTGCGCTCGCGGTTCGGGCGTGGCTGGCGCCGCAAGGCGCCCGTGGAGTCGCTGATGCCGCTGCGCCTGGCCCGCTACGGCGTGCCCCTGGCGCAGACTGCCCCGGCGGGCCTGGCTGCGGCGGGCATCGAACCGGCGCTGCTGCCGCCGGCGCCGCAGGCCGACGCGCTCGCGGACGACGGGGTCCCCACCGGGGCGGCGCACTCCCTGCGGAAGGCGGAGCCCGCCGGTGGGCAGCGCCCCGAGCTGGTCGGCGGCCGGGAGCCGGCGCCGGAGCCCGGGCGGGAGGAGGCCGCGGTGAGCCAGAACTCCGCGGTGAACCAGAACCCGGTGGGTCAAAACCTCGCGGCGGGCCAAAACCCGGTAGCGAGCCAAGACCCCGCGGCGGTTCGGAACCCGGCGGCGGACCAGGACCCCGCCGTGGACCAGAACCACAACCAGAACCAGAACCTGTGGCTGCACGCCCGGGACCCGCAGTCCGTCGAGTACCACGGCGGCTACGACCCCGCGTACGACCCGGACGAGTACGCCCGGTGGGAGGCGGAACAGCGGCAGGCCGAGCAGTACCGGCAGCAGTTCGAGGAGGAGCCGCCCGTGCGGGAGCCCTCTCCGGAGGACACCGGCAGTTTCCCCATACCGGTGGGCCCCCACCGCACCCGTGAGCTGGGGGAGGGTGGCGGCACGCCGGAGCCGCAGGGCCCGGACGAGGACGCCTACTACCAGGTCTTCAAGCAGTCGATCAACGGCAGCTACCCGACGCCCCGCGAGTTCGGCGACAACGTGGAGGCGACGTTCGGCACGCCGCTCGCCGACCCCGAGGCCAAGCGGCTGGTGAGCCGTTTCACCAACCGCCACAGCGCGGAGCTGGAGGACGAGCACATCGCCTGACCGGCGGTGAGCACGACGAAGGGGCGCCCGGTGGGTTCACCGGACGCCCCTTCGCGGTGCCGTGGTACCAGGGTCTGCCCGGCCCTAGCGGGCCGCGTAGCCGAAGGCGGTGCCGACCGGCGGGAGGCCGCCCTGCCCCGGCCGGTACACGGTGACCGGGGCGGTCGGCTCACCGAGGGTCACGTTGGACATCGGCAGCGCGTGGAGGGCGCCGGTGCTGCTCGGACCGTACGGCATGCCGACGTACAGGTGGGTGCCGGTGAAGTGGATGCTGGAACCGAGCCGCTGGTCGGCTCCGGGGGCCCCGGGGATGCCGTCGCCGTCGCCCGACTCCACCCACTTGTCGTTGGCGCCGGGCGAGCCCAGCAGCGAGAAGATGTGCACGGCGCCGGCCTTCGGCACCGAACCGAGTGCCTCGTCCGGGATGCCCACGGCCAGCTTCATGGTCGCCTCGGTGCTGACCGCCCGCGGTGCGGTGTTGATGGCCGTCACAGTGGTGCCGAAGTGGTCGCCGGCCTCGGAGGTGCCGGAGACGTCGTCGGTGCCGGTGCCGGAGGAGAGGCCGTTGAGCTGGGTGTAGGAGCCGGACGCGGTGACGCGGAAGGTGAGGACCGCGCCGGTCTCCGCCTTGCTCACGCCCTCCACGTTCAGGGCCTCACCCGGCGTGCCGACCGCGAGGATCGACCCGTCGGCGGTCGCCGAGCCCGAGGCGCGGTAGGGGGCCAGGGCCAGGGCCGCGCCGAAGCGGTCGCCGGCCTCGGCGCCGCCGGAGACCGTGTCCAGGTCCTGGTCGAGGCCGAAGAGCGGGGTGGGCCGCTTCTCGGAGTTCAGTTCGTGGGAGAAGACCGCGAGGTTGCCGGCGGCCCCGTCGCCGTTGATGCTCTCGGCGGGGGCACCGATCGCGATGTGGTTGGCGTCGGCCGCGACGGAGGCGCCGAAGCCGTCGTTCGCCTGCACGGCGCCGGGCACGTTCAGCTTGTCCTGGTGGACGGAGACGTTGGTGCCGCGGCTCACGTAGAACGCCTGGCCCGCCTTGGCGGCGCCGCTGAGGCCCTCACCGGGCGTGCCGATCACCAGGAAGGGCTCGCCGGCGGCGGAGGTGCCGGCGGCGAGGGCCGCGCCCATGAGGTCGCCGGTCTCGGGGGTGGAGGCGGAGATGGAGCCGTTGCCGGTGGCCTGCTGGAAGTTGGTGTCCTTGGTCGCTCCCGTGCCCAGGCCGCCGGGGGCGCCGTGCAGGAGGTCGACCATTCCGGCGTCGACGGCGTCGCCGAGGTTCTCGCGGGGGATGCCGACCAGAAGGTCGGTGCAGCCGTCCTGGTCGTAGTCGACGGTGGCGATGGTCTCGCCGAACTGGTCGTTGGCCTCCGAACCGCCGCCCACCCAGTCGAGGTCCTGGGAGATCTCGGCGGTGCCCTTGCCCCCGCCGTACACGATCCGGACCAGGCCCGCCTTGGCGTCGCCGCCGACGGTGGCCTGCGGGTCGGCGATGGCGATGTCCTCGGCGCCGTCGCAGTTGAAGTCGGTGATGCGGTTGGCGCCGGTCTTGGACCGCACCCAGGAGGCCAGGTCGTCGACGCGGGCGACGACTCCGCCGGTGCGGGTCTCGGTCTCGTCGATGCCGTAGCAGCCGCCCTGGTACGAGCGGCTGCCGAGGGCGACCAGCTGCGGGGTGCCGTTCACGGTGCGCACCAGGGGGCCGCCGGTGTCGCCCATGCAGGCGGCGACGCCGTCCTGGCCGGTGACCGTGGCCGTGGTCGCGTCGGCCGCGTCCACCGAGAAGGTGCCGGTGTGCAGGTTGAGCGGTGCCCACTCGGTCGTGGAGCGGCCGTAACCGGCGAGTGTGAGCTCCTCGCCCGCGGTCGGCGCGGTGGCGGCCAGACCGATCGGGGCGACGCCGGTGACCGGGCGGTTCAGCCGGGCCAGGACCACGTCCCGGTCGGTGCGGGGCACGAGTTCCACGATGTCGCGGACCGCGCCGCCGGTGCCGGTGAGGTTCGAGCGGCCGATGGTGGCGGTGGTCTTCAGCGCCGGCTTCCCGGAGGGCACCGCGAGGCTCTCGGCGGGGTTCTCGGCGAAGCAACTGGCCGCGGTGAGCAGCCATTCGGTGTCGACCAGGACGCCGGAGCAGCCGCGGTCGTGGTCGCCGACGATGACCTGGGCGGCGTAGGCGCGGGTGGTGTCGGAGTCGGGAACGGCGGGGCCCGTCACGGCGGCGGCGGGTACGGCGGTCAGCGCGATCGGCCCGGCGATCAGCGAGGCGGCCAGTGCGGCGAGGCGCACGGGTCTGGTATGCGACATGTGTCTGTTCCTTGGTGGCAGATCCGGCAGGTTGGGTCGGCTGGTCGCTACTTGGAGGTCCTGATCTCCACCAGCATGTGCGGGCGCCCCTGTTCGTCGGCGCTCTCGCCCACTGCCTTCCAGGAGTTGGCGGGGACGTCGAAGGACTTCTCCTCGTCACCGACGGTCATGTCGACCTCGGTCTCGTACTCGTTCGCCTTCACGCCGTAGACCGACGGAATCTCCATCGTCAGCCAGCCGCTGGCGCCGGTGACCTCGAAGCAGACACTCGACGCCTGCCGGGAGTAGATCTCCAACTGGCCGGTGCCGGAGGCGCACTCGGCGAGGACGATGTGGCCGTCACCGCGCTTGAGGAGGATGCCCTGCTCCTCGAGGACCTTGTCCGCCTGCGGGTAGGCGAAGTTCTCGACGGCGTATCCCGGTGCTTCTTCGGCGACCGCCCGCGTCGCGGCGGTGTCCCCCTTTTCGGAGGCCCCCGCGCCGCCTGCGGCGACGAGCCAGGCCAGCGCGCCCGCCGCGGCGGCGGCAGCGGCCGTCCGCGCTATGAGGCGCCCGGTTCCGGACGCGATTCTGCTACGTGCCTTTGCCTTCATGACAGTCCTTGTGGTCGATTCGAACCGTATATCCGGAACATGTTCAAAAAAGGGCGGGAAGGACACAGAGTCAGATATCGCTCAACACTTGAAGCACATCCCCCGCGAACAGGGCGAGCACTCACGCCGCACCCCCACCCCCATTGACCTGCTGCATGGAAGTCGTCACTTCGACGTTTGTCCAACGGTCCAATCGACATAAATGGGTTACCCGGCTCGGATCGGACGTGACGTACACCACTCGCGAAAAGGTTGTACGGGCCACCGTGAAGGAAGCGTGAATGCTCTATAAATCCCTCATAACCCCTTGTCATTCCTTCGAAGAATTCGCGCTCGATCGCTTACCCTTCCCGAAATTTTCATCTTCTGGCCAACCAATGGCGAATTCGTGTTGTCCGGGTAATGTTCCGGTCCGTACCCGCAATCAGATGACGGCCCTTCACCGCCCGCCGACCGGCGGGGGGTCGGGCCGTCGCATCCGTAGCTGCACCGTCGTATCCCGGGAAGGATGCTCACTTTGTCAGCGTCACTGTGGAGCAGACGCCGCATACTCACGACCGCCGCCGGGGCGGCGGCGGCCGTTCCCGCCCTGCCGGCCATCGCCACCCTGACCGCCACACCCGCCCGGGCCGCCGGGACGGACACCGACGTGTCGGACACCGGGCTGCCCGACACGGACCGGGGCAAGGCGGTCTGGCAGTACAAGATCGGCGGCACCGCGGTCCGCGAGGCCGCCGCCGCGGCCCTGGTCGGCTCCTCGACCGCCGTGTCCACCTTCCTCACCGGTGAACTCCCGGTGGCGCAGGCGGAGGACAACCGCTTCGCCGTTCTCACGGGCCTGCCCCACGCGGGCAAGTCCACGCAGGAATCGGCCCAGGCCGCCCTGACCGCCGGCGACGAGGCCATCGCCACCTACCTGAGCACCGGCTACGCCGAGCCCGTCACCACGGACCTGCGCGTCGCGGTGCTCACCGTGCTGAACAACAGCGGACCGGGCGTCAGGCGCGAGGCCACCAAGGCTCTGGACCTGGGCACCACGAAGGCTCTGCGCACGTTCCTGGACGACACCCAGTACACGGCGCGGGCGGAGGACGAGCGGGTCGAGCTCTTCACGATCCTCAACACCGCCTCCCCCGAGGTGAAGAAGTACGCCGAGCAGGCTCTGAGCGACGGGTCGGCCGCGGCCGTCCACCAGTTCCTCGTCTCGGGCCAGTTCATCGCCCGGGCCCGCGACGAGGAGGCCGCGACGATCGACCAGCTGGTCGCCGTCGTCGAGCGGGAGGGCAAGCAGGCGAAGCTCAAGACCGAGCAGGCGGTGGCCGCCTCCGACCACGCCAAGAAGGCGGCGGAGGAGGCGAAGGCCGCCGCGCTGAAGGCGGCCGAGGAGGCGCGGGCCGCCAAGGAGGACGTCCGCAAGTCGGCCCGGGCCGCGAACGACGCCGCGAACGCCGCCCGCGGCGCCGCCTCGGCCGCGAACACGGCGATCTCCGCCTCCCGCACCGCGCAGGCGGCGTCCGCCCGCGCCGCCCGCGCCGCGCAGGCCGCCGCCGCTGCCGCCGCCGCTGCCGGCAACGCCGCTTCCCGCGCCTACGGTGCCGCCATCGCCGCGTCCAAGGACGCGAACAAGGCGGACGCCGCCCGCCGCGCCGCCGAGGGCGCCACCCGTGCCGCCGACCGGGCGCGTACCGCCGCGAAGGCCGCCGACCAGGCCGCGATCGCCTCCCAGCAGGCGTCGGCGGCCGGTTCCGCCGCCGCCGGCGCCGCCCAGAACGCCGCCGCGGCCGCCAACGCCGCCGCCGACGCCGCCGCCTCGGCGGGCGTGGCCCAGTCCCAGGCCGCCAAGGCCCGGCAGGCCGCCGCCGAGGCGAACGCCGCAGCCGCGAGGGCCACCCGCGCCGCCGGCACCGCCCAGACCCTCGCCAACCGGGCCGCCGCCGCGGCGCGCGTGGCACGCGACGCCGCGAACAGCGCCGCCGACCACGCCGACAAGGCGGCCGCCGCCGCGAACGAGGCGGCCGACGCCGCCGGCGAGGCCGTCGAGTACGCCAAGCGGTCCACCGCCTACGCGGAGGCGGCGGTCGAGGCGGCCACGACGGCCGCCGACGCCGTCAAGGAGGCCCAGGAGGTGGAGGCCGCGGCGCGCGCCGCGGAAACGGCCCGCATCGCCCAGGACACCGAACTCGGCGTCGAGGAGGCCCGCCTGAGGGCGAAGGCCGAGACCGACGACGCCGCCCGGGCCGAGAACCAGCGCACCCAGGCGGACAAGACCAGCACGGAGATCAAGGACCTCATCGCCGCGGCCGAGACGGCACTGAAGGGCGGGGACACCGCCAAGGCCGTCATCGAGGGCCGCAAGGCCGCCGTCCAGCTTCTGAACGCCACCGGCAGCTGGACGCGGGAGGCCGCCGAGTTCGCCCTCTCCGGGGCGGACGAGGACGTCGTCAACTGGATCGACACCGACCGCCTCCTCGCCCAGCGGCAGGACGACCGCGAGACGGTCCTGACCATCGCCCAGGCGGCCAAGCCCGCGGTCGCCGAGGCCGCGCACCTGGCGCTGGCCAGTGAGGACCCGGACGCCGCGGGCGACTTCCTCGCCACCGGCGTCATCGAGGCGGCGGCCACCGACAACCGCGTCACCGTGTTCTCGATCCTGAACGAGGACCCGGGCAAGGCCGTCAAGGCGAAGGCCGAGGCGGCGCTGAACGACGGCAGCGCCCTGGCCCTGCACCGCTTCCTCAACGTGGAACTGGCTGAGGCGGTCAAGCAGGACGACCAGGTCGAGATCTTCCGTCTCCTCGACTCCGGCGGCCCCTACATGAAGTCGGCCGCGCAGATCGTCCTCGAGGGCTCCGCCCGTATGCGGCGGTACTTCGTCGCCCGCGACAAGTACAACGTCGCCCGCCTCGACCAGGACCACGCCACCCACGTCGCCGCCATCCGCGCGGCCATCGCACACGCCGCGAAGGTGGCCGCGCAGGCCCTCGCGGACGCCGCGCTCGCCTCCAAGGCGGCGGCCGAGGCCCGGCAGGCCGCGTCGGAGGCGACGGAGTGGGCGGAGAAGGCCAAGGGATACGCCTCGGACGCCTCCGAATCCGCCATCGAGGCGAAGGCGAACGCGGACGCCGCCGACCAGTCCGCGGCCGACGCCGCCAAGTCCGCCGCCAGCGCCAAGCAGGCGGCCTCGGTGGCCCGCGGCGCGGCCCGGACGGCGAACTACTCGATGCGGCAGGCGTCGGCGTCCGCCCGGCAGGCGGTCTCGTACGCGGCGGAAGCGCAGGCGTCCGCGGCCAGCGCCCGGGCCTCGGCGATCGAAGCCGGAAAGGACGAGCAGGCCGCCGCCGCGGCAGCCAGCGAGGCACGTTCCATCGTGGCCGCGAAGCGGCGGGCCGAGGCCGCCGAAGCCGCGCGCCAGGCCGCCGAGAAGGCGAGGCAGGACGAGGAGAACGGGACCAACCCCTCCCAGAACTCCGACGAGGACAAGCCCTGGTACTGGGACTGGGAGCTGTGGCCGGAGGACATCGGCTCCGCCAAGCAGTGGGCGAAGGTCACCGGGCACTGGAGCGCGATCGTCGGCACGGCCGGCGTCGTACTGGGCGTGGGCGCCCTGCTGTTCCCGCCCGCCGCCCCGGCCCTGCTGGCGGCCGCCGGCGCGGTCGGCCTGGTCTCCTGGGGCCTCCAGGGAGCGAGCGCCCTGCTGCACGGCATCGCCGACAACTGGCAGGGCAGCGACTTCCACAGCGCGCTCGGCATGTTCGCGGTCGGCGGGATCTTCCTGGGCAAGGGCGCGCTGCTCAGCAAGTTCGGCGGCGTCGACGACGCACTGCGCCCCGTGGCCGAGGAGGTCGGTTCCAAGATCTCCAGTGTGGTGGGGGACTCGGTGACCACGGTCGTCGGCTGGCTCACCTGGTAGAAAGGCAGCGCACACCGGCGGGGCGGAACGGGGCGTTCCCCTGTTCCGCCTCGCCCCGCACGGAGAAGCACGGAGCGGTCGGGAGGACCGCCTGCACAGAGGACCGCCTGGCACAGAAGACCGCCTGGCACAGAGGGTCCGCAGGCAACAGAGGACCGCAGGCAACAGAGGAGGTCTCATGCTGACACCCGATATGTCGGTCACCCAGTGGTGGGTGTTCGCCATCGTCTCCGGTGTCGCCCTCGCGTTGGCCGCGCAGTCCCTGGCCGCCACGACCGCACAGCGGATCTCCTCCGTGCTCGTCCCGCTGGCGGGTGCCGTCGCCGTCGTCGGGCAGTCCGCGGCCCGCGGCTACGAGGGGAAGCAACCTCTCTTCCTGTTCACCCTGGTCGCCCTCGTCCTGGTGATCCTCCGGCTGGTCTACGGCAGGTACCTGGCACGCCAGATGGCTCTGTACCGCGCGGGCGAGCCCGCGGACGAGGTGACGAAGAAACAACTTGCCGTCTTCTTGCTCGCCTTCGTCGCCACGGCCGTCCTGGTGGCCTTCCTCATCGGCTGAGCGATGACGGACCCTTTCGACAACTGAGGAGACCGCGGTGGTTCTGCCCCTCTGGGTGTTCGCCCTCCTGGTGTCCGATCTCGTGCTCACCTGCGTGTTGATGCGGTGGCTGCCGCAGCGGCGGGAGCGGTGGGTGGCGGCGGTCACCCTGCCGGTACTCGCGGTGCTGGCGCTGCTCCTCCGGTTCGGCGCCCAGGTGTCGTGGACGGCCGCGTTCGCCGCGTGCACCGGGTTCGTGTGGGGGACCGTCGCGGCGCTGCTGCCGTTCCGCGGCTGGGTCTCGTCGTGGACGCTCCCGGTGCACGGCGACGCGCGTCTGCGGTGGCCGGAAGCGGGACTGGTGCTGCTGGGCTCGCTGACCCCGCTGTCCACGAAGCGGACGGACGCGGCGCAGCGCAAGGCGTTCACGGCACGCGAGGTGGAACGGGACCGGGGGCGGTTCCCCCGGTCGATGGGCCTGGCGCTCTTCCTGCTGCCGGCACTGGCCGCGGTGGGCTCGGGGTGGGCGGCCGGCACGCCGTCACCGTGACACCGCTCCGCCGCGTCCCCTCCTCCGCGTGGCGACGGGGGCGCCCGGCCGAAGCCGGACGCCCCCGTCGCCGTATCCGTCGGAGCGGGTCCTACTCCCCGAGCAGGGCCCGCACCCGCTCCTGGCCCACCGCCAGCAGCAGCGTGGGCAGGCGCGGGCCGGTGTCACGGCCGACGAGCAGGTGGTAGAGCAGCGCGAAGAAGGACCGCTGGGCGGTCTTGATCTCCGGCGGCAGTTCCTTGGGGGTGGCGTCGGCTGAGAAGCCGGCCTGGACCTTGGGCACGCCGTAGACGAGGTGGGTGAGCCCGTCCAGCGACCAGTGGTCGGCGAGCCCGTCGAGCAGCAGCCGCAGCGAGGCCCGGTCCCGTTCGTCGAGGGACTTCAGCAGCTCGGCGTCCGGCTCGGCGCGCACGATGGTGCGCTGGTCGGCGGGGACGTGGGTGTTGATCCACGCCTCGGCCTTGTCGTACCGCGGCCGGGCCTCCTCCAGCGCCCCCAGCGGGTTGGCCGGGTCCAGCTCGCTGAGGATGCGCAGTGCCTGGTCCTCGTGTCCGGCGGTGATGTCGGCCACGGAGGCGAGCGTGCGGTACGGCAGCGGCCGGGGCGTCCTCGGCAGCTCACCGGCGGCCGTGCGGACGGCGCGCGAGTGGGCGGCGATGTCGGCGGGCAGGGCGCTGCCGTCGGCCACCTTGGCGTCGAGGCGGTCCCACTCGTCGTACAGGCGCTGGATCTCCTGGTCGAAGGCGATCTTGAAGGACTGGTTGGGCCTGCGGCGGGCGTACAGCCAGCGCAGCAGCTGCGGCTCCATGATCTCCAGCGCGTCGGCCGGGGTGGGCACCCCGCCCTTCGACGAGGACATCTTGGCCATGCCGCTGATGCCGACGAAGGCGTACATCGGCCCGATGGGCTGCTCGCCGTCGAAGATGCCGACGATCTGCCCGCCGACCTGGAACGACGACCCGGGAGACGAGTGGTCCACGCCGCTGGGCTCGAAGACGACCCCCTCGTAGGCCCAGCGCATCGGCCAGTCGACCTTCCAGACCAGCTTGCCGCGGTTGAACTCGCTGAGCCGGACCGTCTCGGAGAAGCCGCAGGCGGTGCAGGCGTAGGTCAGCTCGGTCGAGTCGTCGTCGTACGCGGTGACCGTGGTCAGGTCCTTCTCGCAGTTGCCGCAGTACGGCTTGTACGGGAAGTACCCGGCGGCCGAGCCCGAGCCGTCGTCCTCGGCCGCGGCGCCGGAACCCTCGGCGGCCTCCAGCTCGGCCTCGTCGACGGGCTTCTGCGACTTCTTGCCGGCCGTCTTCGGCTTGGTCCGGTACTGGGCGAGGATCGCGTCGATGTCCCGCCGGTGCTTCATGGCGTGCAGGATCTGCTCGCGGTAGACACCGGAGGTGTACTGCGCCGTCTGGCTGATCCCGTCGAACTCCACGCCCATCTCGGCGAGCGAGGTGGTCATAGCGGCCTTGAAGTGCTCGGCCCAGTTCGGGTGCGCAGAGCCCTTGGGGGCCGGGACGGAGGTCAGCGGCTTGCCGATGTGCTCGGCCCACGAGTCGTCGACCCCGGAGATGCCGGCCGGCACCTTGCGGTAGCGGTCGTAGTCGTCCCAGGAGATGAGGTGCCGCACCTGGTGGCCCCGGCGGCGCACCTCGTCGGCGACCAGGTGCGGGGTCATGACCTCGCGCAGGTTGCCCAGGTGGATGGGACCGGACGGCGACAGTCCGGACGCGACGACGACGGGTTTGCCCGGGGCACGGCGCTCCGACTCGGCGATGACCTCGTCCGCGAAACGGGAGACCCAGTCGGTGGTCTCTGTGCTCTGAGCCACGATCGGCACGTCCTCTTCCCTGAAAGTTCTGCTGAGCAGCCGGACGGTCGCACGGCTGACCGCTCCATTCTCCCAGCCCGGCCCGCATCCGCGAAAACCGCTTTTCACCGCGTGGGATACTCGGTTCCTGTAGCTAGCGTCACTCCCGGAACCCCGAGCAGAACGGCGAACCACTCCATGGCCTCGGTCACGTCCCTCAGCGACTCCGTCCAGCAGCACCTCGCGTCCGCGCTCACGGCCACTCGGCCGGAGGCCACCGGCGCGGACCCGCTGCTGCGACGAAGCGACCGGGCGGACTACCAGGCCAACGGCATCCTCGCCCTGGCCAAGAAGGCGAAGGCGAACCCGCGGGAGCTGGCGACCGAGGTCGTCTCGCACATCGTCACCGGCGACCTGATCAAGGACGTGGAGGTCTCCGGGCCCGGCTTCCTGAACATCACGATCGGCGACCGGGCGATCACCGGGAACCTCGCCGCGCGGTACGCGGACGACACCGGCCGCCTCGGCGTCCCGCACGCCGAGCACCCCGGCACGACGGTGATCGACTACGCCCAGCCGAACGTGGCGAAGGAGATGCACGTCGGCCACCTGCGCTCCGCGGTGATCGGCGACTCGGTCGCCCAGCTGCTGGAGTTCACCGGCGAGAGCGTCGTGCGCCGGCACCACATCGGCGACTGGGGCACCCAGTTCGGCATGCTCATCCAGTACCTGGAGGAGCACCCGCACGAGCTGGACCACGAGGCCGGCGAGGTGAGCGGCGAGGAGGCGATGTCCAACCTCGACCGCCTCTACAAGGCCGCGCGCAGGCACTTCGACTCCGACGAGGAGTTCAAGACACGGGCGCGGCGCCGGGTGGTCGACCTCCAGGCAGGGGACCCGAAGACACTCGCCGCGTGGCAGAAGTTCGTCGACGAGTCGAAGATCTACTTCTTCTCCGTCTTCGAGAAGCTGGACATGGAGATCCGCGACCCCGACATCGTCGGCGAGTCCGGCTACAACGACATGCTGGCCGAGACCTGCCGGATGCTGGAGGAGTCGGGCGTCGCCGTCCGCTCCGAGGGTGCGCTGTGCGTCTTCTTCGAGGACGTCAAGGGCCCGGACGGCAACCAGGTCCCGTTGATCGTGCAGAAGTCGGACGGCGGCTACGGCTACGCGGCCACCGACCTCTCCGCGATCCGCGACCGCGTCTTCAACCTGAAGGCGGACACGCTGCTGTACGTGGTCGACGCCCGCCAGTCCCTGCACTTCAAGATGGTCTTCGAGACCGCCCGCCGGGCCGGCTGGCTGAACGACGAGGTGACGGCGCAGCAGTTGGCCTTCGGCACGGTCCTCGGCAAGGACGGCAAGCCGTTCAAGACCCGTGCGGGCGAGACGGTCCGCCTGGTCGACCTCCTCGACGAGGCGATCGACCGCGCGTCCGCCGTCGTCCGGGAGAAGGCGCAGGACCTGTCCGAGCAGGAGATCGCCGAGCGGGGCACCCAGGTGGGCATCGGCGCGGTGAAGTACGCGGACCTGTCGACGTCGGCGAACCGGGACTACAAGTTCGACCTGGACCAGATGGTCTCGCTGAACGGCGACACGTCCGTCTACCTCCAGTACGCCTACGCCCGGATCCAGTCGATCCTGCGCAAGGCCGGCGACGTACGCCCCGGGGCCCACCCGGAGCTGGAGCTGCACGAGGCGGAGCGTGCCCTCGGCCTGCACCTCGACGCCTTCGCGGAGACGGTGGCGGAGGCGGCCCGCGAGTACGCCCCGCACAAGCTGACGGCGTATCTCTACCAGCTGGCGTCCCTGTTCACGTCGTTCTACGACAAGTGCCCGGTGATCAAGCCGGCGCCGCCGCGGGACGTGGCGGAGAACCGCCTGTTCCTGTCCGACGTCACGGCCCGCACCCTGCACCAGGGCATGGCTCTGCTGGGTATCCGGACGCCCGAGCGGCTCTGACGCCGTCCCCCTCGGCGCACGGCACGCGGCCCGTCCTCTCCCCCGTGGGAGGACGGGCCGCGGCGTGTACGGGTGGTGTGGTCGGGCAAGTGCTCAGGTGGGGTTGCCGTTGGCGAACCGCTTGAACGCGGCCTTGGTTCCCGAACCGGCGATACCGTCGATCGCGCCCTTGTAGCCCCAGTGCTCCTTGAGCAGACGCTGCAGCGCCTTCACCGTGTTCGGCCCGACGACCCCGTCGATCGAGTCCCGGTAGCCCCAGTACTTCGTGAGGCCGCGCTGGAACGCCTTCCAGCTGTTGGTGCCCAGCTGTCCGTCCCGCGCACCGGTGTAGCCCCAGTACCGCTTCAGCCAGTCCTGGACCTTCTTGGCCTCCGCGGTGCTCAGGCCGAGGTTGTTCACCGCGAGCGGGGCGACGGCCTGGGCGCTCACCGCCTCCTGCTGGGCCGGCGCGGGCGCCGCCATCGCGGTGCCCGCGGTGGCCAGGCCGCCCGCGGCGATCCCGACGGCGGTGGTGACACCGACGAGTGTCTTCGTGAGAGCTCGCATGCTGTTCCCCTCCGAATTGCTTGCGACGGTCGGGCCGACCGCACCGGCCGGCTCCGCGACAAGACTGCGGCCCCGGCGACACGAGTCTCCACAGTTGCCGCAGAACTGACGCACCCACGGGACGTCCCACCCCCTGACCTGCGGGGACGCCGTCCGCGGAGTCGGTGCCGCGGGACGGCTGTGGCGGCGGCCGATTCCGTACGGGTACGGAACCGCCGTCCGGTTTGCGGCGTGGTCACTGATGCAGAATGAGATCGAGGGGGACCTGGACCAGCGAGCCCGGACGCGTGTGGGGGGAACATGTCGCGTTGGAAAGAGCTGCCCACCGAACTGCACCCGCACGTTCGCCAGTTGGTGGTGCGCTTACGCAGGCTGAAGGACCACGGCGGCCTGAGCATGCGGCAACTGGCCGCGAAGACCGGATACAGCGCGAAGTCGTGGGAGCGGTATCTGAACGGCAGATCGCTGCCGCCCCGGGAGGCCGTCGAGGCGATGGCCCGCGTCGCCGGTGACGATCCGGCCCGGCTGCTGGCGCTGCACGAGGTCGCCGCCGAACGGTGGGGGCGGACACGCGGCGCCGCGCCCGCCGAGTCCGCGAGCACCCCGGACGCGCCGGGCCCCGAGCGCAAGGAGGAGCGGCCGACCGGGCGGTCGCAGCGCGTCGCGGTCGTGGCGGGGACGGTGACCCTGGTGCTGGCCGTGGCGGCGGCTCTCGTGCTCACCGTCCGGTTCACCGGCACCTCCGGTTCCGGCGACGGTGACCGCGGCGCCAGTGCGACGGCGGCGTCCCCCGCCCCGACCGCCGCGTCGGCGTCCCGGTCACCGGCGACGTACACCTGCCGGGTGGAACGGACCGACGGCCGCTGGTACGCGGGCAACAGCCGCACCCAGGACGCCATCCTGGCGTACGGTCACGCCGGGCCGGAGGTGGCCGAGGCGCAGTGTCTGCTGCGCCGGGCGGGCCTCTCGCCGGGGGAGGTCGACGGAATCTACGGTCCGCTGACGCAGCGCGCGGTCAAGCGGGTCCAGAAGCGGGGCGGGCTGGTCGTGGACGGCATCATCGGCCCGCACACCTGGAAGGCGCTGCGGGAGATGACCCCGACGTGACGCCGGCGCGCACCCGGCTGACCACGGCGCTGCGGGAGTTGCGGACGCGTACGGGGCTGAGCCTGGCGGGGCTGGCGGAGCGCACGGCGTACAGCAAGTCGTCGTGGGAGCGCTATCTCAACGGCAGGACCATGCCGCCGCGCCAGGCCGTGCACGACCTGTGCCGGCTCGCCCGGGAACCGGACGGGCGGCTGCTGGCGCTGTGGGAGATCGCGGAGTCGGAGTGGAGCGGACGCGCGGGGGAACCCGCGGTCCCCGTCCCTGCCCCACCCGAACCACAACCACAACCACAACGGCAGGAGGCGACACCGCCGAGCGGGGCCGGGCGGCCGACCCGCGGCCGGGGCCGACTCGTGGCGGTGCTCGTGTCGGTCTGCGCCGTGACCGTCGGCGGCGTCACGTCGGCGCTCCTCCTGCTCCCGCACCGCGAGGGCGACCCCCGTCCGTCCTCCTCCCCGTCCGTCGCCGGCCCCCGCTGCCGAGGCACCGCCTGCGAGGGCCAGGACCCGATGCACATGGTCTGCGGCGGCGGCCCCGACACCCTCACCACGCACCGCACCACCACGGGGGCCCGGGTCGAGGTGCGCTACAGCGAGAAGTGCGGGGCCAGTTGGGCCCGTATGTGGGGCACGCACGTCGGCGACCGGCTGGAGATGACGGCGGGCGGCCCGACCCGCCGCGTGGAGATCGAGGACGACGTCGACGCGGAATCCTACGTCTACACCGCCATGACGGAGACCCGCCCCGGAGCCGTGGTCCGGACCTGCTTCCGGCCGGCGGCGTCCGGCGGCGGTGAACGGGAGTGCGTGGACGCGCGCGTGCAGCCGTCCGGCACACCCCGGCCGCCCTCACCCCAGTAGCGTCAGGCCCTCGGGCACGTCGATGCCGAAGTCCTCCGCCAGCACCCGGCGGGCCTCGGCCTCGTCCGTCAGCTTCCGCTCGGTGACCGTGCCGTCGTCGCGGGTCTCCGTGACGCGGTCGCCGTCGAGCAGCACGTGCCGGTCCGGCGTGAGGCGCTGTACGTACGGGCGCCGGGAGAACGGAGAGCGCGGGTTCGTGGCGATGTGCCAGTTGATCATCTCGTAGTCGGAGCGCTCGAAGGGCTCCAGGGTGAAGGCGTACTGGGCCTCCCAACCTCCCGTGGCCTCCTGCCGGTACGCCTCCAGTACCCACATCTCCAGCGGCCCGCGGTGCGGTACGTGCACCAGCCGGTGCCGGCGGCCGGCGTCGTGGAACTCCGTGTCCGCCGTCAGCGGCACCGGCTCCAGCAAGGAACCGATGGCTCCGAAACCGACGTCGGCCAGGTACGGCCGCGGGTCGCCGGGGATCTCGACCAGGAGGGCCATGTGGGTGCGCGGGCGGTCCTCGAAGCGGTCCGCACCGACGACGACCCGGGCGGTCAGCCGGGTCACCCGGAACCCCAGCGCCTCCAGGGCCGCCGCGAACAGCGTGTTGTGCTCGTAGCAGTAGCCGCCGCGCCGACGGCCGTGGACCAGCTTGGCCGTCAGGTCGGCGAGTTCGAGGGAGGGTGCCGTGCCGGCGAGGGCGTCGAGGTTCTCGAACGGGACAGCTCTCAGGTGGGCGAGCTGTATGCCGCTCAACGTGTCCGCGTCGGCGGCGAGCCGCTTCCCCTCCCACCCGATCCGGTCGAGGTAGGCGTCGAGGTCGAAGTCGGTCGTCGTCCGTGCTCTGTCAGGCATGGCCTCACCGTATGCGCGGCTGCGGCGCCCACGCCTCGGCTTTTGGTCCTAGGCCGGGGCCTACGCCTCCCGCGACGCCTCCCGCCCTGCCTCCCGCAGTCCCTCCCCCAGCCGCCGCAGTCCCTCCGCGATCTCGTCCGGCGTCTGCGTGACGAAGCACAGCCGCAGCGTGGCGCGGTCCGGCTCACCGGCGTGGAAGGGGGCGCCGGGGACGTACGCGACGTCGTGCCGGACCACCTCGGGGAGCAGGGCGGTGGTGTCGTACCGCTCCGGAAGGCGCGCCCACAGGAACATGCCTCCCTCCGGACGGGTCCACGCCGACCCCGCCGGGAGCGCGTCCGCCAGCCCGGCGAGCATGGCGTCCCGGCGTGCGCCGTAGGCGGCGGCGACCCGCGCGACGTGGGCGTCCAGGTCCCGGTCGGCCAGGTACCGGGCGGCGGCAAGCTGGTTGACCGTCGGGGTGTGCAGGTCGGCGGCCTGCTTGGCCACCGCGCAGGCCCGGCGCAGTTCGGCGGGCGCCCGCAGCCAGCCGAGGCGCAGGCCGGGCGCCATGACCTTGGAGAAGGACCCCAGCAGCACGGTCCGGTCCCGGGCGCCGCCGTACGACGCGATCCACGGCACCCGCTCGCCTTCGAAGCGCAGCTCGCCGTACGGGTCGTCCTCGACGATCCACAGTCCGCGCCGGACGGCGACCTCGGCCACGGCGGCACGGCGGGCGGCGGGCATGGTGCGGCCGGTGGGGTTCTGGAAGGTGGGGACGGTGTAGAGCAGCTTGGGGCACTCGCGCAGCACCAGCTCCTCCAGCGCCTCGGGGTCGATCCCGTCCTCGTCCCCGGGCACGGCGACGACCCGGGCGCCCGCGAAGCCGAAGGCCTGGAGCGCGGCCAGGTAGCAGGGGCTCTCGACGAGGACGGTGTCGCCGGGTTCGAGCAGGGCGGTGGCGAGGAGCGACAGCGCCTGCTGCGAGCCGGTGGTGACGAGGATGTCGTCGGCGTCGGTGTCCAGTCCGCGCGCGGAGGTGCGGGCGGCGAGCACGGCCCGCAGGACGGGCTCGCCCTCGGTGGTGGAGTACTGCAGCGCCCGCGCGGGCGCCTCGGTGAGGACGGCCCGGTACGCGGCGGCGATGCCCTCCGCGTCGAACAGCTCCGGGGCCGGCAGCCCGCCGGCGAAGTTGATCACTTCGGGGCGGGCGGTGACGGCGAGGATGTCCCGTACGGGCGAACCGCCGATCGACCGGGCCCGCGCGGCGAAGGGCGGCAGGGAGGCGGACGGGGCGGACGCGTTCTCAGTCACGGTCATGCCCGCACCCTAGGGAAGTACGTGCCGCCTACAGGCGACTTTCCGCGATCCGGACACCCGTGCGACCGCCGGGCGGTCAGCCCTTGGCGGCGAGCCCCCCGTACACGTTGATGTCGGCGTCCGTGACGTCGTTGATGTCCTTGTACCGGACCTTCTCGATGTCGTCGAGACCCGCGAGGTAGGCCTCCTCGGGCTGCTCGGGCACCGGCGCCGCGTGGTCCGGGCGCCAGTGGTGCACCGGTACGACACCCGGCTCGGCGAGCTCCAGCCCGGTCTCCGTGAAGAAGCGCTCGACGTCCTTGTGGGAGCGCAGCACGAAGGTGAAGCCCCGCTCGGTGTACGTCCGCTGGACCGCGCGGATGTTCTCCGGGTTGAGGTCCTCGGTGAGGTGGCTGAGGACGAGCCGGCTGCCGGCGGGCAGCGCGTCCATCAGCTCGCGGACGATCGGGTACGCCTCCTCGTCCTCGACGAAGTGCAGGATGGCGACGAGGCAGAGGGCGACGGGCCGGTCGAAGTCGAGGGTCCGCGCGGCCTGTTCGAGGATCCGCGCCGGGCTCTTCAGGTCGGCGTCGACGTAGTCCGTACGTCCCTCGGGACCGCTGGTGAGCAGGGCGCGGGCGTGGGCGAGGACGACCGGGTCGTTGTCGACGTAGACCACCCTCGACTCGGGTGCGGTGCGCTGGGCGATCTGGTGCACGTTCTCCGCGGTCGGCAGGCCGGTGCCGATGTCGAGGAACTGGCGGATGCCGTGCTCCTCGGCCAGCGCGGTGACCGCGCGGCGCAGGAAGTCGCGGTTGTGCCGTACGTCCAGGTAGCCGCGCGGGTTGGCGGCGAGCCCGGCGGCGGCCGCGTCGCGGTCCGCGGGGTAGTGGTCCTTGCCGCCGAGGAAGACGTCGTAGACGCGGGCCGGGTGCGCCTTGCTGCTGTCGATCCTCCTTCTCAGCTCCGCGGGGTCCTGGCTGAGGGCGTCACCGGGCATGGGCGTCTCCTGACGAAGGGAACCGGAGTGGTGGCCAACAACCTAGCCGCCGCCTCGACTTGGCGGCGATCCGGCATCCGTACCCAGCCCGCCTCAGTCGCCCTCGACCCGCTCCCAGCCGTCGCCGCCGAGGGGGTAGGCGTAGTAGGAGCTGTCCCGGGAGGCGCTGGTGCGGAACGGCTTGCCGTGGTCGTCGACGCGCATGGTGCCCTGCCGGGCGCCGCTGGACCACTCCAGCTCCAGGTACCAGCTGACGTCGTGGCCGCTGGTGTGCGCGTTGACCTTGAAGACCTCGGGGTCGGACTCGCTGACGCTGTACGGGAAGTCGCGCTGTCCGGAGACCGGCGTCACCAGGGGGTTGGCCAGGTCGAGGGAGACGTCGAAGGACCCGGTGTTCACCTGGCCGCCGCAGCCGTTGCCCATCACGTACTGCTTCCAGTCCAGCGCCGGCTTGCTGCTCACCACGCGGACGTGCAGGTCCTTCAGGACCACCGTCTCCGCACCGGTGCCCTGCACGGTGAGGACGGCCGTCTGCCGGTTCGCGGAGACCGCACCGAGGGGGGTGGCCCAGCCGACCGCGTCCTGCTGGGCGGGAGGCTCCGGCACGTTCTGCGGGCTGCGGTCGATCAGGAAGGCGTGCTCGCAGGGCACGTCCCAGTGGTACGGGGTGGTCGACACGGTGAGCACGGGACCGTCGGCGGGTGCGCGACGGCTCGGCGTGGCCGTGCCCGGGTGCGACGCGGACGCGGAGGGTGGCCCGGACGAGGACGCGGACCCGGACGGCGACGAGGAGGCGCTCGCGCCCGGGGACGCCGACCCGGTGGTCGCGGTCCCGGACACCGACGCGGAGGTCCCCGCCGCCGCCCCGGCCGGACCGTGCCGCCCGCCGTCGTCGGTGCCCGACACGAGGTTCGCCACGAGCGCCACGGCGGCACCGACGGCGACGACGCCGGTCGCGGCGTAGAGCGCGGCGCGCGGGACCCGGCGACGGGGCGGACCGGGTTCGGCGGGTGTGGGCGGGGCGGTCGGGGCGGTCGAGGCGCCGGGGGCGGTCGGGGCGGTCGAGGCGCCGGGGGCGGTCGGGGCGGTCGAGGCGCCGGGGGCGGTCGGGGCGTGCGGCGTGGTCGGTGCGGGCGGTGCGTTCTCCGCCGCGACGGAGACGGCGGCCTCCTCCTGCTTTTCCCCCGGCGTCTCCTCCCGCGCCTCCTCCCCCTCCCCCTCGGTCCCCTTCTCCTCGGTCCCCTTCTCCTCGGTCTCCTCCTTCTTCACGCCGCGCAGCGCGTCCGCGCGGATCCAGCGGCGGTGGAGTTCGAGCAGTTCCTCGGGGGTCGCCCGGCATACGCGCGCGAGGCGTTCGACGGGGGCGAACTCCGTGGGCACGACCTCCCCACTGACGTATCGGTGGAGGGTCGACGCACTCATGTGCAGCCGCTTGCCCAGCGCCCCGTAGCTGAGCCCGGACCGCTCCTTCAGCTCCCGCAGCAGTACCGCGAAGTCATCCCCCGCCACCCGTTTCCCCCTCTTCCCGTATCCCCGTACGGCATCCCAGCGGGACACCGTTCCTGCAGGTCAGAGCCACTCCCGGCGTCCCAGTGTCCCGCATGTCCCGGCACCACTGGCGACCGGGACGGCCCCGGACCCAAGCTGTGGTCATCCAAGCAGCCGCTCCCGGCGAACGGTCGAGCGGCTCACCTCGACTCCACCCGAAGGGGATCCCTCATGTCCGCACGCACCACCCGCCGCACCCGCCTGTTCGCCGCCACCACGGTCGCGCTGGCCGCACTCGCCCTGACGGCCTGCGAGGGCGACGGATCGGACACGGGCGCCCCGGCCGGGTCCTCCTCCGTCCCGGCCGGCGAACAGGCCAAGCCCTCCACCGGCGGCGGCGACGCCACGCGCTCGGACTCGTCGGGCTCGGACTCGTCGGGGTCCGGCTCGTCGGACTCCGGGTCGTCGGACTCCGGGTCGTCGGGCTCCGGCTCGAACACCGGCGCGTCGAACACCGGCGCGTCGGACTCCGGCGGCCAGGACGACGGGGACATGCCCGGAAAGTGCTCCGCCTCCGACGTGAAGATCACCGCGACGAAGGTGTCCCGCCCCCTCAACCACCTCCTGCTGACCGCCACCAACTCCGGCTCGAAGACCTGCATGCTCCCGCCGTACCCGGCGGCGCGCTTCGGTGAGGCCCAGTCCGTGCCGCCGGTCGCGGAGGCGACCAAGCCGCAGTCGCTGACCGGCGTCGAGCCCGGCAAGTCCGGCTACGCCGGCGTGGTGCTGTCGTCCGGCGACGGCAGCGGCGAGAACGGCTACGAGACGAACACCCTCACGATCCCCTTCGAGGACGGCTCCATCGCCACGGTCGCCCTGCCGTCCGGCGGCGTGTACGTCGACACCGCGCTGACGGTCACCTACTGGCAGACCAGCATGGACGGTGCCCTCGGGTACTGAAGGGGTGCCCGCACCCCTTGCACGAAGCACCGGGCGAGGCCGTCGCTCAGCGCAGCGTGCGAGCGACCTCGGTGGCCCAGTAGGTCAGGATGTTGCGCGCGCCGGCCCGCTTGATGCCGGTGAGCGCCTCCAGGATGGCCCGGTCGCGGTCGATCCAGCCCTTCTCGGCGGCGGCCTCGATCATCGAGTACTCGCCGGAGATCTGGTAGGCGGCGACGGGCACGTCCGCGGCCTCGGCGACCTTGGCCAGGATGTCGAGGTAGGGGCCGGCCGGCTTGACCATCACCATGTCGGCGCCCTCCTCCAGGTCGAGGGCCAGCTCCCGCATCGCGTCCCGCACGTTGGCGGCGTCCTGCTGGTAGGTCTTCCGGTCCCCCTTGAGCGAGGAACCGACGGCCTCCCGGAAGGGCCCGTAGAAGGCGGACGCGTACTTGACGGTGTAGGCGAGGATCGCGACGTCCTCGCGCCCGATCTGATCGAGGGCGTCGCGGACGACCCCGACCTGACCGTCCATCATCCCGCTGGGCCCGACCACATGGGCGCCCGCGTCGGCCTGGACCTGCGCCATCTCGGCGTACCGCTCAAGGGTGGCGTCGTTGTCGACCCGCCCCTGGGCGTCCAGCACCCCGCAGTGCCCGTGGTCGGTGAACTCGTCGAGGCACAGGTCGGACATGACGAGCAGCTCGTCCCCGACCTCGGCCCGCACGTCCCGCAGCGCGACCTGCAGAATCCCGTCCGGGTCGGTCCCCGCCGTCCCGGCCGCGTCCTTCTTGCCGTCCTCCGGCACCCCGAAGAGCATGATCCCGGAGACCCCCGCCTCGACCGCCTCCGCGGCGGCCTTCTTCAGCGTGTCCCGGGTGTGCTGCACGACCCCGGGCATCGCCGCGATCGGCACCGGCTCGCTCACCCCCTCGCGTACGAAGGCCGGGAGGATGAGGTCGGCGGGGTGCAACCGGGTCTCGGCGACCATCCGACGCATGACGGGAGTGGTCCTCAGCCGCCGGGGCCGGGTGCCGGGAAAGGATCCGTACGTCGACATACCTCCTACGCTACGCCCGCCCCACCCGTGCCTTTGCCGACGGGCAGTCGGCCCACGCGGCCCTTGTCCTGAAGCCGACAGTCACCGCGAGGGCCCGGACGTCCGGGTCAGGGCATGACCGGCGGCCACGGCACATCGGCCAGCAAGGGGAGCAGCGCGTCCTCCTCGTAGTCGAGGTGCGCGTTCAGTTCGGCCGACATCGCCGCAAGTTCCGTGCGGAAGCGCCGCGGGTCGGCGATGGCGAGGCCGGCCAGCAGGGCCGCCAGGTCGCCCTGGATGCGGGCGACCGTGCGGTGTTCGGCGTCGAGCCGGTCGAAGACGTCGGTCAGGTGGGGGTGGTGGCGGGCGATGCCCGGGAACAGGTGCCCGTCCTCACTGGCGTGGTGGAACTCCAGCGCCTGACAGAACGCCAGGCACCGCTGCCGGATCTGCAACCCGAGCCCCGGCACCGGCGCCTCACCGGCCCCCCGGTGCGCGGCGCGTGCGGCGAAATGGGCGTCGGTCTCCGCCCGCACCTGGCGCAACTGGCCACGCAGCCAGGTGTGGACCTCCATGAGCTTGTCGGCGAGGGTGCGGACCTCGGCGGGCCCCTCCCAGCCGTCGGGCTCGGCGCGCTCCAGCGCCACGACCGGCAGCAGCCGGCCGGTCCCGGCCTGGTAGTCGCCGTAGCCGGGCGACGCCCGCACGACGTGCGCGAACAACTCCTCGCGCCGGTCGCCCTCGGCGGGCACGGCGAGGGCCTGGAAGGCCTGTGTGCCGACCTCCACCTCGACCATGGGACGGGCGAGCAGGTTGTGGTACCAGCCGGGATGCCGCGGGCCACCGAGGTTGGACCCGACGACGAGGAAGGAGTCCCCGTGCCGGACGTAACCGAGGGGCGTGGTCCGCGCGGCACCCGACCGGGCGCCGGTGGTCGTCAGCAGGAGCAGGTCCCCACCCTCGAAGGGGCCGCCGACCTTCCCCCCGTTGGCGCGGAACTCGTCGATGACGGACTGCTGAAAAGACTCGGAAGGCTCCGAAGGCTCGGAAAGCTCGGAAGGCTCGGAAGACGGGGAAGGCCGAAAAGACGTGGGCATACGGTTCTGTGTCTCCATGACGGCAGGCCGCGGCGTGCGGCACGGTGCCGGAAAAGGGCGAAGCGAGAAGGACGATGACGTGCGAATGCGCTACGTCATGTCAGGGCGCGGAGCAGGAACTCATCACGTACCCCTTGAATGAGGGCGCTCGCCCGATCGCCGGCCGGCCCACTGCTCTTTGACCGGCGCCACGCGGCACCGCCCTCATTACACGCACCCTCCCGCCGCCTGTCAACGCCCGGCGGTGGCGACAGCGAGGCGGGGCGCTCCCGAAGGAACGCCCCGCCTCACCTCGCTTCACCTCACGTGGAGGACCGCCGCCTCCGCGCCCCCGGCCGCCGCTCGCTCGGCCGCGTCACCGGGTCCCCGGCCTCCAGAGCCGACGCGCGGCGCCGCAGGCCGAAGTCGGCCAGGGCCTCCGCCAGCTTGTGGACGGACGGCTCGGGAGCCATGACGTCCACCCGCAGACCGTGCTCCTCGGCCGTCTTGGCGGTCGCCGGGCCGATACACGCGATCACCGTCACGTTGTGCGGCTTGCCCGCGATACCGACCAGGTTCCGCACCGTGGACGACGACGTGAACAGCACCGCGTCGAAGCCACCGCCCTTGATGGCCTCCCGCGTCGTGGCCGGCGGCGGCGAGGCGCGCACCGTCCGGTAGGCGGTGACGTCGTCGACCTCCCAGCCCAGCTCGATCAGCCCGGCGACCAGCGTCTCGGTCGCGATGTCGGCGCGGGGCAGGAAGACACGGTCGATCGGGTCGAAGACCGGGTCGTACGGCGGCCAGTCCTCCAGCAGACCGGCGGCCGACTGCTCACCGCTCGGCACCAGGTCGGGCTTCACGCCGAAGGCGATGAGTGCCTTCGCCGTCTGCTCGCCCACCGCGGCGACCTTGATGCCCGCGAAGGCACGGGCGTCCAGCCCGTACTCCTCGAACTTCTCCCGGACCGCCTTCACCGCGTTGACCGACGTGAACGCGATCCACTCGTACCGGCCCGTCACCAGGCCCTTGACCGCCCGCTCCATCTGCTGCGGGGTGCGCGGCGGCTCCACCGCGATGGTCGGGACCTCGCTCGGCACCGCCCCGTACGAGCGCAGCTGGTCGGAGAGCGACGCCGCCTGCTCCTTCGTGCGCGGCACGAGGACCTTCCAGCCGAACAGCGGCTTGGACTCGAACCACGACAGCTGGTCGCGCCGGGCGGAGGCGGAGCGCTCGCCGACCACGGCTATCACCGGCCGGCCACCGTCCGGGGACGGCAGCACCTTCGCCTGCTTCAGCGTCTGCGCGACCGTGCCGAGGGTGGCGGACCAGGTGCGCTGCCGGGTCGTCGTACCGGCGATCGTCACCGTCATCGGGGTGTCCGGCTTGCGTCCGGCCGACACCAGCTCACCGGCGGCCGCGGCCACCGAGTCGAGCGTCGTCGACACGACGACCGTCCCGTCGGAGGCGCCCACCTCGGTCCAGCAGCGGTCCGACGCCGTACGGGCGTCCACGAACCGAACGTCCGCGCCCTCGGCGTCCCGCAGCGGCACACCGGCGTACGCGGGCACGCCGACGGCGTTCGCGATACCGGGGACGACCTCGAAGGGCACGCCCGCCGCGGCGCACGCCAGCATCTCCTCGGCGGCGTACGCGTCGAGTCCGGGGTCCCCGGTCACGGCACGCACGACCCGCCTGCCGCCCCGCGCGGCCTCCATGACAAGATGTGCGGCATCCCGCACGGCGGGGACGCCCGAGGTCGTTGACGCTCCGTCAACTACCTTCAGCTGGGGCGCGTTCGTGCCCGGATCCGACGGATCGGTATCCGTGTGCACTTCCGACACGCCCTGCCTCGCGTGCGTGCGTACGACGTCGAGCACCTCGTGCTCGGCGACGAGGACGTCCGCGTGCGCCAGTGCCTCCACGGCGCGCAGAGTCAGCAGTCCCGGATCTCCGGGTCCGGCACCGAGGAAGGTGACGTGCCCTTGTTCCGGACCGGCGGGAAAGGTGGTGGGGCTCAATGTGCTCGCTCCCCCATCAGACCGGCCGCGCCCTGGGCGAGCATCTCGGTGGCGAGTTCGCGACCGAGTGCCATCGCCGCCTCGTGCGTTTCAGGCACGGGACCGGTGGTGGACAGCTGCACCAGCGTCGAGCCGTCGGTCGTGCCGACGACGCCGCGCAGGCGCATTTCCTTGACAATCTGCCCGTCGGCCAGGAGGTCGGCCAGCGCGCCCACCGGGGCGCTGCAGCCGGCCTCCAGGGCGGCGAGCAGTGACCGCTCGGCCGTTACGGCGACCCGCGTGAACGGGTCGTCGAGTTCGCCGAGCGCGGCGACGAGGTCAGCGTCTTGGGCGGTGTTCCCCGCCCTGCACTCGATCGCCAGTGCCCCCTGGCCGGGGGCGGGCAGAACCGTGTCGACCGACAGGAAGTCGGTCACCTCGTCGATGCGGCCCACCCGGTTCAGCCCGGCGGCGGCCAGCACGACGGCATCCAGCTCGCCGCTGCGGACGTATCCGATGCGGGTGTCGACGTTGCCCCGGATCGGGACCGTCTCGATCTCCATCCCGTGGGTGCGGGCGTACGCGTTCAGCTGCGCCATGCGCCGCGGCGCACCCGTACCTATCCGCGCCCCGCGGGGCAGGTCGGTGAGCTTGCGCGCGTCCCGGGCGACGACCACGTCCCGCGGGTCCTCCCGCTCCGGTACGGCGGCCACCACCAGGCCCTCGTGCTGCGCGGTGGGGAGGTCCTTGAGCGAGTGAACCGCGAAGTCCACCTCACCCCGCAGCAGCGCCTCGCGCAGCGCGGCCACGAACACGCCCGTGCCGCCGATCTGCGCGAGCGCCTCGCGGGAGACATCCCCGTACGTGGTGATCTCGACCAGCTCAACGGGCCGACCGGTCACCTGGCTCACGGCGTCCGCCACCTGCCCGGACTGGGCCATGGCGAGCTTACTTCGCCTGGTCCCCAGCCTCAGTGCCTTCTCAGTCATGCCGGCCCTCGGTTCTTCTCAGTGCTGTTCTCGGCGCGGGAGACGGAGGCCACCGTCTCGGGGTCGAGGTCGAACAGGGTGCGCAGCGCGTCCGCGTACCCGGCACCGCCGGGCTCGGCGGCGAGCTGCTTGACCCGTACCGTCGGCGCGTGCAGCAGCTTGTCGACCACACGCTTGACGGTCTGGGTGATCTCGGCGCGGTGTTTGTCGTCCAGGCCCGGCAGCCGCCCCTCCAGCCGGGCGATCTCGCCCGCCACGACGTCGGCGGCCATGCTGCGCAGCGCGACCACGGTGGGCGTGATGTGCGCGGCCCGCTGGGCCGCCCCGAACGCGGCGACCTCGTCGGTGACGATCCGGCGGACCATGTCGACGTCGGCGGCCATCGGTGCGTCGGCCGACGCGTCGGCGAGCGACTCGATGTCCACCAGGCGTACCCCGGCCAGCCGGTGCACGGCGGCGTCGATGTCGCGTGGCATGGCGAGGTCGAGCAGGAAGAGCACGGGCTGCGGGCGCGGCACCTCGGCGACCGGCTCGGGCCGCCGCCGCTCGGGGATGCGCCCGACACTCGCGGCCGTCGCGGCGAGCGCGGAGATCAGCTCGGCGTCCGCCTCGGCGCCCGGCCGCCCGGCCTCACGCGTCCGGTCCACGACCGCACCGCCCGCGGCCCAGGCCCCGTGCTGCTCCAGCGTCGCCGCGTCCATCCCGGCCACCGCGGCCTCACCCATGACGGAGAAGCCGGTCGGCATGGGGGACAGGTCGAGCGGACAGTTCTCGTCCGTACCGGCGCCCGGCAGCGACGTCTCGGCCGCCTCCCGTACGACGCCGACGGCGGCGTCCGCCTCGGCGTGCGCGTCGGAGTGCGCGTCGCCGAGCGCGGCGGCGGGGGCGCCGGTCCGGCGCTCCACCGTGGCCGCCACGGCTCCGGCCGTGAGGACGATCCCGGTCGCGCCGGTGCAGGAGACGGCCACGTCGGCACGTGTCAGCTCGACCGGCACCGAGTCCATCGGTACCGCGCGGGCCAGCACGTCCGTGTCGTCGCCCTCGGTCAGGATCTGTGCGAGGCGCTCGGCGCGTTCGAAGGTGCGGTTCGCTACGACGATCTCGGCGACCCCGGCCCGCGCCAGCGTGGCGGCGGCCAGCGAGGACATCGAGCCGGCGCCGATGACCAGGGCCTTCTTGCCCCGCGCCCACCGCTGGACGTCGGCTCCCGCGGAGAGCTGCTCCAGGCCGAAGGTGACCAGGGACTGCCCGGCGCGGTCGATGCCGGTCTCGGAGTGGGCCCGCTTGCCGACGCGCAGCGCCTGCTGGAACAGGTCGTTCAGGAGCCGGCCGGCGGTGTGCAGGTCCTGCGCCCGGGCCAGGGAGTCCTTTATCTGGCCGAGGATCTGGCCCTCGCCGACCACCATCGAGTCGAGCCCGCAGGCCACCGAGAACAGGTGGTGGACGGCCCGGTCCTCGTAGTGCACATAAAGATAAGGAGTGAGCTCCTCCAGGCCGACCCCGCTGTGCTGGGCGAGCAGCGTGGACAGCTCGGCGACGCCGGCGTGGAACTTGTCCACGTCGGCGTACAGCTCGATGCGGTTGCAGGTGGCCAGGACCGCGGCCTCGGTGGCCGGTTCGGCGGCGACCGTGTCCTGCAACAGCTTGAACTGCGCGTCCGCACTCAGGGACGCCCGCTCCAGGACGCTGACGGGCGCGCTGCGGTGGCTCAGTCCGACGACGAGGAGGCTCATGCCGGCATCACGGCGGGCACGTCCCCGTCGGGTCCCTGGTCGGTGGCGGGCCGCTGCTTGCGGGCGACGGCGGGCGGTACGACGCCGGCGTCGGCCGCGGCCTCCTCGCCCGCCTTGCGCTGCTCGTGGAAGGCGAGGATCTGCAGCTCGATGGAGAGGTCGACCTTGCGCACGTCGACGCCCTCGGGGACGTTCAGCACGGTCGGCGCGAAGTTGAGGATGGAGGTGACACCGGCGGCCACGAGCCGGTCGCAGACCTGCTGGGCGGCACCGGCGGGGGTCGCGATCACGCCGATCGAGACACCGTCGTCCTGGATGATCTTCTCCAGCTCGTCGGTGTGCTGCACCGGGATACCGGCGACGGGCTTTCCGGCCATTCCCGGATCGGCGTCGATCAGCGCGGCGACGCGGAAACCGCGGGAGGCGAAGCCGCCGTAGTTGGCGAGCGCGGCGCCGAGGTTACCGATACCGACGATCACTACCGGCCAGTCCTGGGTGAGCCCCAGCTCGCGGGAGATCTGGTAGACGAGATACTCGACGTCGTAGCCGACGCCCCGGGTCCCGTAGGAGCCGAGGTAGGAGAAGTCCTTGCGCAGCTTCGCGGAGTTGACTCCCGCCGCGGCCGCCAGCTCCTCGGAGGAGACCGTGGGCACCGAGCGCTCGGAGAGCGCGGTGAGGGCGCGGAGGTACAGCGGAAGCCTGGCGACGGTGGCCTCGGGAATCCCTCGGCTGCGGGTCGCCGGTCGGTGTGTTCGGCCAGTTGCCACGGTGCTCCTGCGGGTAGAGCGGGGCTGTAGGCGGTCATACGTCCCTACATGACCGCCCCGTCGAATGCAGGCTATGTCTTTGTGAACGCGTGCACAAAGATGGTGTCCGATTTGCCCGGCCAACGTGACCGGGCTCACGCGCGCCCGGCGCACGAACCGGGAACCGGCGCATACGCGCACGCGTTCCTCTCCCATCGGGGGCAAAGCCGCACACGCTCCTCACGATCAACGCCCCCGAGACCAAGTCACCATCGATCCTAAGCGACCATCCGGACTACTTGGACTGCTCGGTCAGTGCCTTGCGCAGCCGTTCCTCGTTCACACGCCAGAAGGTGTGCTGCCTGCCGTCGACGAGGACGACCGGGATCTGTTCCCAGTACTCGTCGTGGAGTTGGCGGTCCTGGGTGATGTCCTTCCCCTCCCAGGGGACACCGAGGTCGGCACACACCTTCTCGACGACGAGCTGTGCGTCATCACACAGATGACAGCCGGGTTTGCGGATGAGGGTGACGAGATGGTTCTCGGAGTGCTCATGAGACTGCGCGGGCTGCGGGGCCCCCGGGGGCTGCGAGGGCTTTCGGCGGAAGAGGGGACTCATGCCGGCCATTCTCGCGCGCGCGGCGGCGTACGCCGACCCCTCGGCGGCGGGCGGACCGCCTGCCGGGCCGAAAGGCCGACGCGCCCGCGCGGGCGGCTCTTTAACGACACGGTCGCCCAGAGTTCACAGCCTGCGAACCTCTCGACTCCGAAGCCTCCGAACAAACTGGCTATGCTCACGGACATGGCCGCTCTTCGATGGCTCACCCCCCGTAGGCGCTCCGCCACGGCGCGGAGCGTGTTGGCAGGCGAGGCCTCGGCGGAGGCAGCCCGTAAATCCGCACAGTCCGCACAGGACACGTCCGCCCCCGACACGGGCGCGGAAGCGGAGTTCCCGGTCCACGGCGACGACAGGGCAGCCGCCTTCTTCGACCTCGACAACACCGTGATGCAGGGCGCCGCGATCTTCCACTTCGGCCGGGGCCTGTACAAGCGGAAGTTCTTCGAGACCCGCGACCTCGCCCGGTTCGCCTGGCAGCAGGCGTACTTCCGGCTGGCCGGGCTCGAGGACCCGGAGCACATGCAGGACGCCCGCGACTCCGCCCTGTCGATCGTCAAGGGCCACCGCGTCTCCGAGCTGAAGTCGATCGGCGAGGAGATCTACGACGAGTACATGGCCGAGCGGATCTGGCCCGGCACCCGCGCCCTCGCCCAGGCCCACCTGGACGCGGGCCAGAAGGTCTGGCTGGTCACGGCCGCCCCGGTGGAGATCGCCCAGGTGATCGCCCGCCGCCTGGGCCTGACCGGCGCGCTGGGCACGGTGGCCGAGTCGATCGGCGGCGTCTACACGGGAAAGCTGGTCGGCGAACCACTGCACGGCCCCGCGAAGGCCGAGGCGGTACGCGCACTGGCGACGGCGGAGTGCCTGGACCTGACCCGCTGCGCCGCCTACAGCGACTCCCACAACGACATCCCGATGCTGTCGCTGGTCGGCCACCCCTACGCGATCAACCCGGACTCCAAGCTGCGCAAGCACGCCCGCGAACTGGAGTGGCGCCTGCGCGACTACCGCACCGGCCGCAAGGCGGCCAAGGTCGGCATCCCCGCGGCCGCGGGCGTCGGCGCGGTGGCCGGCGGCACCGCGGCGGCCATCGCGCTGCACCGCCGCCGCCGTTGACCCAATCGATGTGACGTACCCGCGGGACACCCTCTCCAGTCCACTTTCCTCACATCGACCACAACACGCTCTGTAGTCACCAGGAACCCGAACCGTTCCGGTCATTAATTGATCACTCTGCAGCATCTGATCGAGCGTCAATCGGGCACAGAAGCGACGTAATCGATGATTTGAGCAACTGGGCGTAGCAGTGCCTGCACGAAGCGTTATTCTCCTCAGACGCATTCCGGTGCCCCACCTTCGCTACGACGGGTGAATGGTTCCGTACTGCACGTGATGGAAGCTCTGCCTCTGGGAGTCCCGTGTACCCACACGTCGGGGTTGACGCCTCGGGCCTGGCTACGCTGCGCGCAACGGTCAAATCAGCCCAAGACCTGTTGCGCGGTTTCGTCCCCACCGCGTATGCCGTCCCCGCCCTCGCCGCGGCCACCGCCCCCGTCGGCCCGTGCTACGCACTGGCCGACGGAAGCGCCGCCGTCGGCAGACGCGCGCGGTCGTCCTCGTCCGGGACCGCCGCCGCAACCACCCACCGCCGCCCCGCCGCGGACAGCGACAGCGCCCGCATGATGGACCTGGTCGAACGCGCCCAGGCGGGCGAGGCCGACGCCTTCGGGCGGCTCTACGACCAGTACAGCGACACCGTGTACCGCTACATCTACTACCGCGTGGGCGGCAAGGCGACCGCCGAGGACCTCACCAGCGAGACCTTCCTGCGGGCCCTGCGGCGCATCGGCACCTTCACCTGGCAGGGCCGCGACTTCGGCGCCTGGCTGGTGACCATCGCCCGCAACCTCGTCGCCGACCACTTCAAGTCCAGCCGCTTCCGGCTGGAGGTCACCACCGGCGAGATGCTCGACGCCAACGAGGTCGAGCGGTCCCCCGAGGACTCCGTCCTCGAATCGCTCTCCAACGCCGCCCTGCTGGACGCCGTACGCCGACTCAACCCGCAGCAGCAGGAGTGCGTGACCCTGCGCTTCCTCCAGGGCCTCTCGGTCGCCGAGACCGCGCGCGTCATGGGCAAGAACGAGGGCGCCATCAAGACGCTCCAGTACCGGGCCGTGCGCACCCTCGCCCGGCTGCTGCCGGACGACGCACGCTGACCCACCACCGCGACCCTCCGCGTTTTCCAAATCACCGTCGGTGAAAGTCGGTTGGGTTCGCGGTCCGATCATCCACCGTCCGTAACCCAAGTGCCGCGCCGCTCGTTGTGCGGGATGCAGGCTCCCTGTGGTCGCTCCCCGACCGACTCCGATCACACGATCGGGTGATTCCGATCAGGGGGTGCAACCCTCAGGACCCCCTGGGGAGTCGACCGTCATGACGAGAGGAGGTGCCGCCAGTGATCGCGAACGTATCGGCACACCGGCGGGCGAACGCCTTCGCCCAGGCTCTGGAGGAGCAGTCCGATCCCGGGGCGGCGGCCGAGCAGTCCGGAGGACCGGCAGCTGCCGGGGCCACCGCGGAACCGACCGAGCAGGGTCGTCTGTTGACCCTCGCCACCGGTCTGGAGACGCTGCCCCGACCCCAGCTGGATCCCGAGGTCAAGGTCGTCCAGCGAGCCCAGCTGGTGGCCGCGTTCGAGGCCATGCTGCAAGAGGGCACCGCGGGCGGCGGGGCGGCGGACACTTCGGTCCCGGAGCAACGCCGGGCGCGCGGCACCCACCGGGCGGCCCCGCTGAAGAGGTTCCGGCCGCGCTCGCGGCTGGCCAAGGGCCTCACCGCGGGCGGACTGAGCGTGAGCGTGGCCGCGGGAGCCTTCGGCGGAGTCGCCGCCGCCAGTTCGGACGCCCTGCCCGGCGACTCGCTCTACGGCCTCAAGCGCGGCATAGAGGACTTCCGCCTCGGCCTCGCCGAAGGGGACGACGAGCGCGGCCGGGCCTACCTGGACCTGGCGTCCACCCGGCTGAACGAAGCCCGTCGGCTGATGGAACGCGACCGCAGCGGGCCCCTCGACCACGAGTCCCTCGGCGAGGTCCGTCGCGCCCTGTCCGGCATGCGGCACGACGCGTCCGAGGGCCATCGCCTACTCAGCGCGGCCTACGCCCGCGACCCCGACTCACTGGCCCCCATGCAGGCTCTCTCCGCCTTCTCCCACTCCCACCGGGAGACCTGGGGAGCACTGCGCGAGCGCCTGCCCGTGCAGCTCGGGGACGTCAGCGAGCAGGTGTCGTCGGTCTTCGACGCCATAGAGGACGACGTGGCACCGCTGCAGTCCATGCTGCCGCAGCCGCCCACCCGGGACGACGACACCGGAGACGGCGGCCGGCAGGGCGGCTCCGAGTCGACGACCACCGACACCCCCGGCTCCGGCCACACGTCGGCCCCCGGCAACGGCGACGACGGTACGTCCGAGCGCGGACGCACGGACAGCGGCAGCCCCAGCGAGTCGGCCGACTCCGGCAAGGAGGACGACGGCCTGCTCGGCGGCGGCACAGGCGGCCTGCTCGACCCGCCGAAGGACACCGGCACCGCCTCCCCGCCGACGGGCGACAACACCCTGCCCGCCGAGCCGGACGTCACCCTCCCGCCCCTCCTGCCGGGCCTCCTGCCAGGCCTGGGCATCGAGGGCGAGGACGCCGACTGAGCCGGTGGGGGTGCCCCCTGCGTTGCACAGAGGGCACCCCCACCGACGCGCCGACGCACGTCAGAAGAACACCGACCTCCGCTGCACCAGCAGCTTGTAGAGCGTGTGCTGAATCTGCTCCCTCACCTGGTCGGTCAGGTTGAACATCAGCATCGGGTCCTCGGCCGCCTCCGGCGGATAGCCGTCCGTCGGGATCGGCTCACCGAACTGGATCGTCCACTTCGTCGGCAACGGCACCGCACCCAGCGGCCCCAGCCACGGGAAGGTCGGCGTCAGCGGGAAGTACGGAAAGCCCAGCAACCGCGCCACCGTCTTGGCGTTGCCGATCATCGGGTAGATCTCCTCCGCCCCGACGATCGAGCACGGAACGATCGGCGCACCCTGCCGCAGCGCCGTGGACACGAAGCCGCCGCGCCCGAAGCGCTGGAGCTTGTAGCGCTCGCTGAACGGCTTGCCGACGCCCTTGAAGCCCTCCGGCATCACCCCGACCAGCTCGCCCTGACCGAGCAGCCGTTCGGCGTCCTCCGCACAGGCCAGCGTGTGCCCGAGCTTGCGCGCCAGCTCGTTGACCACCGGCAGCACGAACACCAGGTCCGCCGCCAACAGGCGCAGATGCCGGTCGGCCGGATGATGGTCGTGCACGGCGACCTGCATCATCAGCCCGTCCAGCGGCAGCGTCCCGGAGTGGTTGGCGACGATCAGCGCGCCGCCCTCGGACGGGATGTTCTCCACGCCCTTCACCTCGACCCGGAAGTACTTCTCGTACACCGGCCGCAGCAGGGACATCAGCACCTGATCGGTGAGTTCGGCGTCGTAACCGAAGTCGTCGACCTCGTAGTCACCGGTGAGCCGGCGGCGCAGGAAGGCCAGACCACCCGCGATACGCCGCTCCAGGCCACCGTCCGCATCCTGTGCCCGCGGCTCGGGCGCCCCGGCCGACTCGGATGACTCGGATGACTCATGTGTCACCGGCACATCATCCTGCGCGGCCCCCCGCACCGGCAGGGGCTGCACCTCACGCACCGGCACGGACTCCGCCGTGCTCTTGCGGCGGCTCCCCGCGCCGCGGCGCCGCGCCGCGTTCCCACCGCTCCCCCGCGACCGGTCGTCGTCGAACGGAATGACCTTGGCGTCCGCCATCGTTGATGCGCTCCTCAGTTGGCGCTCTGCGTCGGGAGGTGGCCACTGCCCCGCAGGGACAGCTCCGCGATCCGGTCGACGGCCCCCGCGAGGGCCTCGGGCGGCAGCAGCCCGGCACCGCGACCGCGCGCGAAGTCCGCGAACGCACCGGCCGTCGTGTACTTCGGCCGGAAACCCAGGGTCTCGCGCATCTGCGTGGTGTCCACCGCCCGCCCGTGGGTGAGCAGTCGGATCTGCTCGGGGGAGAAGTCCGTCATCCCCAGCGTACGCACGAGAGAGCCCGCCCAGGTGACCGCGGGCAGCAGCAGCGGCACCGTGGGGCGGCCCAGCCGGCGCGAGCACTGGGAGAGCAGCAGAACGCCGTCACCGGCGATGTTGAAGGTGCCGCTGTTCAGCGTGCCCCGCCGCGGCTCGTGCGAGGAGATCCGCAGCACCTCGATCACGTCGTCCTCGTGCACGAACTGCAACCGCGGGTCGTAGCCGAACACCGTCGGCAGCACCGGCAGCCCGAAGTACGAGGCGAGCGGCGTGTCCGCGCCAGGGCCGAGGATGTTGGCGAACCGCAGCACGGTCACCGCCACGTCGGGCCGGCGCCGCGCGAACCCCCGTACGTACCCCTCGACCTCGACCGCGTCCTTGGCGAAGCCGCCGCTCGGCAGCGACTTGGGCGCGGTGGTCTCGGTGCAGACGGCCGGGTCACGCGGCGCGGACCCGTAGACGTTCGTACTGGACTTCACCACGAGCCGCTGCACGGACGGCGACTTCTGGCAGGCACCGAGCAGCTGCATCGTGCCGATGACGTTGGTCTCCTTGACCGACGTACGGCTGCCGCTGCCCAGCGGCGTGCCCGTGACGTCCAGGTGGACGACCGTGTCGGCCCCCGTCTCGGCGAGGATGCGCCCGATGGCCGACTGCCGGATGTCGGCCTGGACGAAATCCGCGCCGCCCAGATGGTGCTCCGGCGCGACGGCGTCCACGCCGACGACCCGGTCCACGTCGGGGTCACGCTGGATGCGCCGCACGAACCGGCCCCCCAGCTGACGGGCCACTCCGGTCACGAGCACGACCTTGCCCAAGATCAGCGCCTTCCTTCCGCCCTACTCCGTAGCCTGCCGCGTTCCCCGTCTGCGGGCCAACTTAGCCGGTCGGTGTCGCGCTGTGATGACCGCCGGATGCAGCAAGTGACGAGAATTCGCGGTCGTACGCGTCCCCGGCTCCCCGGATACGACTGTGGCCCCCCACCGGATGCGGTGGGGGGCCACAGGACACGCTGACGGCGCAGCGTCGCTTACTTCTTGTTGCGACGCTGAACGCGCGTGCGCTTGAGCAGCTTGCGGTGCTTCTTCTTGGCCATCCGCTTGCGCCGCTTCTTGATAACAGAGCCCACGACTACCCTCGCTCACTTCTCATCACTCGGTTGTTGGGCGCCATGGGCCCACACGACCTACGAGGGGCTAGCCTACCCGCCCGAGCGCTGAGGTCGTAATCGAGGTCGTCAGGCCGTTTCCACCCCCACGTAGCTCTCGCGGAGGTACTCGTGAACCGCTTGCTCCGGGACGCGGAACGACCGTCCCACCCGGATCGCGGGCAGATGACCGCTGTGCACCAACCGGTACACGGTCATCTTGGACACGCGCATCACCGAGGCGACCTCCGCCACGGTAAGGAACTGAACCTCGTTCAGAGGCCTCTCGCCAGCTGCAGCCATGACACACCTGAACCTTCCGCACTCGACGGCCACCGGCTTCCCCTTCCGGTGACTCTTCGTCGCTGCGTGCTCACTCCCCAATGTAGGGGCGGGTGATGCGAATGGGGAAGAGGTGCACCCATCGCTTCCCTACCGTGACAGACACGCCCGATTGAGTACGTAGCGGGTAAGCGGCCGGTAGTACTCAGACCGCACGGCGTCATCGAGTGGAACGACGACGGACACGGTCCCCTCCGCCTCACCGACGAAGAGCGCGGGATCGTCCGTATCGGCCGGCCCGATGGCCTCGAACCCCAGCTGACCTGCTCCGCAGACCCAGCCATGGTCACCGATCACCAGCTCGGGAAGCGGCCCGCCGGCGTCGGCCGCGGCAGCCAGCACGGTACGAACCGGGAGCGGCGAATGCGTGTGTGCGCCGGGCTCACCACCGGCGCGCCCGGCGCCGGGTTCCCGCACCAACGCGACTCCCCGTACGTAGTCGAGGTTGTACGTGCGTAGACCGAACCGGGTCGTTATGTCGACACAGTGACCCTGCGCCGGGGTGAGGACAGCACATCCCGCCGCCGACAGCGCCTCGGCCAAGGCGGCGTAGAAGCCGAGCAGTCGATGAGGGTGCCCGGTGCCGAGGAGGACCGGTGCGCGACGCTGAGCGACCGCGGCGAGCCGGCCGGCGAAGGCATCCAGCGCGGCCAGTGTCCGATCGGGATCAATCACATCCTGGCCCGAAGTATCGTGCGGATCGGCCGAAACCCCACACCTATCCGCCATCAGCCCGAGCAGGTCCCGCTGCCCCCAGCCCCCTGCCGGATCGATCCCGATCAGCACCCGCGGATCCCGTGCGGCGAACAACCGGTAACTCCGCAGACTCACCTCCCGGGAAGTCGCCACGACCCCGGCAAGACGAACGTCCAGAAGATGAGCCCGAAGAGCTCCACGGGTCAGCACAGAAACGATGCTGCCGGGTCCTCCCACCTCCGGACCGAGGAACGCGAGAACTTACCCACGACCGGCGTAACACTTGCGCGCCCCCAGGGGCGGCACGGGTGGGCGGTGGGAGCACCTCCCGCGCGAGCGCAGCCGAGCGTGGGGGAGGCACCCCGCAACGCCGGGCCGCGACGCCCGACCCCGGCCGGCACCAACCCCGGCAACCGAATGGGCAAGCCCGCTACGCCAACAACCCCCGCAACGGAAACACCGCCCGCCGAGCCGCCACCACCGCCTGGTCCAACCGATCCGCGGGGTCGTACCCCGCCTCCCACGCCGCCCACCCCACCGGCCACCGCCCATCAGTCATCCGCATCGGCCCGAGCTGCCGCGTCCGCGCGAACACCTCCTGCCGCCACCCCTCCGGAATCACCGTCTCCGGCTCCACCGGCCGCCCCGCCGCGATCCCCACCAGATGCGTCCACGACCGCGGCACCACATCCACCACCGCGTATCCCCCGCCCCCCAGCGCCACCCACCGCCCCCCGGCATACTCGTGCGCCAGCTCGTGACACGCCACCTGCACCGCCCGCTGCGCGTCCAGCGACACCGCCAGGTGCGCCAGCGGATCCTCGAAGTGCGTGTCCGCACCGTGCTGCGTCACCAGCACCTGCGGCCGGAAGTCCGCGATCACCTCCGGCACCACCGCGTGGAACGCCCGCAGCCACCCCGCGTCCCCGGTCCCCGCCGGCAGCGCGACGTTCACCGCCGACCCCTCCGCGCAGTCCGCGCCGGTCTCCTCCGGCCACCCGGTCTGCGGAAACAGCGTCCGCGGATGCTCGTGCAGCGAGACCGTCAGAACCCGCGGATCCTCCCAGAACGCCGCCTGCACCCCGTCCCCGTGATGGACGTCCACGTCCACGTACGCGACCCGCTCGGCTCCCAGCTCCAGCAACCGCGCGATCGCCAGCGCCGCGTCGTTGTACACGCAGAACCCCGAAGCCGCGCCCGGCATCGCATGGTGCAGCCCGCCCGCGAAGTTCACCGCGTGCAGCGCGTCACCGCGCCACACCGCCTCCGCCGCCCCCACCGACTGCCCGGCGATCAGCGAGGACGCCTCGTGCATCCCCGCGAAGGCCGGATCGTCGATCGTCCCCAGCCCGTACGACCCGTCCGCCGCCCCCGGATCCACCGACGCCGCCTTCACCGCGCCGATGTAGTCCTCCCGGTGCACGAGCCGCAGCGTCGACTCCCCGGCCGGCCGCGCCGCGACGACCTCCAGTTCCCGGTCGAGCCCGAGGGCACCGACCAGTCCTCGCGTCAGGGCGAGCCGGACCGGATCCATCGGGTGATCCGGGCCGAAGTCATAGCCCGTTACTGCCTCGTCCCACATCAGCTGTGCGCGGCCGCTCATGCCCGCCACCGTATCGGTCCGGTTGAGCCTCGAACGACCGGGCGTACACGACCGTCACCAGCACCAACACCATCGGCACGAGCATGGCGCCCCGGTAGCTCCAGGCATCCCCCAGCGCCCCCACCAACGGTGAACCGACCAGAAATCCGACGTAGTTGAAGACATTGAGCCGCGCCACCGCAGCATCGGAAGCCCCAGGCCGGCCGTCCCTCTCCGCAGCCAGCCGCCCCGCCGCCGCGAACGTCTGCGGCACCAGCACACACAGCCCCAGCCCCAGCAACATGAACCCGAGCATCCCCACCCAAGCCCCCGGCGCCCCCGCCACCACGGCGAACCCACCCGCCGCGACGACCGCCCCGCCCCGCACCACCGCCACGGCCCCGAACCGCCGCACCCCGAAGTCCCCGACGGCACGCCCCACCAGCGTGGTCACCATGTACACGTTGTACGGCACAGTGGCCAGCTGTTCCGAACTCCCCAGCACGTCCTGGAGGTACTTCGCGCTCCAGTTGGAGACGGTCGAGTCCCCGATGTACGCGAACGTCATCACCAGACACAGCGGCAGCAGCACCTTGAACCCGACGCCCGCGCCCTCCCCCTTCCGCGCCCCCACCGCACCGGGCTCCCCGCCACGGACCTCCCCGTCGACGTACCACCGGCTGCCCACCAAGGCGGCCGGCACCAGCACCGCCACGACCGGCAGATACGACACCCACAACGCCAGGTCCCAGTGCGCCCCCGCCCAGGCCAGCGAGGCCCCCAGAATCCCGCCGAGGCTGTACACCGCGTGGAACCCCAGCATGATGCTGCGCCCGTACGACCGCTGCAGGCTCACTCCGAGCATGTTCATCGACGCGTCCAACACACCCACGGCAAGCCCGAACACGGCCAGCGCGACGGCCAGCACCGCCACCCGGTCCCCCGCCCCGACACCGAGCAGCGCCAACAGCACCACGGGCTGGGACCAGCGCAGCAACCGACTCGGCCGTACCCGCCGCACCAGGCGCCCGGTCACCACACTCCCCACACCGGCCAGAACCGGCACGGCGGCCAGGAAGACGGGCAGCAGCGCGTCGGAAACGCCGTACCGCTCCTGGATGGCCGGGATGCGCGTCACGAGCAGAGCGAACGCGACACCCTGAGCGAAGAAGCCGAACGCCAGCGAGACCCTGCCGCGCCGCAGCACATCAGTCATGGCGGCGAGCGTAGGGCTCCGGCCTACCCGTGGGTAGATCCAGCCAAAGGTGAATTCGGCTCAGCTCTGCCCAGTCCTGTCAGCGCACCAGCAGATCGGCCAGCTCCCCCATGTCGCCGAAGAGCCGGCTGGCCCCGGCGAGCTTCGCCGACGGTGTCATGGCGGTGAACCCGTACACATCCATTCCGGCCGCGACAGCCGCCCGCACCCCGAGCGGGCTGTCCTCGATCACGACACACCGCTCCGGCGCGACCCCCATCCGCTCGGCGGCGTGCAGGAACAGATCCGGCGCGGGCTTCCCCCGCCCCACGTCCTGGGAACTGAAGATCCGCTCGTCGTCGAACCACCGGTCCAGCCCGGTCTTCCGATGTCCCACCCGGATCCGCTCATGACTCCCGGACGAGGCCACGCAGTACGCCACCCCGTCCGCCGCGAGCTTCTCGAGCACACCGACCGCCCCGGGCACCGGCTCCAGGTCCCGTTCGAAGGCGGCGAACACCCGGCTGTGGAAGACGTCGTCGAAGTCCCCGGGCAGCCGCCGGCCCGTCCGCTCCAGGATGAGGTCATGAACGCGGTGCATCGCGGCACCCATGTAGTCCCGAAGCGACTCGTCGTACGACGTGGGGTGCCCCAGCTCGGTCAGATAGCCGGCCAGCAACCGATTGGAGATCGGCTCGCTGTCGACGAGCACGCCGTCGTTGTCGAAGATAACCAGGTCGTAGCGCATACAAAGACAGTAAACGCAGAAAACCCCGCACCGTTCCCGGTGCGGGGTTTCCTCGCAATGATTGTTCGGCGGCGTCCTACTCTCCCACAGGGTCCCCCCTGCAGTAC